>JAKLKD010000062.1 GCA_023150845.1 Myxococcota bacterium | reverse complement strand
GGTCGTAGAGCGTGCGGCGCTTGGCGTGGGGGTTGGGGACGGCGGGCTGCGGCGGGGGCGGCGGGACCGGGGCGCGGGGCGCGATCGCCACGCCGCTGAGGTCGAAGCCGCAGATCTCGCAGTAGCGCTCGCCGTCAGGGTTCGGGTGTTGGCATCGAGGGCAGTTCATGGCGCCTCCGCGCGTCAATCCGTCGGGTAGCATGTCACGGCCCCCGACGGGAGGGGCCGCCCAGCCCTACTTGGAAAACCAGTACGTCAGCACGGCGAGCAGCGTGCTCAGGAGGCCGATCCATCCGATAAGATAGGCGAAGTCCGCCTTCCAGCGGCCATGCCCGTACACACCCTCGTCGATGTACACCCGGCGCGAGTCCGCCGCCATGAGCACCGCGGCGAGGTGCCCGATCAGCGGGCAGCAGCAGAAGCCGACGATCGACAGGAGCAGGGCGCGGGTGCCCTGGCGGCTGGCGTCGTCGATGCGCAGCCAGTTGACCTGATCCCGGGCTTGTTGGAGCGCCGCGGGCGCGCTCGGCGGGAGCGGGGGCGGGATCGGCGCCTTGGCCATCGGGGGCGGCGCGGACTCCAGCACGGCGCGGCGAGGCGCCGTAGAGACGGCGGGCTCTGGGCGCTGGGTGGCGACCATGCTCGCGCTCGGTCGCTGGGGCAGGGCGACGTTCGCCTGGCCGGCCTGGACGAGCAGCTTGGCGAAGGCGGCGCAGTCGGGGAAACGCTCCTCGGGGCGGATGGCCAGGGCCTTGCGGATGCAGGCGTCGAGCACGGGATCGACGGGGCCGAGGCCGCGGGTGGGGGGCAAAAACCGGCCCTCCACGATGTTCTTCATCGCGTCGTACTCGCTCGGCGCGTCGAAGGCGACCCGGCCGGTCACGAGCTCGTAGAGGATGGCGCCCAGGGCGAACACGTCCGAGCGGGCGTCGAGGTTCGCCTCGCCGCGCACCTGCTCGGGGCTCATGTAGAGCAGGGTGCCTACCCGAACCCCGGTGCGTGTGGCCTTTCGCCCGGTCTGGAGGTGGTCGCTGATCACCTTGGCGATGCCGAAGTCCGCCACGACAGGGCGGAGCTTGCCCCGGCTCGTGCGGCCCAGCAGGATGTTCGCGGGCTTGAGGTCGCGGTGCACGATGCCGTGGCGGTGGGCCTCCCCGACGGCGTCGAGCACGGGCCCGAGGATCTGCACGATGACGTCGATGGCCAGGGGCTGGGCCTGGGCGCGGAGATGGTCCTCAAGGGTCTCCCCGTCCACGAGCTCCATGACGAGGCCCGGCACCGGGTCCGTGGCGATGTCGGTCACCGCGACGATGTGGGGGTGCCGGAGCTGGGCCTGGATGCGCCCCTCGGCGAGGAACCGCTCCCGCAGGTCGGCGTCCTGGGCGAGCTCAGCGTTCAGCACCTTGAGCGCGTGGGGGCTCCCCAAGGCGAGGTGGCGAACGCGGTACACCGAGGCCATCGCCCCTTGCCCGAGCACGGCCTCAACGACGTAGCGTCCCTCGACGATGTCACCAGCGTTCAGCAGAGCGCGCTCCCAGCCTGGGCAATCTTACACGCCGGGGCTCAGGGCGCGACGCTGCCGAACAGCGCGCCGCCGACCGGACGCCCCGCGTCGATGTCGGCCATCAAGGCCGTCACGCAGCCCGCCCGCATCGCGTCGAGCTCCCCGGCAGTCCCCGCGCTGGCCTGGCGGACGGCGGAGCGGATGTCGTCGTCGGCCTGGGGGAAGGGCTCCCGCCACTCCGCCGTGGGCGAGAGCGGGCTCGGCACGCCGCCTAAGGTCAAGACGAGGCCAAGGATAAAGGCCGCGATGGGGCGCACCCAGGCCCGGGGCCCCTCGGCGGGGGCCGCGCCAAAGATTGGGGAGGGCAGGCTCATCAAGGTCCCGACGCCGAGGCCGACCAGCAGCGGGAAGAAGGGCAAGGCGTTCGCGAGGTAGTGGGGTCGGGCGAACTGCACGGTGATCGCGCCGGAGAGCGCCGCGGCGAAGGGCACCACCCCGGCGATGAGCGCGAAGAGCCGGGCGAGGCGCTCCGGGCCCCGGGTGAGCCCGAGGAGCGTCACCGCCCCCAAGGCCAGGAGCCCGTCCAGCCACGGGGTGAGCATGTTCTTGATGTTCCGAAGGGTCTGCTCGTCGATGGTCGTCTTGGGCACCGCGAGGCTCTCCTCCAGCGTCCAGCGCACGGTGTTGGGGATGCCCAAGGGGTCGGACCGGCCCCAGATGTACTGGTTGTAGGCCATGAACGGAGGGCGGAGCGCCTCGGTGTTGAGGCCGCGGTCTTGGATACGCATCCGGAGGTCCATCGTGCCCTCCAAGGAGTGCGCGTTGGCGTAAGCCCACTTGCCCAAGAACCAGGCAAAGGCCGTCAGCCCCGCGAAGATCGCCAGGTTCAACGGCCAGCGGCGGGGGTGGTTCCAGAGCGCGGCGAGGAGCGTGGCGCAGAGCACGGGCAGGCCAAAAAAGAGGCCGCGTGGGTCTACCAAGAAGCAGAGCCCAGCGCCGATGGCCCCGGCGGCGATGGCCGGGGCGGTGCGGTAACGGAGGGCCAAGGCGCCGCAGGCCGCGCCGAAGGTGAAGATCGCTGTGCTCTCCGGGTAGAACGAGAGGTTTCGGGAGAGGGCGACGAGCGGCGGGAAGGCTGGGCCGACCAAAGCCGTGAGCAGCCCGGCGCTCACCCCGCCTAAGGCCCGCCCCCAGAGGTAGAGGCTCAGGCCCAGCACAAACATCGACAAGATCGCCGCGACGCCCATGCCGTCGACGAGCCCGAGGTGCTCCGAGAGCCAGGCCGAGGGCAGAGCCGTGAACACCGAACGCTGGGCGGAGATGAGCCCGGTGGTGTGGTCGCGGACGGCGCCGACGGTCGCGCAGTACTCGTAGAAGTCCGACGCCATCCAGGGCTTCACCGGGTAGGTGAACCGCACGAGCCAGAGGCCGCTCAAGCCCGCGACGAGCGCGCCGCAGAGCGTCGCCCGGGCGAGCTCGGGGCCGGTGCGCCACGGCGCGGCCGCCCCAGCGTCGCGCGGGGCGACAGCGGCGATAAGGAGCGGTCCCGCCAGGAGCGGCCACCACTGAAGCAGGGGGAGCGTCATGCTCCGCTCAGGGTACACCCGGCGATCGTCAAGACGCGGTCAACAACAGGCTCTGCCGCTCACCAGCGGAGCAGCGCCGTCTCCACCGTCGATCCCGGCCCCATCGTCATCATGACCATAAAGTCGCCGCGGCGGACCTCCCCTTCGTCTAAGAGCCGCTTGAACGAGAACAAGAAGCTGGCTGAGCTGAGGTTGCCGAAGTCCCGCAGCACCGACGAGGTGTGCCGCACGTCGTGCTCGGTGATGCCGATGTTGTACTTGATCGCGTCCACCACCTTCTTCCCGCCGGAGTGCACGATCCAGTGCGCGATGTCCCGGCGCTTGAGGCCGAAGGAGGCCAAGAGCCGGTTCACCGGGCGCTCGGCGAAGGCGCCGACGACGTAGGGGATGTCGCGGTCCAAGAAAAAGCTGAACTTGTGGGCCTCTTCGTCCCAGTCGTAGCGCATCGCGCCGATGGCTGAAGGGATGAGCTGGCTGTTGAAGGCGAGCACCCGCGGGGCGAAGCGGCGCTCGTCGTTGGGGTCCGCGCGCACGACCAGGGCGGCGGCGCCGTCCCCGAAGAGGCTGTTCACGATGGCCGTGCGCATGGTGCGGTCGAAGACATACGCGGCGGAGCAGATCTCGACGCAGAGCATCATCGCCGTGCGGCCGGGGTTCGCCATGGCCCAGCTCGCCACGGGGTTGAGGCCGTTGAGCCCGGCGTTGCAGCCCATGCCGACGACGTCGAGCCGCGAGCAGTCCTCACGGAAGCCCGCGTGTTTGATGATGTGGGCCGAGAGCCCAGGCGCCAAGAAGCCTGTCGTGGTGACCACGGCGAGGTAGTCGATGTCCCGTGGGGTGAGGCCGAGCGGCGCCAGGCACGCGGCGATGGCCTGGGGGCCGATCTCCAAGGCGCCCTTGAGGTGCTTCTTGAGGAGCTCACCTTGGGTCTCGGACGGCGCGTTGTTCTTGTCCGCTGGGGGCAGGTAGAGGTGGCGCTTCTGGATGTGCGCGGACCGGAAGATGGCGCGGATCTCGGGATCGGGCACCGGGAAACGCGCCAGGAGGTCCTCTTGGGAGTAGCTGTCCGGGGGGTTGGCGCACCCGACGGAGAGCAGGCGAGGGCGGTTGTCGAGCATGGGCGCCTTCCTGTGCGTGGCCTCCAGCATACCTCAGCCACGACGGGCCATCCCTTGACTGACGGGGGCGATGATCGATTGGCCGGGGTTGAAGCGTGAGGATAGGGCAGGGGGCTAGAAGGAGTCTGGCGATGATGCTCTTGCTCATGGCGCTCGCGTGTGGGGATCGGGACGGGGCTGGCGTGAACGCTGAGCTGGCGTCCCTCGTGATTCAGGGCGCGCCGACCACCTTGGCCTCGGCGGAGGGCGGCGCTGACGACGCCCGCCCCCTGCGCGCTGGGCTCCTCAGCCCGCCCGAGGGCTACACGGCCGGAGAGGGCGTCGTGCCCGTGCTCGTCGGCCCCCAGGGCCCCCAGACCGACGTGGAGCAGGCCGTCGTCGTCTTTGACCGGCCGATGGTTCCGCTCAGCGCCCTCGACGGCGCCACCCCGCCGCTCACCTGCGGCCCCAACGTCGAGGGCCGCGCCCGCTGGGCGGGCACCTCTACGGCGGTCTGGTTGCCGACGAGCGGCGCGTTCCCCAACGCCAGCGAGCTCGTCTGTACGGTGCCGGCCGGCGTCGCCGCCGTGGACGGCTCGACGCTCAGCCAGGCGCTCACCTTCCGCTTCACGACGGAGCGCCCGGCCCTCAAGCGCAGCGATCCCGGCGAAGGCAGCGACGCCTTGGCGCCCGACGCCCCAGTCACCCTCATCTTCAACCAGCCCGTCGACCCCGCGGTGATTCAGGCGGCCCTCGTGGTGCGCCCCGAGCGCGGCGGGCCCCTGGCGGTGAAGGTCTCCGCGGTCACCAAAAAAGACGACGACCCGCGCCGCCTGCCCGACGACCTCCGCCGCGCCGTCGAGGTGCGCGCGCCTCTGCAGAAGGACACGGCCTACACCTTCACCTTGCCCGAGGGCACCCGGGGCGCGGAGGGCACCTTGGGCCTCGCCGCAGACACCGTGGTCAAGCTGCGCACCATCCCGCCCGCGAAGGTCGCGGTCGAGGGGCCGACGGGCGACGCCGTGGACCCTTACTCGGCCATCCGCCTCTCCTTGGCCACGAGCACCGACGGCGAAGAGATCAACAAGCGCCTGACCATCACCCCCGCGCCGCCGGACGGCTTCCGGCCCGCCGAGGGCTACACGTCGAGCAGCTGGTACCACGGCCTGCGCCTCGCCCCGATGACCACCTACACCGTCACCGTCGCGGCGGGGGTCACCGACACCTACGGCCAGAAGACGACGACGCCGACGTCTTGGACCTTCACCACGGGGCACTACGCGCCGATGGTGCACGCGCCGGAGGGCACCCAGGTCTACCCGGCGAACAACCCCCCGGAGCTGCCGCTGCGCAGCCGGAACCTGCGCACGCTCTACGCGAAGGTCACCCGCCTGCGTGTGGCGGACCTCGTCGGCCCCGCGGCCCAGGGCTACGCCGATCCCCCCAGCGCCGCGCCGTACAACGAGGCCACGCAGATCGCGCTGTTCTCCGATCGTGCGCTCGACGACGCCGTTCACATCGACAAGCTCGACCTCCGGCCCTTCCTCGTCGATGGCAAGGGCCTCCTGCGCGTTGAGGTCTGGTCGCCGGAGTACGTCGGCTGGAACGAGGAGCCTTATGTGCACACCGCGACGCTGCAGGTCACGGACCTCGGCGCGACGGTGAAGCTCGGCCCCGAGGGCGCGACGGTCTGGACGACGAGCCTCTCCACCGGCGCGCCCGAGGCCGGGGCGTCTCTGGCGGTGTTCACCGGCGGTGACCGCGGCGTGAAGCTCTTTGAGCAGGGCCCCGGCGCCGACGCGCTCATCGACGCGCGCTTTGAGCTGCCGCCGGACTGGTCCCGCTGGTCCCAGGGCCTCTTCGCCGTGGTCAAGAGCGGCGCGGGGGCGCTCACCGTCGTCTCTTTGGACAACGACGACGTCAACCTCTGGCGCTACGGCGTGAGCTACGACCAGCCCAACCAGGCCGCTGAGCTGCGCCTGTTCAGCTTCGCCGACCGCGGCGTGTACCGCCCGGGGGAGGCCGCCCACGTCGCCTTCTCCGCGCGCCTCGCCACGGCGACGGGGCTCAGCGTGCCCGAGCAAGGCGAGTACACCTGGGCCTGCAGCGACGTGCGCGGCGCCGACTACGCCCAAGGCGAAGGCACGCTCAGCGCGGGGATGGGCGCCTTCGACGTGCAGCTCCCCAAAGAGATGCCGCTTGGCGGCGGGAGCTGCCGGGTCGAGGTGAGCGCGGACGGCCAAGAGCGCAGCGCCTACGTCGATGTGCCGGTCTACGCCTACCGCGCCCCGGAGTTCCGGGTGGACATCGCGGGCCCCGACGCGCTCATCGCCGGGGAGACCTTACGCCTCAACGGCCAGGCCCGCACTCTGTTCGGCGCGCCGCTCAAGGGCGCGAAGGCGAAGTACACCGTCGTCTCGACGACGATGGAGCCGAACATCCCCGGCTATGAGGAGTACCGCTTCGGCGCCAGCGAGGCCCGGGCGTTCTGGCAGGGCGGCTACGACCCCACGGAGACCCTGCGCAGCGGGGAGGGGGTGCTCAACGACGACGGCGCCTTGCTCGTCGAGCTGACCGTCCCGCCCACCGAGGCCCCGCGCACCCGCCGCCTGGAGGCCGAGCTCGTCGTCACCGACGTCTCCCGGCAGCGCGTCGCCAACCGCCGCGAGGTCGTCGTTCACCCCTCCGACGTCTACCTCGGCCTGCGCCCCCGCAGCTCCTTAGGCGTGGCCGGTGAAGAGACCTCCGTGTCTTTGGTCGCGGTCAGCCCGGACGGCAAACCTCAAGACGGCGTGCCCGTCGAGGTCCAGATCGCCCGCCGCACCTGGGACAGCGTGCGCCAGAAGGACATGGACGGCCGCTGGACCTGGGTGAGCACGCCCAAGGACGAGGTCATCGATCTCCAGACCGTCTCCAGCGACGATGAGCCCGTCGCGGTGCGGTTCACGCCGCCGAGCGGCGGCTACTACGTCGTCACCGCCAAGGCCCGGGACGCCGCGGGGCGCCAGGCGGTGAGTGAGGACGGCCTCTACGTCGCTGGGGCCGGGGCCTCCTGGGCCCGGGGCGAATCAAACCAGGTCGAGCTCATCGCCGACAAGCGGGAGTACAGCCCCGGTGACGTCGCCAGCGTGCTCATCAAGGCCCCGAAGCCGGGTCTGCACGCCCTGGTGAGCGTCGAGCGGGAGGGTGTGCTCACCCGGCAGGTGATCAAGCTCACCGACGCCGCCCAGTCCGTGCAGATCCCCTTGGGTGAGGACGCCGTCCCCAACGTCTACGTCGGCGTGGTGCTCGTCGAGGGCGCGCCCCCGGCGGTGGACCCCCGCGGCGGCGTGCCCGAGGCGTTCTTTGGTTACACCCAGCTCAAGGTGAGCCCGGCGGGCCGGGCCGTGGCCGTCGAGGTGCTCTCCGACAACGAGGTCTACCAGCCCGGCGACACCGTGAAGGTGAAGGTCCGGGCGCGCCGGGGCGGGGCGCCCGCCGCCGACGCCCAGGTCGTGCTCTACGCGGTGGACTACGGCGTGCTGAGCCTCACGGGCTACACCGTGCCGAACCCCTTTGACACCTTCTACGCCTTGCACCCCCTGCGTGTGGCCGTCGCCGACAGCCGCACCCGGGTGCTGAGCCGGGCGGAGTACCTCGTCAAAGGCGCCAACCCCGGCGGCGGCGGCGCGGACCCCAACCTCGTCCGAAAGGACTTCATCACGACGCCGTACTGGAACGCCGACCTCCGCACGGGCAAAGACGGTGAGGTGGACGTCTCGTTCCGCCTGCCCGACAACCTCACGACCTTCCAGCTCATGGCCGTCGTGCACCACGGCGCTGACGGCTTCGGCGCCGATGACGCCCAGCTCCGGGTGAGCCGCCCGCTCATCGCGCGGCCGGCCCTGCCGCGGGTGCTGCGTGTCGGGGACCGGGCCATGGCCGGGGTCGTCGTGCACAACAACCGCGAGGAGGAGCGGGAGGTCGTCGTGACCGCCGAGGCCACGGGGCTCACGCTCAAGGGCTCGCCGGTCACCGTCACTGTGCCCGCCATGGGCGCGGTGGAGGTGCCCTTCGCGCTCTTGGATCCCGTCGTCGGCGAGGCGAAGTTCACCTTCACCGTAGACGCGGGCCGGGACAAGGACGCCGTCGTACACACCCTCCCCGTGCTCCGGCCCGTGCCCGCCGACGTCGTCTCGACGACGGGGGTGGCCCGGGCGGGGCACGTCACTGAGCAGATCACCCGGCCTGCGGGGGCGCTGCCCGAGGTGGGCGGCCTCGACGTGCTCGTGGCCTCGACGGTGCTCGTCGGCACCGACTCGGCGCTCGACTACCTCGTGGACTACCCTCACGGCTGCCTGGAGCAGACGACGAGTAAGCTCTACGCGCTCTTGCTCGCCAAAGAGCTCGGGCCCAAGGTGGGCAGCCGCTACACCGAGGCCCAGCTCGACGAGCGTATCCAGGCGGGGCTCGCCCGGCTGCGCACCTTTGAGCACCCCCAAGGCGGCTACACCTACTGGGCGGGCAGCCGGGAGCGCTCCCCCCTGGCGACGGCCTACGCCCTGGAGGTGCTGCAGCGCGCCGGGCAGCCGGTGAAGGACGACGCGGTCCAGCTCTTGCGCCAGTTCTTGTCGGGCAAACACGCGCCGACCTGGTGGAGCCGCGAGACGCTCCGCAGCGCCCAGTCTCGGGTGGCCTTGAGCCTCGCGCGGCTCGGGAAGGGCGACGCGGGCTTCAACGCCGGGCTCTACAAGGACTCGGCGATGCTCTCGACGGAGGCGACGGCGGAGCTCCTGGAGACCATCAGCCGCACGAGCGGCAAGGACAAACGCGCGGAGGAGCTGCTGCGTCGCCTGGAGGGTCGCCTCTTCGTCGAGGCCGACGCCGCCGTGCTCCGCGAGCCCGATCAGAGCCGCGCCTCGGCGCTGTGGGGCGGTGATCAGGCGCCGTCCGCCGCGGGGCTCTCGGCCATCTTGGTGGCCTTCCCCGACCACGCCCTCGCCGAGCGCCTCGCCCGGGGCCTCGTCGCCTCACGCCGGGGCCAGGCCTGGTCCAACACCTACACGACGGCCCGGGCGTTTGGGGCCTTGGCCGACTACGTCCGCGTCCGCGAGAAGGACACGCCGGGGACGGCGACGGTGACCCTCGGCGGCGCCTCGCTCCTCCAGCACAGCTTCAGCCCCACGGCCACCTCGGCCCGGGCCAATGTGCCGATGAGCCAGCTCCAGGACGGCCCCTTGAGCTTCGGCGCCGATGGGCTGGTCTACTACGAGGCTCGGCTGTCGTACGCCATGGCCGAGATGCCCCCGGAGGACGCGGGCTTCACGGTGAAACGCACCCTGCGGCTCCTGGAGGGGGAGGGCGCGGCCCGCGCGGTCACCCCGGGCGCGCTGGTCGAGATCACGCTCACGGTGACGACGCCCATTGACCGCGTGAACGTCGCCGTCGTGGACCCCCTGCCCGCGGGCCTGGAGGCGGAGAACACCGTCTTTAAGACCACGGCCTCGGCGTTTGGCGAAGAGGCGGAGGACTCCGGCTACTCGACCTGGTGGGACAGCGGCGGTGACGACGACGCGCCTCTGCAGTGGTCGTCTTGGGTGTTCAACCACCGCGAGCTGCGGGATGACGCCGTGGCGCTCTACGCCGACTGGATGCCCGCGGGTGTTCACGTCTACACCTACCTCGCCCGCGCCACGACCCCCGGCGACTACAGCTACCCGGCGGCGCTCGTTGAGGACATGTACCGGCCCCAGCTCTTTGGTCGCACCGAGGCCGGGCGCTTCGTCGTCGGCCACGCCCCGGTGGCCCAGGCGAGCCCGACGGCGCCGTGAGCGTCCGCTTGGGCCGCCTGGGGCGCGGGCTGGCCCTCTGCGTCGGGCTCGGCCTGGGCCTCGCGGGGGCCTGGCTCGGGACGCCGCCGGAGCTGCCGCCGGTCGTTGAGAGCGCCCGTGTGCTCGACCGCCACGGCGCCTTGCTCAGCGAGCGGCCGCCCCCTGAGCGCGCCCGGGGAGACGCCCTGGCCGCGCCGCCGGAGAACCTCGCCCTGGCGATCATCGCCGCCGAGGACCGCCGCTTCATGTCCCACCACGGCGTCGATCTCCGAGCCATCGGGCGCGCCGCCTGGGCGAACCTCTCGGCGGGAGCGGTGGTGCAGGGGGGCAGCACCCTCACCCAGCAGCTCGTGCGCACCCTCTGGAGCCGCCCACCGGGCCTCGTCGGCAAGCTCTGGGAGGCGGCCTGGGCTCTGCGCCTGGAGCTGCACCTCACCAAGGCGGAGCTGCTGAGCGAGTACCTCAACCGTGTCTACCTCGGGGGCGTGGCCTATGGCGTCGACGCCGCGGCCCGGGCGCTCTACGACAAGCGCCCCGAGGCCCTCTCCGTCGCCGAGGCCGCGCTCATCGCCGCGCTGCCCCGGCGCCCCGGCGCCTTGGACCCCTTCCGCGACCGGGCCGAGGCCAAGGCGGCCCGGGACCGGGTGCTCACGACGATGTTGGCCCTCGGCCACATCGACGCCGAGGAGCACGCCGCGGCCCTGGAGCAGCCCCTCGGCCTGCGCCGGGAGCCGCCGATGGGCGGGATCTGGCACCTCGTGCGCCGCCTCGACCCCGCGCCCGGCGAGCTGCGGGTCACCCTCGACGCGCGCCTCCAGCGGGACGTCGAGGCGCTCACCCGGGGCGTCGTCGCGGGGCTCAGAGATCAGGCGGTCTCCCAGGCCGCGGCCATCGTCGTCGATCGGGCCAGCGGTGAGGTGCTCGCCTACGTCGGCTCCGTCGGCTTCGACAGCCCAGGGGGGCAGGTCGATGGGGTCATGGCCCGGCGCAGCCCGGGGAGCGCGCTCAAGCCCTTCATTTACCAGCTCGGCCTGGAGCGGCGGGACATCACCCTGGCGTCGCCGCTCCTCGACCTCCCCCAGACCTGGACGACGACCCACGGCGCCTGGACCCCCACCAACTACGACGAGCGCCACCACGGGCCGGTCCTCGCCCGAGAGGCCCTGGCGCGCAGCCTCAACATCCCCGCCGTGCGGGTCTTGGAGGCCGTTGGTGTCGCGACCTTACACCACCGCCTGCGCGCCCTCGGCCTCACCACCCTCGACGAGCGCCCGGACCACTACGGCCTCGGCCTGGCCTTGGGTGACGCCGAGGTGCGCCTCGATGAGCTCACCGCGGCCTACCTCGCCTTGGCGAGCGGCGGGCGGGCCCGGCCCCTCGTGTACCGGGTGGACGACCCCCGACCCGTCGGCGCCCAGGTCGGGGACGCCCGCGCCGCGGCGCTGATCTTGGACGCCTTGGACGACGACAGCGCCCGCGCCGGGGCCTTCGGCTTGGGCTCGGCCTTGGAGCCGGCGTTTGAGATGGCCGCGAAGACCGGCACGAGCGTCGGCTGGCGCGACAACTGGGCCTTCGGGATCACCGGGGAGCTCGTCATCGGCGTCTGGGTCGGCAACTTCGACGGCTCGCCGATGCGGGAGGTCAGCGGCATCACCGGCGCCGCCCCTCTGCTGCGCGCCATCGCCGAGCGCGCCCAGCGCGGCGAGCGTGACCAGCTCCCAAAGGTCCGGGGCCTCGTCGCCCGCGAGATCTGCCCGCTCTCCGGCGCCTTGGTCGGCCCGAGCTGCCCCGGCGCCCGCCTGGAGCGATTTTTGCCCGGCACCGCCCCCGAGGAGCCCTGCGCCTGGCACGTCCATGTGCCCTTGGACAGCGCCGGCGCCTTGGCCGAGGGCTGCCCCGACGCCACCCCGACCCTCGTCGTGCGCTGGCCGAGCGAGGCCCAGGCTTGGGCCGCCGAGGCGGGTCTGCCGCGCTGGCCTACCGAGGACCGCTCCTGCGTGAGGCCGGACGCGCCGATGAAGGGCTCGGCCCCGGCCATCGTCTACCCCACCGACAGCCTCAGCTTCTTCTTGGAGTCGGATCGCCCCGCGGAGCACCAGGCGATCCCGCTCCGCGCCGCCGCGCCCAGCACCGCCAAGGAGGCGGTCTGGCGTGTGGACGGCGCGCCTTTGGTGAGCGTCGGCCCGCCGTTCTCGGCGCGCTGGCCGCTTGCGCCCGGCGCCCACACCCTGAGCCTGAGCGTGGACGGCGTCGAGGCACCGCCGGTCACGGTCTACGTCGGGGCGTCTGAGTCGCCGCGCTGAGGCTCAGCGGCGGCGCTCAAGCGCCTCCAGCTCACCCTGCAGGGCCTCGAGCTGCTCCTCCAGGGCCTTGAGGCGGCCCTCGGTGGCGCTCTCTTCGGGCTCCTCGGCACCCCACTGGGCGCGCTGGATGTCGCGGATGGCGGCGTCGATGCTGTTGAGCAGGGACGGCACCGTCTCGACCAGCGCGCGCTCCTTGAGGCTCGTCATGGCCTGGGCGTCGCCGACCTGGCCGAGCGCGGAGACGGCCTGGCGGCGCAGCTTGAGGTCGGGGCTGCGCAAGAGCGGCTCGATCGCCCGGGCGACCTGGGCCCGGGCGTCCTGGCGGTCTTCGCGGTCCTCGACGGCCTCGGCCAAGGTGACGCTCGCCCAGATCGCCGAGCCGAGCGCGTCCTCGGTCGCCTGGGGGCTCAGCCAGCGCAGGGTGGTGGAGAGGTCGTCGGGGTTCGCGACGCGGCTGAGCACGTCGAGGGCGGCCTCGGCGAGGGGGTTGGACACGCCGGGGCTCGGTTTGCCGCGGAGCGCCGCCTGGGCGATGCTCCGGGCCTGGGCGCGGTCGTGGGCGCGCAGGGCGGTGAGCGCCGCGGCGCGCAGATCGGGGTGGTTCGCGGCGTCTTTGGCGATCTTCGCCAGGACCGAGACGAAGGCCGGGTCGTGGGGGGCGCGGCTCAGCTCGCTCGTCGCGGTGATGCGCAGCTCCAGGCGCGCGGTGGCGTCCGCCGCCACGGCGGCCAAGGCGTCGTGGTGGGCCTTGTGGGGGCGCTCACCCAAGGCGTGGGCGGCCTCAAGGGCCATGTCGAGGCTCGGATCCCTCAGCAGCTCGGTGAGCGCCGCGGTGATCTCCGGGGTCGGCGTGAGCCCGCCGAGGGCCCGGACAGCGAGCACCTTAGCGAAGGGGGTGGAGCGTTTGAGCTGGCTGAGCCACATCGCCGGGGTCTGCGTCACCTCCAAGCGCAGGGGCAGGCCGCCGTCAGGGTCGAAGGCGACATACTCCGGGGCCTCCTCCATCGGCATCACGACACGCACCTGGGTGATGTCCATGAGGATCTGGCGGCGGACGGTCCCCGTCTTGGTGCCGATCTCGACGGTCATCGGCAGCGCGAAGGGCTCCGCGCCCTCGGGCGGGGTCTGGCTGAGGCTCAAGGTCAGCTCCCCCTTGGACCAGCTCGACGAGGCCTTCAGCGTCGGGGCGCCGGGGCGGTGCACCCACTGGTCAAAGAACCAGCGCAGGTGGCGGCCGCTGACCTGCTCCATGGCCTGCCGCAGATCCTCCGTCTCGACCTGGCCGTGGGCGTGGCCTTGGGTGTAGCGCCGAATGCCCGCCCAGAAGGCGTCCTCGCCGAGGTAGATCCGCAGGGCCTGGAGCACCGCCGAGCCCTTGGTGTAGACGCGGTCGTTGGGGCCGTGGTCCCCCTTGGACGTAGACCAGGGCCGCCCGGCGAGGGGGCCCGGGTTGCCGTTGCTCGCGGCCTGGATGCGGTCGGCGAGGTCAGCGGCGAAGCGGGCCTCGCCGTGGTGGCGCCGCATCCACTCCGCGGCGAAGAAGGTCGCGAAGCCCTCGTTGAGCCAGAGCTCACTCCAGGTGTCGCAGGTCAAGAGGTCGCCGTACCACTGGTGCGCGAGCTCATGGGCGGTGACGCTCTCGGCGCCGTCGCCGTGGGCGGGGTCGGTCGTGGTGCCCAAGACCCGGCGGTGCATCACCGTCGAGGTGGTGTTCTCCATGCCCGTGTACAAGAAGCGCTGGACAAAGACCTCGCGGTAGGTCGGGTAGGGGTACTCCACGCCGGTCAGCTCGCTGAAGAGGTCGAGCATCGCCGGGAGCTGCTCCCCGGTGCGCGCGGCCTGGGCGACGGTGGCGTTCGGCGGGATCCACTGCTCGATGGGGCGATCTCGCCAAGAGGCCGAGCGCACCTCGTACGGCGCCGCGGCGAGCATGATGAGGTAACCGACGTGCTCCTGATCGAGGCGGTAGGTCCAGGCCGCGCCGTCGAAGCCCCCGAGGCCGTTCGAGAGCGCGCGCCAGCCCTCTGGCACCGTGATCCGGGCCGAGGTCGTGAAGCGGTCGTCGGGGCGGTCGGGCAGGGGGATCCAGTGGCGGTTCTCTTCGCCTTCGCCTTGGGACCAGACCTCGGGGTAGGTGTCCGAGGAGTCCGGGCCCGGCGCCCGGAAGTGCAGGCCGGACTTGGGCGTCGCGGCGTACTCCACACGCACGGTCTGCTCACCGAGGGCGGGGTTCAGCGTCACCCACAAGCGCTCACCCTCGACGCGGTAGGGCACCTCGGCGCCGTTGGATCGTACGGCCCGGATGTCCAGGGCGATCTGGTTGAGCAGGAGCTCAGCGTCGCCGCCGGGGAAGGGCGCCACACGCAGCTCCACGGCGCCCTCGACGAGGCGCCGCTCCGGGTGCACGGCGAGGTCCAGGTGCAGGTGGCGCACGTCGTAGGCGCGATCGGGGGCGAGGGTGCCTGGCCCGCCAAAGGATCCCGCGAGCGCGGTCAGCGGCAGGAGTTGAGCCAATGTGGAGAGCGTGCGCTTCATCAGGATCCTTCCGGGGTGCGGCGTCGCGGATGGTCTATCGTGTGGTTACGGAGCTTGTATGGTCACGCTCCTCATCTTCGTTGGAGTCGCCTCCGCCCAAGAGCTCTCGGGGTTCGCGGAGCTTCGAGGCCAGCTCTCTGGT
Source organism: Myxococcota bacterium (assembly GCA_023150845.1). GTDB lineage: Bacteria > Myxococcota_A > UBA796 > UBA796 > CAJQPC01 > JADKFE01. Next base: position 12,675 of record JAKLKD010000062.1, on the reverse strand, counting down.
GGCTTAGAGGGTGTGCCGTGGCAGACGGTTGAGGTCTATCGACCGTCTTTTGACGTAGAGGTCACGCCGCGCCTCGCCTTGCACGCCACCCCCCAGGTGAGCCTCGTTCAAGGCCGCTACAACACTGAAGAGGCCTATGCCCTCATCGAGGATCAGCTCGGCACGGCCTTGGAGGCGGGCGGGTGCAGCCTGGAGGCGCCGCCGCGGCTCGGCAGCGCGGATGACGCCTTCATCGTCGATCGCCTCTATGTGGACCTCTACGGCGAGCGGGTCGACCTGCGCGTGGGCCGCCAGGCGGTCAACTGGGGCTCGGCGCAGTTCATCAACCCCACGGACCTCTTCGCCGAGGTCCTGCTCTCCGAGCCCTGGCGCCAGCGCCAAGGGGTAGACGCCGCCCGGCTCACCGTGCCCATCGGCGAGCGCCACCAGGTCGTCGGTGTGCTCGGCCTCACCCGAGATCTTGAGGGCGCCCGGGCTGGCGTGAAGGCCACGGCGAACGCCTTTGGCGCCGACTTCTCCGCGCTCTTCGCCGCGCTCTCGACCGACCTGAGCGAGCCCGAGGCCACGGAGATGTTCGTCGGCTTCGACATCAAGGGCCAGGCCGTCGTCGGCTTCTGGGCCGAGGGCCGCACGAGCCTCTCCAACCCCGCCTTGGTCGTCTCGACGGGGGTGGACTACTCCTTCAACGTGCTCGACCGCCTCATCGTGGCGGGTCAGTACACCTACGACGGCACGGGCCTTGAGGATCCGGCGCTCTACACCCTCGGCGCCCGGGGCGGCGGCTCGGTCCTGCCCGACTGCGCAGAAGACAGCCTCGAGGACGAGGGCGTCGCCACCTCGGCCATCCCCCGGTTCACCATCGGCCAGCACTACGGCCTGCTCAGCGTGAGCGCCTCGGCCTTTGAGGACTGGTCGGCGTCTGTCGCCGGGCTGATGAACCTGGAGGACCGCTCCACCTTGCTCATCCCGTCTCTGAGCTGGCGCCCTGGCGCGGCCTGGACGATGAACCTCGGCGCGCAGGTCCCCCTCGGTGAGGGCGAGTTCGCCCCCGGCGCGTCGCTGAGCACCCTCTACGTCGGCCCGACTGAGCTCGACCTCTCCGGCCTCATCGCCGACTGGACCGCCTTCGCGTACGTCCGCTACAGCCTCTAAGCCCCTCCGCCCCGGAGTCCCCTGGTGTCGATCCTCAGCCTCCAGAACGTCGTCAAACGATACCCCATGGGGCAGAACGAGGTGCTCGCGCTCAAGGGCGTGAGCCTCACCGTCGAGTCCGGTGAGCTGCTCGCCTTCGCGGGGCCGTCTGGGTCGGGCAAGACCACCCTGCTCAACATCGTCGGCTGTCTGGACCAGGCGAGCGAAGGGGAGGTCATCCTCGATGGCCAGCGCGTCCAGGGCCTCAGCGCCGCGGCGCTGGGCCTGCTCCGGGCGGAGAAGGTCGGCTTCGTCTTCCAGTCCTTCAACCTCATCCCCGTGCTCAGCGCGCTGGAGAACGTCGAGCTTGCCCTGCGCCTCGGCGGCCAGCCCCCGGACCGTGCCCGGGCCGAGCAGGCCCTCGTGGACGTCGGCCTCGCCGATCAGCTCCACCGCCGCCCCAACCAGCTCTCCGGCGGCCAGCAGCAGCGCGTCGCCATCGCCCGGGCCCTTGTGAAGGCCCCGAAGCTCGTCATCGCCGACGAGCCCACGGCGAACCTCGACTCGGTGAACGGCGCCGCCGTCCTCGACCTCATGCGCAAGCTCAACGAGGAGCGCGGCGCGACCTTCTTGTTCTCCACCCACGACAACCTCGTCCTGAGCCGTGTGAACCGCGTCGTGCGCCTCCGAGACGGCGAGATCGTGGCCGATGAGCGGGTGAGCCGATGACCTTCTTGTTCGGCCTCGCGCTGCGGAACCTCACCCGCAACGTCCGGCGCAGCCTGCTCACCTCCGTCGCCGCCGTCGCCGGGGTGGCCCTGATGGTCCTGGGCTTCGGCATGGTGGATGGCCTCGACGAGAACGTCATCCGCACCGGCATCGACTCCGAGTCCGGCCATGTGCTCCTGCGGCCCGGCGGCTACGACACCGAGGCGATGAACAACCCCATCGACGGCCTGGAGCCTGTCCCCACCGAGATCAGCGCCCAGCTCGACGCCGCGGGGGTGACGTACACCGAGCGCCTACGTTTTGACGTGAAGCTCATCCGCGGCGCCGACGGCCTGCGCGCCACGGGCCTCGCCGTAGACCCCGAGCGTGACGCCAAGGTCTTCCCCCGGGAGAAGTGGTCCATCGACGGCGCCTTGCCGGAGGGCCGCCAGGTGCTCGTCGGCGCGCGCCTCGGCCGCATCCTCGGCGTCGCGGTCGGCGACGAGGTCATCCTCCAGGCCCGCACGAGCATGGGCGCCCAGAACGCTCTCTCAGTCGTGGTCTCCGGCCTCGTCACCACCCGCAGCCCGTCTGTTGACAACGGCGCGGTGATCATGCCCCGGGCCTTGGCCGACGAGCTCGTCCGGGCGCCCGGGCCGAGCGAGATCGCCCTGCGCCTCGACCACCGCGACGAGGCCTTCACCTGGGCCCCGCGCCTAAACGGCCTGAGCGGCTGGAAGGCGACGACCTGGCGCGACGAGGCCGCGGACATCCTCGCGCTGAACGACATCCGCCGCAAAGCCATCCAGATGATCGTGTTTATGCTCATGGCCATCGCGGCCACAGGCATCGCCAACACCCTCATCATGGCGGCGTACGAGCGCGTGAGGGAGGTCGGCGCGCTCATGGCGATGGGCATGTCGCCGAGCCAGGTGAAGATGATGTTTGTGCTGGAGGGCGCGGCCATGGGCCTCGTGGCCTCCTTCGTGGGCGTGCTCGTCGGCGGCGCGGCGAACTACCACCTCTCGACCGTCGGCATCGACTTCTCCAAGAGCGCGAACGTCGAGGCCTCGGGGATCGCTTTTGACACGATGTTCTACACCAACTTCACCGTCGGACCGCTCCTTGGCGGCCTGGCCTTTGGCGCCGTGGTGGCCATCCTGGCGAGCTTCATCCCGGCGAGCTCGGCGTCGAAGCTCAACCCCGCGGACGCGGTGAGGGCGGACTGATGGGCGACCTTCTGCGAATGGCGCTGCGGAACGCGGCGCGCAACACCCGGCGCTCGGCGCTCACCGCGCTCACCATCCTGCTGGGCACGACGCTGTTGATCATCGGCCTGAGCTGGCTCGACGGCCTGCTCGGCGGCCTCATCGACAACATCGCGGCGACGGCGGGTGAGGTCCGGGTGATCAAGCCCGAGTACGAGGCCCGGGAGGAGCTCTTCCCGCTCTACGAGAACATCGCCGAGGTCGCGCCGGTGGTGAAGGCCATCGAGGACGCGGGCTTCGCGGCGCACCCGCTCATCCGGGTGGGCGTCACGATCTCCCGCGGTGAAGAGATCGGCGAGCACTTCGGGCTCTTGTTGGGCGCCGATCGGGCCTACTACGAGCGCGTCATGGACCTCGACGCCCACCTCGTCGACGGGGCGTTCTTCACCCCGGGCGAAGAGTCGAGCCAGGTGCTCTTGGGCAAGACCCTCGCTTCAGACCTCGGCGCTTCGGTCGGCGATGAGCTGCTCTTTCTGGGGCAGACCCAAGACGGCTCAATCTCGCCGATCAAAGGGGTGCTCGTCGGCGTCGTGGACGCCGGGGACGCCCTCTCCAACCGCCAGGCCTACGCGAGCCTGGAGCGCCTGCAGTACCTCACGGACATCCCCGACGGCGCCATTGAGGTCGCCGTACACATCGGCGATCCCGACCGGGCGAGGGAGGTCGCCGCGACCTTGCGGGAGTCTCCGGCGCTTAAGCCCTACCTCGTGCAGGCCTGGAGCGAGCGGCCGATGTTCGCGATGCTCTCGGACATGACCGGCCTCGTCTACGGTGTGCTGGCGGGCTCCATCGTGTTCATCACGGCCCTGGGTGTGCTCAACACCATGCTCATGTCGGTCCTGGAGCGCACCGCCGAGGTCGGCGTCTTGCGGGCCCTGGGCATGGGGCGGCTCTCTGTGGTGTTCTTGTTCGTCGTCGAGGCCCTGGGCATCGGGGCCCTCGGCGCCGTCCCTGGGGTCGCCCTCGGCGCCCTCGTCGCGTACTACCTGGAGCTCAACGGCGTCGAGATGGGAGAGAAGATCTCCGCCGACGTCAGCCTGCCGATGTCTACGACCTTCCACGCCGACCTCAGCGTCGAGGTCGCCCTCGTCTCTCTCGCCCTCGGCCTGTGTATGGCCGCCTTGGGCGCGCTCCTCCCCTCGATCCGCGCCGCGGGCATCCAGCCTGTGGACGCGATGCGGAGCCACCGATGATCACCCGCCGCGCCCTGCTCGTCGCCTGCCTCGCCGCCTCGGCCCTCGGCCCGGCCTTCGCCGCAGCGCCGACCCTCACCGCCGACCAGATCCTCGCCCGAATAGACCAGAACCTCACCTTCGAGACGCGCTCGTCGCGCATGACGATGACCGTCACCAAGAACGGCCGGGTGAAGACCTACGAGATCGTGAGCTACGGTCGCGGGGCCGAGGAGGGCGCCACGGAGTACATCGCCCCGGCGCGGGACGCGGGCACGAAGATGCTCAAGAAGGGCGACGAGCTGTGGATGTACATGCCCAGCGTCGAGAAGGTCCAGAAGATCAGCGGCCACATGCTGCGCCAGGGGATGATGGGCTCAGACCTCAGCTACGAGGACATGCTCGAGTCCGACGACTGGCGCACAAACTACAACGCCGTGGCCCTGCCTGACGAGGCCGTGAACGGCCGGGCCTGCTGGGTGCTCGACCTCAAGGCGAAGTCCGAGGACGTGAGCTACCCCCGGCGGAAGGTCTGGGTGGACCAGCAGTGGCTCCTGCCCGTGCGCCAGGAGCTCTACGCCTTGTCGGGGATGCTGCTCAAGGTGTGGATCATGTCCGACCCCAAGCAGTACGGCGACCGCTGGTACCCGATGAAGATGACCGTCGAGGACAAGCTCCAGCAGGGCTCCAAGACCGAGATCGTGTTCACGGAGATGCAGTTCTCCGTGCCCCTGGAGGAGGAGATCTTCACGACGCGCTGGCTGGAGCGCCGCTGAGCCACGGCGCCGCCCCCGCTCCTTGACAACTGACCGGCGGTCATTTAATAACTGACCGTCAGTCATCAAGGAAGGCCCATGTCCGCCGTCACCTCGTCCCGCGCCGCGCCCTCAAAGGTTGTGCTCATCACCGGCTGCTCCTCAGGCATCGGCGCCGCCACGGCGCTGCGCTTGGTGAAGGCCGGGCACACGGTCTACGCCACGGCCCGGCGGCCCGAGACCTTGAGCGCGCTGACCGAGGCGGGCTGCCGCGCCTTGGCCCTGGACGTCACCGACGAGGGGAGCATGTCCCGGGCTGTGGCCGCCGTCGAGGCGGAGCACGGCGCCGTCGGGGTGCTCATCAACAACGCCGGGTACAGCCAGTCGGGCGCCGTGGAGTCGGTGTCCTTGGCCGACGCCCGCCGCCAGCTCGACACGAACGTCTTCGGGCTCCTGCGGATGTGCCAGCTCGTGCTGCCGGGCATGCGCGCCCAGGGCTGGGGCAAGATCGTGAACATCAGCTCGATGGGCGGCACCCTGACCTTCCCCGGCGGCGGGCTCTACCACGCGAGCAAGTACGCCGTGGAGGCGCTCTCCGACGCGATGCGGTTTGAGGTGAGGGGCTTCGGCGTCGATGTCATCCTCATCCAGCCGGGGCTCATCAAGTCCGGCTTCGGCGACGCCGTCGCCGGGGCGATCGCCGCCGACCCCGGCGGGGTGTACACCACGTTCAACGCCGCCGTCGCCAAGGCCACCCTCGACGCTTACGAGCGCGGGCCCCTCGCGGCGCTCGGCGGTGTGCCCGACGACGTCGCGGCGGTGATCCAGCGGGCCATAGGCGCCCGGAAGCCCAAGGCGCGTTATCCGGTGACTGCCTCCGCGCGCCTGCTCATGACCCAGCGCCGCCTCCTCCCGGATTGGGCCTGGGACACCTTCCTCGCAGGCAACTTCCCGCAGCCCAAAGAGCTCTGATGCCCCGCACCCGCGCCCGCGACGCCGAATCAAAAGAAGCCCGCCGGGCGGCGCTGCTCAACGCCGCCTCGACCCTCTTTGAGACCCAGTCCTTCGGCCAGGTCACGATGGGCGAGATCTGCGCGGCGGCGGGGCTCGCCAAGGGTACGGCGTACCTCTACTTCACGACCAAAGAGGCCCTGTTCTTGGAGCTGCTCGCCAGGGAGCTTGAGGCCTGGTTCGGGGTGCTCGCCGAGGCGCCGCTGCGCCCTGGCAAAGACGCCCCCGATGTGGTGGCCGCGCTCTTCGCCGACTCCTTGGCCGAGCGCCCGGCCCTCGTTCGGCTCTTGGGCCTCCTGCACCTCACCTTAGAGCAGAACGTCTCCGCGGAGCTGGTGTTGCCCTTCAAGCAGCGCCTCGCCGAGCGTATGGCCGAGGTCGGGGCGCGCATCGAGGCCGTCTTGCCCCAGCTCAGCCCCGGCGACGGCGTGCGCCTGTTCTTACGCGCCCACGCCCTCGTGGTCGGCCTCGGGCAGATGTCCCAGGTTAAACCTGAGCTTGACGCGCTCCTGCTCCAGCCGGAGCTCTGCCACCTCAAGGTGGAGTGGGCCCCGGAGCTGCGCGCCTGCCTCGCCGCGATGCTGCGCGGCTGGTGAGCGCGGGGGCTAGGTCATCCGTTGGATCCTCGGCGTGTTAGCCACCCCGAGGCCCCGCCGAGAAAAAAAACGCTGCGCGCAGGCGCAGTCCTGAAGGGGAGGGGTCCGGACACTGAATGTCCGGACGACCCTGCGAGAGCGCGACAGGGAAGCGTAGCGGTCTTAGGCACTTGGGCCCCTGGATCTGACCTGGGGAGGGGGCCGAGGGGGTGCATTTTGCCCTGAAATGACCGCCCGTCTCAGCCACGCTGGCACATCATCGTGGCCCTTGACTGGCAACTCGCCAAAAATGCCACAAAGACAGGCCCTTAGGCGGGTCTTGCGGCTGCGATCGGCGCTGTGGTATAGGTCAAGTCCTGGACTGCTTCACCAGGGATCAAGATGCCCGTCACCCCGATCCTCGCCCTGCTCTCCGCAAGCGCTCCCGAGCGCGTCGCCGTGGTCACCGCGGGGATCGCCGTGCAGCTCGTGTCTGAGGGCTTCCGCGTGGTGGTGGTCGACGGGGACACCTTAACCGCGGCGTCTAGCCTCGGCATCTCCGGGGCGACGGCGGGGGACGGGCCGGGCTTCTCGTCCTTGCTGCGTGGCCAAGGCGCGCAGCTCTTTGTGCGTGAGCTCACCAGCAAGGTGCCCGTCGATAACCTCGACCGGGGCAAGCTCGGGCTCGTCGCGGCGCTCTCCGAAGGGGAGACGATGGGCATCGGCATGGTGCTCGGCCGGGACGCCCGGGACGCCGACGCCGTGGAGCCCTTGGGCCGGGCGATGCGTGGGCTGACCCTTGGCGATGAGCAGCCGGACATCGTGCTGCTCGTGCTGCCCGTCGGCGAGAACTCCCTGAGCCAGTCCTTGCTGAGCCACCTCGTCGATGGCGCCTTGGTGCTCGCCCAGGACGACCCCGCGGACATCGACGCGGCGTCGGATCTGCTCTTCGCCGCGCTCAAGGCCCGGCGCACGGCGCTCCCGACCTCTCGGGTGGAGCTGCGCAAGTCCGGCGACGCCGAGGGCGACGCGTCGCCGACCTGGCTTCGGCGCTGGCGGGTGACCGCGGAGGTCGTCGTCTCGGCGCTGCCGCGGCCCACGAAGAACCTGCTCAGCGCCCTGCGCCCCTCGTGGAAGGAGGGCGCGTTCACCGAGCTCGCGCTCTCGGCCCGGCGCCGGGTGGGCGTGTACCACTATGACCTCGCCGAGCGTGTGCGTGAGGCCGAGGCCGATGATCTCACCGAGGTCGCCGAGTCCGCCTTCGCCGAGCTTCGGGCCAAAGACAAGGCCGCCGCCCGGGCGCAGTTTGACGCGGAGATCGCCCCGCTCACCGGCACGCTCCTGGCGGGCGTGGCCGCGCTGAACGCCGTGCGCAAGGCGCCGGATGTCACCTTTGAGGAGCTGCGGCACTACGCGGGGGCGGTCCTGCAGAAGCTCCGCTGGGCCCAGCCGAACCCGCTCTCCGAGCAGATTCAGCTCGCGTATGAGCGCCTGCGCGCCGAGCTGAACGCCGGGCATGTCGCACGAAACCCGGCGCGTGTGCTCATCGACGCCGCCGACGCCCTGCTGCACACCGGCAACTGGCGCCGTCTCATCGAGCAAGATCACCGGCCGCTCGCGCGAGAGGCCGAGATGTTGCTCATGTTGGCCGCGACCTTAGAGATGCGGCCCTACGACAGCCTGCGCTACGCCTACACCTTGTCTGTGCACGCCCGCCTCGGCGGGACGACGAAGTACCTCAAGAACGCCCGCGACGCCTTGGCCTCGCTGGAGGGCTTCCTCGCGCCGGAGAAGACGATCTGGCCGAAGGCGTATGTTCTGTGTAACTTCGCGCTCGTGTACGAGGACGCCTCGCTGTGGGAGGAGATGGTCGGGGTGTGTCAGGAGCTGATCGCCTACGATCCCGGGAACGCGCATTACCACTCGGGCATCGCCCACGCCCATCTGGGCGATCGATACGCCGCCTCTGAGCACCTGGGGCGTGCAGTACAGTCAAACATCAAGTTCTTGGAGAAGGCGCTCCGAGATCCCGACTACCTGCCCCTCTGGGAGGGCGCGGGGAGCCCGTACTACTCCGGCAGAATCCCGAAAGCCGACAAACACTGAATCGTCGAACAAACACTGAGGAGCTCATATGAGAATCCCCCTGACGCTGGCGCTCTTGGCGGCCGGCCTAACCGCTTGTGCGCCTCAGGACGACGCGCTCTCTCTGATCGTGTCCCCTGGTCCCGCGCGCGGCGGGGCTGTGGGGCAGCCCTTCGTGCTGGACACGGAGGTCTCGGGGGAGGTTCAATCAGTCCTCTGGTCTGTGCTCACCACACCGGAGGGATCGGCGATTACGGACGCCGCCCTTGTCGGCGCGGACAGCGCGGTGGTGGGTTTTATCCCCGATGTGGATGGGGCCTACACCCTCACCGTGACGGCCTGTGACCGCTGGGATCGCTGCGAGCGTGACACGGTGGAGGCCCTCGTCGGCGACGCGCCGTCTCAGTCGAAGCTCGCGAACGGCTTCGGCTTCATCAAGAACAAACCCGGGCCCTGGGCGAACGATCACGCGCCGGAGATCGCGGCCTCGGTGGGGATCAACAGCCGTGACGTCGTGATGTTTGACGCCTCGGACTCGACGGATCCCGACGGTGACGCGCTGACCTACCGTTGGAGCTTTGGGAAGCTCCCCGTGGGCTCAAAGCTCACCGCCGACGACATCCAGGGCGGGCGCTCCGCCGCGGGGAGCTTCACCCCCGACATGGACGGGGACTACATCCTCGTCGTCGAGGTGAAGGGCCGCTTCAAGTCCTCGGTCATGGCCTATGGCGGCAGCGTCGATGGGCTCTGGGAAGACTGGGATCCGGTCCCTGATCTTCGGGCTTGGGAAGACTGGGATCCGATCCCCGACTTCCGCGCCTGGGATGATTGGGATCCCATCCCGGACTAGGCGAGGGCGCGCCTCACCCCCGCCAGAGCACGCTGACCTTGGCGAACACCGTCAGCTCGATGAGGCCGTCCTCTCGTGGCGCGCTGCGCTCGGTGGCGCCGAGGTAGGCCTCGGTGCCCGGGTGCAGCACCCAAGAGAAGAGCTGAGACGTGGTGAGCACCTCCGTGGAGGTGCTGTAGTCGGCGATCACCCGCATGCCGAGGGCGCGGGTGAGCTGGGCGTTCACACGGGTCCAGCTCGTCAGGCCGGTCTGTGTCGGCTCCCCGATCGGGGTGAACCACTCGCGCTGGGTCAAGACGTCCACACGCAGCCAGGTCACCGGGCGCACCGTGGCGCTCAAGGTGACCTCCTGGTAGCGCGCCGAGAGCAGGGTGCTGTACTGGATGTCTTCGCCGATCCGGCCGTTCGCCTCGACGGTGAGCCAAGACGAGGGCGTGAGGCTCAGCTCGGCGCCGAGCTCGCCGTTGGGCGCCTGGGCGCCGGTCTGTGTCGTCTCGCCCCGGGAGGCCCAGAACCCGAGGTAGGTCGGGCCCTCGACGAGGTAACCGCTCAGCCCCGCCTCCCGTTGGCCGTCCCCGTCACGCTCCTCACGGCCAGAGATCCAGAAGCCTGGGGCGAGGCGGTCGGGGCCCCGCTCCGGCGCGAAGGTGTACTCCCCCCAGGCCGAGCCGCGGCTGATGCCCGACTGTGTGAGGTAGCCGAGCTCGTTCCGAAAGCCGGGGGTGACGTCGGAGAGGCTCACGGAGAAGCCGGGGCCGACGGCCGGGGTGCGGCGGAGCGTCGTGGCCCAAGACGCGCCGCTGAGCTGCGCCTTCTCGGCGAAGAGCGTCGAGCCTGACGCCGCGCCGGAGACGAACCACGACTCCCGGAAGGGCAAGGTGAGGTCCATGGCGCCGACGGCGTTGGCGGCGCCGTCCGGGGTCAAGACGTGCTTCTCGGCGACGCTGAAGCCGAGGCCGCCGCCGTCGAGCACGTCGACGCGCCCCCGGGCGAAGCTGTTGAGGGTGACCTGGCCATCGAGGGCCGCCTCGGAGAAGCCCGGCGTGCCCTCCTCGTGGATGGACGGGATCGGCGCGAGATCGACGGCGTTGAGCGCGCCGAAGGTCACCGGGCCGCCGCGCCCGGCGAGCTTCACGCCGTAGGCCGGGGCGTTGATGCGCCGGGTGTAGAGCGTGTCCAGGGGGTCGGTGAAGGCCTCCACGCCCTCCAAAAAGAAGGGGCGGCGCTCGGAGAAGTAGAAGGCGAAGCGCTGGTTGAGGTCGAGCTGGCTGGGGTCGCCCTCGACCTGGGAGAAGTCGGGGTGAATCGTCGCCGCGAGGCGGGTCTCGGCGGAGAGCGCGAGGCGGGCGTCGAGGGCAGGCCAGATGGACTGGTGCCAGGGGTCGAGCCCCGACCAGGCCAAGGATCCGTCCTCGGCGCGCACGGCGTGCTGCCGGGCGGCGAGCACCGGCATCAGCTCCACCTGGGCGCGCTGGGGCGGCGGCGTGAGGCCGGTGAGCCGGGCGGCCTGGGAGAAGAGCTGCGGGTGGCCGCGCTGGAGCGTCGGGAAGCTGTACTTCGCGCCTTCGCTCGGCACCTTTCGGGTGACGATGAGCCCCCAGGTCTGGGGATCCAGCCCGGTGTCTGGGTACCGTAAAGAACGAAAGGGGATGGCGATCTCCAGCGTGAAGCCCCGCTCGTGCCGCGTCGCCTCGGCGCTGAGCACGGTGTTCCAGTCGCCGACCCACTCGCCGTTCGCCCAGCGCGCGTCTTGCTGCACACCCAAGGCGTTGAAGTAGAAGACGAAGCCGCTGCGCTCGTCGTTGAAGGTGTCGAGGTAGACGCCGATCTGGTCGTCGTCGTTGAGGTCCTCCCGGGGGCTCAGCCGGGCGCGGATGGGCTGCGCCGTGTCCTCGACGAGCACCCCGACGTAGAGCGTCTCCTCGTCTTGGGCGACCCGCACGGAGATGCGCTCGGCGGGGGCGCCGCCGGGGGCGGGCACGTAGCGGGTGAAGCTCGTGATCTCTTGGGCCTCGGCCCAGATGGCCTCGTCGAGCACGCCGTCGATGGTCGGCGGCGCCACCGCCTGGGCGGCGACAACTTCAGGGGCCGTCGGCGCGGCGGCGAAGGCGAAGGAGAGCGACCACGTCGTGAGCACCGGGACCTCTTGCGGCCCGCTCCAGATAGCACAGCCCGCCAGGGGGAGGGTGCCGATCTTGCGCCGAGAAGGTCAGGCTTCGCGCTCAGAGCGCCTTCAGCGCGTCGAGGTTTCTCTGAGCCGCGCGGAGGAGATCGTACTCGCCGCCCTCGGGGGGCTGCTCCAGGGGATCGATCACCACATGGCGCACGGTCGGCGGCAGCGCCGCGCGCACGGCCTCGCTCGGGGCGGTCTCCCACCACAAGACCGGCGTCGCCTGGCCCTCGGCCCAGGCGGCGAAGGCGGCGAGGGACTCGGCGCTCGGCGGGGTCTCGGGGTCGAGGTCAAAGGAGACGATGTCCAAGGCGTAACGCCGGGCGAGGTAGTTGTAGGCGGGGTGGTTCGCGGCCATGCGGCGCCCGGCCAATGGCGCGAGGCCGGCCTGCAGCTCCGCGTGGAGGGCCTCAAGCTCCCCCTTGAGGGTGGCGGCCCGGCCCTCAAAGCCGCCGTCCGGGCGTGTCCGGGTGAGGGCGGCGGTGAGGGCGTCGGCCTGCTGGATGAGCAGCAGCGGGTCGGTCCAGGTGTGCGGGTCGAGGCCGCCGTGGCTGTGCTCCCCGGCGGCGCCGTGTCTGTGTCGGGTCTCGGGCAAGGTGATGAGGTCGAGGCCCTCAGCGGTGAGCACGAGGCGGCCCTCGGGCAGGCTCGCCGTCGAGAGCCAGGCCTCGTAGCCCGCGCCGTTGCCAACGATGAGATCGGCCGCTTGCAGCGCCGCGATGCGCTCGGGCGGCGGCTGATAGGTCGGGGGGTCTTCGCCCGCGGGCAAGAGGCGCTCGACGACGACCCTCTCGCCGACGAGGCGCTGGGTGAGCCACTGGGCGGGGAAGCTCAGCGCGACGATCTTCGGGGGGCCAGCCGGAGCGGCGGGCGCCTCGACGGCGGGCGGCGCGGCGTCACAGGCGAGCCACGTCAACATGAGCAGCATGAGCACCTCCAGGCGCGCCTTC
>JAKLKD010000061.1 GCA_023150845.1 Myxococcota bacterium | reverse complement strand
CCCGGGCGGCCTCCAGGTTGGGCGCGACGCTGGCGACGAGGAGCGCGGCGAGGGCCCCGGCGAAGCGCCCGCCGAGCGCCCGCCCGAGCACCCCCGCCGAGAGCGCCACGGCGGCCATGGACAGGCCGCCCCAGAGGATCGCCGCGTTGGGCAGGCTGCCCAGCCAGACGCTCGTCACGCTCACGAGGTAGCCGTGCAGGGGGCGCCGGAAGGCGTCGTAACGCTCAGCCTCGCCGAGGCCGACCATCCAGGCGTTGAAGACGTAGTCCGGCCAGCGGTAACCCCCGAGCTGGTTGTCGAGCACGAAGGCCCGCCCGTCACGCCACAAGAGCGCCCAGGCCCCGAGCACGCCGAGGACCGTCGGCAGCTCCCCGATGAGCGCCCGCCACCTCACGGCGCGCCTCCCCGCCAGAGCTCAAAGTCGCCGAAGCTCCAGACCTGGCTCCAGCTGCCGTGGGCCTCCAGAATCGCGCCGAGGTCCACCCGGCGCTTCGGGCCGCCGCGCACCGGGGCGTACTCCACGGTGAGGGACCGATCGACGGAGACGGCGCCGACCCCGGCCTGAATCCAGGCGAGGCAGGCCTTGGTGTGGTCGTCGTTCATCGACGGGGTGCCCGTGTTCATCCAGGGGAGCTCGTGGCGGCGCTCGGGGAGCATCGCGAGGTCCACATAATGCAGCGAGCAGTCGAGATATGGCTCATCAGGCTCCAGGCGGGCGGTCACCCCGGCGGCGGCGCGGGTCCAGCGGCCGTACTGGGGGTCGAGCTGCTCTGGGGAGGGCTTGTGGCGGCTCGCCGGGTCGCTGATCCAGGCGAAGCCCGCGGCGAGGAGCGTCAGGGCCGCGGCGAGTCCGGTCTGGGCCCGGGACGGGGCCAACGCGGCGAGGCGGCCCAAGGCGAGGGGCACGGCCAAGGCGAGGGGGAGGCCCATCGGCGCGAGGTAACGTTCGGGCAGGGGCGTGATGAGGGCGAAGGCGACGATGGCCGCAGCCGGGGCCAGGACGCTCAGCAGGCCCTCTAGGCTGCCGCGCAGGCCCCGCCCGCCGGGGAGGAGCGCGAAGATCAAGGCCAGGGCGGTGAAGCGGCCGAAGGGCGCCTGCCCGGGGAGCTGGTCCTCTAGGTTGTGCCGCAGCACGGCCTTGGCGCAGGGCGTCGAGAGGTACTCCCGGGTGAGGAGCTGGTCCTGGGTCATCGACGCGCAGGCGGAGATCACCTCGGCCCGGGGCGCGATCTGCACCCATCGGTGCACCACGCCGCGCTGGTGGTGGAGCTTCTCGGCCGCGCTCATGGCGTGCTGCTCGGACTGGCCCAGGGCCTCGACGCTCCAGGGGCCGACGGCCAAGCCCAAGGCGAAGAGCGGCGGCATGAGCCAGCGCCGCCAGCCGAGCCCCGGCGCGGTGGCCCCCAAGAGCACCAGGCCCGCCGCCGCTGGGGCGAAGAGCAGGCCCCGGGCGTCCACACCCCAGGCGAGCCCCCCGGCGAGGCCGGCCCCGGCGGCGAAGAGCAGGCCCGGCCAGCGGGCGGCGGCGACGGCGAGGCCCAGGGAGAGGCCGCTGAGCCCCGAGAGCAAGGCGTAGCTGTTCGCCCAGCGCGACATCCAGGCGGCGGTGTGTGTCCAGGGCAAGGTGAGCGCGGCGAGGCCCCCGGCCCAGGGCCCGCCCAAGGCGCGCCCGGCGAGGGCGGCGGCGAGCACCAGGGCGAGGGTGGCGGCGGAGGAGATGAGCACGGCGGCGTCGCTGTAGCGCCCGAGCGCCTCGCCCAAGCCCGCGAGCAGGGCGCCGTGGAGCGGCTGCCGGAACGGGTCGTAGAGGTTCGTCTGCCGCGCGGCGACGAGCATGGCCTCGGCGACGTAGTCCGGCCAGCGGTACCCGACGAAGGAGCCATCCAGCACCCAGGCGCGGCCCATCCACCAGAGGCCGAGCGCCCCGCCGACCACCCCCACGGCGACAGGCAGCTCTCGGAGCCACGGAGAGGCGGGCCGGGGTGTCGTCATCTTGGCTGCACCGCGCGGGGAGAAGGTCGGGGGGATCATCGCATGGTTGATGCGCTTGTGGTGGCCACGCTTGGCGAAGGCGCTTGACAACTTGCTTGCCCCTTGGCTAAGGTGCTCCCGTGTTGGGAGCGCCCAAGTTGGGAGTCTGTTGGCTCGTATGCGTCTGATCACCGCGCGCACGCTCCTTCAGTACGCCGAGGAGCACCCAGACATCCGCGATGAGCTCACCCGCCTGATTCGTATCCTGGAGGTCGCCGCCTGGACTGACGCCAACCACCTCAAGGAGACCTCGCCGTTTCCGGCGCGCCCCATCGGCGCGAAGCGGGTGGTGTTCAACATCAAAGGAAACCGCTACCGCGTCATCTGCGAGCTGCGGTACGCCAGCCCGCCCCAAGGCCTACAAGGTGTTGTGCTCGTTCATTTTGTGGGCACCCACGCCGAGTATGATCGGGTGGACGCCGAGACGGTCAAGCACCCATGATCCCCTTCGCGAGAGCCAAGACGCCTCTTCGTGTAACTGGAAGGTACCCGATGCCTGCTCCCTTCCCGATTCGTGACGACACCGCGTACGACCGCGCGCTCAAGCTCATTGAGGAGCTCTGGGACGCCGAGCCCGGCACACCTGACCACGACGTCTTCGAGATCATGGCGACCCTCGCGTCCGTGTACGACAAGGCGCGCCGGGACAAGGTCCTTGATCCAGGCGATCCGATTGAGCTCATTGAGTTCAAGCTGCGTGAGCTTGGCCTCAGCCAGCGCGAGCTCGGTCGGCGTCTGGGGTGGGGGAGCGGGCGCGTCTCCGAGGTGCTCAACCGCAAGCGCCCCCTCACGCTGCGGATGGTGCAGCAGCTCAGCGTGGCCCTCGACCTCCCGGCCGGGGCGCTCGTGCATGATCTGCGGTCAGCGCCCGACCAGGCCGAGTGGGTGCAGGTCCACCGAGACGTCGCCGAGCTGGCGGCGACGGTCGCCTACACGAGGGGGCTCACCCTCAATGACGTGGTCAACAACGTCTGCCGCGACAACCTCGCCGCCGCCAACGAGCGCGCCGCGCTTGTCTTGGCCTCGCCTCCCAACCAGTTCTCTCAAGCGCTACGGCTCAACGCATGACCCTCTCTTGTGACTGGTTCGTGCTCGCTGGACAGGTGATCTGCGACCGCCTCACCAACCAGCTCACGATCCTGAACGTGCTCGACGGGGTGAGCGCGCTCACCTTCCCCGCCCAACACCCCAACTTCGCCTTCGCCGCGCGCTACCGCTGGGTGGGTGAGCTGCCCACGACTCCGCAGCCCGTGGCCTATCGCCTCGTCCGGGAGTCGGAGGGGCGGGCGCCGCAGACGGTGTGTGAGCTGAGCGGCGAGTGGTCCAACACCTCGCGGATCGGGAGGGTCTACCAGAACTTTAAGGTGCTCCGGCTCTTTCAGCCGGAGACCATCGTGTTTCGGCTGGACCACCGGGTCGGCGAGGGGCCGTGGGAGGAGGGCGCTCGGTCAACCGTCGAGGTGAAGCGGCTCACGCTGAGCGACGAGGAGCGCGGTCAGCTCGTCGCCCAGATGGCCGAGCTTGGGCTGACCGCGGAGGGCTTAGACGGCTGAGGCTCGGCGAATCGAGAATCAATAGTTCTCGATTCAAGAAACAAGCTGCCCTTCGTCACATCACCCACCCCCCTCCTCGGTCAGCGGATGGTCCGGCGCGTCGCCGCTTTCCTTGACGTTCCCCCAGCCGCCCGATAGCCCGCCAGGACCGCCTGCTCCCCGCGCGCCTTCGTCCCCCTCACCCCTGCCCCCGGGGGATGGAGCCTCTCCTGAGCGTCTCGTCCCCGAGCCCACCGCCCCCGGTGGACCGCTTGCTGTGGGCCGTCGCGCGGCTCCTCGGCTTCTGGGTCAGGCTCGCTCTCCGCCAGCGGAGCCGCTTCGCCGCCCCGCTGCCCGCCGACGGCGCCGTGACGCTCCTCGGCAACCACGCCGCCGCTCTGGACCCCATCGTGATGGCCTTGGGTGTGGACCGCCCCGTGCAGTTCATGGCCAGCGAGCAGCTCTTTCGGAACCCCCGCATCGGCGGGCTCGTGCGGCGCCTGGGCGCCTTCCCCAAGGCGAAGTTCGCCCGGGATCCCCAGTCCATCGAGACGATGGTGGCGCTCAACGGCGACGGCCGCGTCGTGGGCCTCTTCCCCACGGGCAACCGGAGCTGGGACGGCCGCCCCGAGGCCGTGCAGCCGGGGCTGGGCTGGCTCCTGCGAAAGCTCCAGGGCCCGGTGGTCTTCGTGAAGAACACGACGGGCTACCTGGCGCAGCCGCGCTGGGCGAAGACGCCGCGGGTGGTCGCCATCGACCTCGAGTTTAGCGAGCCCGTCGTCTTCCCCGAGGACTGGTCCACCTCCCGCATCGAGCAGGAGGTCGCCGAGCGCCTCAGCATCGACCCCGGCGCCGTCACCCCCCGGGGCTTCACCTGGGGCTGGAAGCTCGCGCACGGCCTGAACACCTACCTCTGGGCCTGCCCGAGCTGCTACGCCCTGGACGCCTTGGCCGTCGACCCCAAAGACGACGACGTGATCCGCTGCGGCGGCTGCGGCGCCGCCTGGCGCGTCGACGTGCTGCAGCGCCTCCACCCCGTCGGCGACGCCCCGGCCCTGACCGTGCCCGCGGCCTATGACCGCCTCGTCGCCCGCTTTGGCGAGCTGCCGACGGTGGACCCCGACCGCTTCGTCACCGACGGCGTGGCCCTGGAGGAGCGGGAGATGACGGTTCACCGGGTCACCGACGCCGGGCTCACGCCAGTCTGCGCCGGGCGCGGGCGCCTTCTCGCCGACGCGGTGTCCGTAGGCGACGGTGACGAGGCGTGGCGCCTCCCCCTGGATGACATCAAGGCCGTGTCGATGGAGCTGGGCGAGGTGCTCCAGCTCCGTACCGCCGAGGACCTGTTCGAGCTTCACCCCCGCGACGGCGCCCCGATGAAGTGGTTTCACTTCATCCGCGGCCACCAGGGCAAACCACGCCCGGGTCGGCGGGGCCGAAAACGCTGAGCCCCCGGCGAGGCCGGGCGAACCACGCTGGAGATCCCGATGCCTTCCGCCTACAAGACCTGGGTTGAGCTGCTGGAGTCGCGCGGCGCGCTGCACCCCGAGACCCTGCTCTACCGCTTCTTGATCGACGGCGACGTCGATGGGGACGTTCAGACCATCGACTACGGGCGCTTTTTGGCCCGGGTGAAGGCCATCGCCGCGTCGCTCCAGGCCGAGGGCTGCGCCGGGGAGCGGGCTCTGCTCCTGTACCCCCCGGGCATCGACTTCATCGAGGGCTTCTTCGGCTGCCTCTTCGCCGGGGTCATCGCCGTCCCGGCTTACCCGCCGGACCCAAGCCGCCTCGCCCGCACCTTGCCGCGGCTCCGGGGCATCGTCGCTGACGCCCAGCCGCGGTTTGTGCTCACGACGGCCTTCGTGGCGAGCTTCGCCGAGATGTTGATGCCCCAGGCGCCGGAGCTCGCGGCGCTCACCTGGCGCTCGACGGACGAGATTGACCCCGACAGCGGCCCGGCCTGGGCCCGGCCCGACATCACTGAAGAGACCCTCGCGTTCTTGCAGTACACCTCGGGCTCTACGGGGCGGCCCAAGGGCGTGATGCTCACGCACAAGAACCTCATGTACAACGTGCGGGTCTCCAGCCAGCGCCTCGGCCTCGGCCAGCCCGGCGACCACATGGTGAGCTGGCTGCCGCAGTACCACGACATGGGGCTCATCGGCGCGAGCATCAACCCCGTGTTCAACGGCTACGGCGCGACGATCCTCTCGCCGATGAGCTTCTTGCAGCGCCCGGTGCGCTGGGTGCAGGCGATCTCGGCCTTCCGGGGCACGGTCTCCGCCGCGCCGAACTTCGCCTATGACCTCGTCGCCCGCAAGATCAAGGACGAGGAGCTCGCGGCCCTGGACCTCAGCTCGTGGCGGGTGGCGGTCAACGGCGCCGAGCCCGTGCGCGCCGAGGTCGGCGAGCGCTTCTTGACCCGGTTCGGCCCGGCGGGCTTCGCCCCGACGACCTACACGCCCAGCTACGGCATGGCCGAGTCTACGCTGTTCATCTCCAGCAAGACGACGGACGAGGTGGTCGGCACCCTGAGCGTCGATGAGCTGGCGCTGAGGCGAGGGGAGGCCCAGCCCGCGGAGCTCGGCGCGCCGGGGAGCCAGCGCCTCGTGTCCTGCGGCAAGGCCGTCTCCCCCCAAGAGATCGCCGTGGTGAGCCTAGAGACCCTCACCGAGCAGCCGCCGCTGCGTGTGGGCGAGATCTGGCTGCGCGGGCAGTCCGACGCCATCGGCTACTGGCGCCGGGAGGAGGAGACCCGGCACACCTTCGGCTCGACCCTGCCCGGCCGCGGGGACGGCACCTGGCTGCGCACCGGCGACCTCGGCTTCTTGGACAAGGACGGCGAGCTCTACGTCACCGGCCGGGCCAAGGACCTCATCATCGTGCGTGGGGCGAACCATTACCCCCAAGACATCGAGGCCACCGTCGAGGGCTGTGACCCGGCGATGCGCCCGGCCTGCAGCGCGGCCTTCACCCTCGACGTGGGCGGGGAGGAGCGCCTGGTCATCGCCGCCGAGGCCGATCCGCGCCTGCTCGGCAAGGGCGGGGCGAGCACCCTCGATGAGCTCGTGAACGTCGTGCGCGCGGCCGTCGCCGAGAACCACGGCGTGCAGCCCTACGCCGTGACGCTCTTGGAGTCCCGGAGCATCCCCAAGACGACGAGCGGCAAGATTCAGCGCCACGCCGCGAAGATGGAGTACCTCGACGGCAGCGCGAAGGTGCTCGGCGCCTGGACCCAGGCCGCCGCCGCCGAGGACGAGGCCGCCGAGCCCGAGGTCGCGCGGCGCAGCCCCCGGCAGATCGCCGACTGGCTCACCCGGGCCGTGGCGACGATGGTCGGCGTGCGCGCCCGGGACCTCGACCCCACCGCGCCCTTCACCCAGCACGGCCTCGACTCGCTCCAGGCCGTCGAGCTCGTGGGCCAGCTTGAGGAGTACCTGGGCGTCTCGGTGCCGACGAGCGCCATCTGGGACCACCCAAACATCCAGAAGCTGGCCGCCCATTATGGCGCCAGCGCAGATGAGACCGTCGCCGCCGCCGACGCCCAGGCCGCCTCGGCGGAGCCCATCGCCGTCGTCGGCCTCGGCTGCCGTCTGCCCGGCGGCGCCGACCCCGACGCCTTCTGGGCCGCGCTCCAGGCGGGCAAAGACGCCATCACCGCCCCGCCGAGCGGCCGCTGGGCCACACGCCTCGGCGGGTTCATCCCCGGCGTCGAGGACTTCGACCCCGAGCACTTCGGCCTCTCCCCCCGCGAGGCCCGGGGCATGGACCCCCAACAGCGCCTCTTGCTGGAGGTGACCTTTGAGGCCCTGGAGTCCGCGGGCATCTCCCCGGAGCGCCTCGCGGGCAGCGACACCGGCGTGTTCATCGGCATCGCGTCGAGCGACTACGCCTTCATCAGCCTCGCCGACCCCGAGCGCGCTGATGCCTACAGCGGCACGGGCAACGCGCACAGCATCGCCGCCAACCGCCTGAGCTACCTCCTCGACCTGCGCGGGCCCTCCGTCGCCGTCGACACCGCCTGCTCCTCGTCCTTGGTGGCCCTGCACCTCGCCTGCCAGGCGCTGCGCGCCGGGGAGATCCGCTGCGCCATCGTCGGCGGCGTGAACCTCCTCCTCGCGCCCCAGGCCACGAACGCCTTCGCCCGGGCGAACATGCTCGCCGCCGACGGCCGCTGCAAGACCTTTGACGCCGCCGCGGACGGCTATGTTCGCGGCGAGGGCTGCGGCGTGGTGATCCTGGAGCGCGCCTCCACGGCCCAGGAGCGCGGCGACCGGATCCACGCCCTCGTCCTGGGCACCGCCGTGAACCAGGACGGGCGCTCCAACGGCCTCACCGCGCCGAACGGCGTCGCCCAGCAGCGGGTGATCCGCGCGGCCCTGGCGAACGCCGGGGCGAGCCCAGACCAGGTGGTCTACATCGAGGCCCACGGCACGGGCACGCCCTTGGGTGACCCCATCGAGGTCGGCGCGATCCGCGCGGTCCTCGGCGAGCGCGCCGCCCCCTGCGCCTTGGGCTCGGTGAAGACGAACATCGGCCACCTGGAAGCCGCCGCGGGCGTCGCGAGCCTGATCAAGGTCGTGCTCTCGCTCCAGCACGGTGAGGTCCCCGGTCAGCTGCACTTCAAGCGCCTGAACCCGGCGATTCAGCTCGGTTGCTTAGAGATCGCCGACGGCCCCCGGCCCCTGCCCGCAGGTGGGCTCGCCGGGGTGAGCAGCTTCGGCTTCGGCGGCACCAACGCCCACGCCGTGCTCGCCGCCGCGCCGCCGGTCAGCGCCGAGCCCACGACGGGCCGGGCTCTGAGCCTGCTCACGCTCTCCGCCCGCTCGCCGGAGCTGCTCCAGCGCCTCGCCAGCGCCGTCGCCGCCCGCCTGCGCGCCGAGCCTGCGGACCTCGCGGACCTCTGCTACTCCCTCAACATCGGCCGGGCCCGGCAGCGCCACCGCCTCGCCGCCTTGGGCCAAGACGCCGCCGAGCTCGCCGGTCGCCTGGACGACCTCCAGCGCCGCAGCCCCCGCCTCGTCCTCGGCGAGGCCCCGCCCCACGCGCCCAAGGTCGCCTTCGTCTTCACCGGCCAAGGCGCGCAGTACCTCGGCATGGGCCGGGGGCTCTACACCGCTGAGCCCGTGTTCCGTCAGATGTTGGATCGCTGCGACACGCTCCTGGGGGAGCTGCCCGGCGGCTCGCTCCGCGCGCTGCTCTTCCCCGAGGTCGAGGACGCCGAGGCCAGCGCCCGGCTCAACAACACCACGGTCACCCAGCCCGCGCTGTTCAGCCTGCAGGTGGCCCTGGCGGCGCTGTGGCGGTCCTGGGGGGTGCGGCCGGACGTGGTCACCGGGCACAGCGTCGGGGCCTACGCCGCCGCCGTCGTGGCCGGGGTGCTGAGCGTCGAGGACGGCCTGCGCCTCGTCGCCGCCCGGGGTCGGCTCATGGGGGCCTTGCCTGAAGGCGGCGCCATGGCCGCCGTGCGTGGCGGTGAGGCCGAGGTGAGCGCGGCCTTGGCCCGCGCGGGGGTCGCCGTCGAGATCGCCGCGATGAACGGCCCCGAAGAGACGGTGATCTCCGGGGCCCGCGGCGCCGTGCAGCAGGCCGTGGCGGCGCTCAAGGCTGAGGGCCTCCGGGCGACGGAGCTCTCGGTGAGCCACGCCTTCCACTCGGCGCTCATGGACCCGATGTTGATGGAGTTCACCCAGGTGGTCTCCGGCCTCAAGTTTATGGAGCCCGAGGCCGTCTTCGTCTCCGACCACAGCGGTGAGGCCCTGGGCCTGGACCGCCTCAAGGACCCGCTCTACTGGCGGGACCACCTGCGGCGGGCGGTGCGTTTCACCTCGGCCCTGGAGACCCTCGGGGCGCTGGAGCCCCAGCTCATCATCGAGGTCGGCCCCCAGCCGGTGCTCCTGGGCATGGGCAAACGCGCCTTGCCCGAGCTCGACGCGGCCTGGCTGCCGTCCTTACGCAAGGGCCGAGACGACGTCGAGACCCTCCTGACGGCCCTCGCCGAGGCCAGCGCCCGGGGTGTGGCCGTGGACTGGGAGGCCTTTGAGGGCGACCGGCCGCGCCGCCGACTCGCCGCGCCCACGAGCCCAATGAACAAGCGGCGGATGTGGGTGGAGGAGCCCCCGCGCGGGGAGCGTGTCACCGCGCTCGTGACCGCCTGGCGGGCCGTGGAGCGGGCGACGGGGGACCTCAGCGGCGACTGGGTCGTGCTGGGCGACGCCGCGCGGATCGCCGAGCCCTTAGCCCAGGCGGGCGGCGTCATCGTCGCTGAGGAGACCTTGGGTTGCCGCGGGATCATCGACCTGCGCGCCCTCGACGGCGGCGACGCGGAGGCCCTGGTGGGCCAGCTCGTCGCGGAGGTCCAGGCGCGCCTCGCCCGCCCGGCCTCGCCGATGTTTGTGGTGACCCGCCTCGCCCAAGGCGTGACGCCGACAGACCTCGTCACCCCGGATCAGGCCGCGCTCTGGGGCCTCCTGCGGGGCCTCGCCTCGGAGCACCCTGAGCGCCTGGGCGGGATCATCGACCTGGACGCCGACGGGGAGCCCGCCCTGGCCCTCGCGGAGCTGGCGGCGGCGGATGGTGAGCAGGTCGCGTGGCGCGGCGGCCAACGCCACGTCGCCCGGCTGCGCGAGGAGCGCCTCGACGCCAACCCCGCAAAGATTGACGCTGACGGCTGGATCCTCATCACCGGGGGCCTCGGTGGTCTCGGGCGCCGTGTCGCCGAGTGGCTCGTTGGCCAAGGCGCCCGGCGGCTCGCGCTGCTGGGCCGGAGCGCGCCGAGCGTCGAGGCCGCCGAGGCCATCGCCGCCCTGCGGGACGCTGGCGCCGAGGTGAAGGTCTTCGCCGCGGACGTCGCCGACGAGGCGGCCCTCGCCGACGTGCTCCGAGAGCTGCCGAACCTCCGCGGGGTCGTGCACGCCGCCGGGGTCGTCGAGCGCCTGCCCCTTGAGGCCCTCGACGCCGCCGCCCTTCATCGGGCGCTGCGGGCGAAGGTGGCCGGGGCCCGGGCCCTGGACCAGCTCACCCGGGACGCCGAGCTGGACCTGTTCTGGCTGTTCTCGTCGGTCTCGGCGCTCTGGGGCGGGCAAGGCCTCGCCGCCTACGCCGCCGCCAACGCCTTTGAGGACGGCCTCGCCGCCCGGCGGGTCGCCTCGGGTCGCCCGGCGCTGAGCCTCGGCTGGGGCGTCTGGGCGGACGGCGGCATGGCGAGCGCGGCCGAGCTGAGTGAGCTCGCCCGCATCGGCGTGCGTGGGCTGAGCCCCGCCGACGCCTTGGGCCGCCTGCGCCTCCTCGGCGGGGCCCAAGGGCAGCGCGGCGTGGCCGACGTGGACTGGTCCCGCCTGCGCCCGGTGCTAGACGCCCGCCGCCCCTCGCCGCTGCTCTCGGAGCTCGGTGAGGCCCCCGCCGCCCTTGGCGCCAACGCCGCCGCCGCCGGGGGAGGTGAGCTGGCCCTGCGCCTGCAGGCCGCCGCGCCGGAGCTCCGCCGCGGGCTGCTCATCGAGGCCCTACGCGCTGAGGTGCGCGCCGTCGCCGCGATGAGCCCCGACGCCCCGGTCGCCGTCGACCAGGGCTTCTTTGAGATGGGGCTCGACTCCTTGATGGCCGTAGAGCTCCAGGGCCGCCTCGGCCTCGCCTTGGGCCGCCGGATGCCCGCGACCTTACTCATGGACCAGCCGACGCTCAGCCGCCTCGCCGACTGGCTCATGACCGAGCTGGCCTTTGACGCCGCGGCGGCGGTCGTGGAGCGGGTCGGCCGCTCGGACGAGCCCATCGCCATCGTCGGCATGGCCTGTCGCCTGCCCGGCGCGCCGTCGCCGGAGGCCCTCTGGCGCCTGCTCACCGACGGCCAAGACGCCACCCGTGAGGTGCCCGCCGACCGCTGGGACATCGACGCCTGGCACGACCCCACGGCGGAGCGCCCGGGCTCGATGATCGCCCGCCGCGGCGGCTTCATCGACGGCGTAGACCAGTTTGACGCCGCCTTCTTCGGGATCACCGGCCGCGAGGCCAGCCGCATGGACCCCCAGCACCGCCTGCTCCTTGAGGTGAGCTGGCGGGCGCTTGAGGACGCCGGGGCCGTGCCCGCCCGAGGTGTGGCGACCCAGGCCGGGGTGTTCATCGGCATCGGCAGCAACGACTACCTCCAGCGGGTGATCGGCGGCCGGGACGCCGCGGACGTCGACGCCTGGACCGGCACCGGGAACGCCACGGCCTTCGCCGCCGGGCGCCTCGCGTACCACCTCGGGCTCCAGGGCCCCGCCGTGGCCCTCGACACCGCCTGCTCCTCGTCGCTGGTCGCGGCACACCTCGCCTGCCAGAGCCTACGCGCCGGGGAGTGCTCCTTGGCCTTGGCGGGCGGGGTGAACCTCATCCTGGACCCCAAGGTGAGCGTCTACCTCAGCCGCGCCCGGGCCCTCGCCCCGGACGGCCGCTGCAAGACCTTCGACGCCGCCGCCGACGGCTACGCCCGGGGCGAGGGCTGCGGCGTGGTCGTGCTCAAGCGCCTCTCCGACGCCGAGCGCGACGGGGACAACATCTACGCCGTCATCCGGGGCAGCGCGATCAACCACGACGGCCGGGCGAGCGGGCTCACCGTGCCCAACGGCCCCGCCCAGCAGGCCGTCATCCGCCAGGCCCTGGAGAGCGCCGGGGCGCGGCCCGAGGAGGTCGGCTACGTCGAGGCCCACGGCACGGGCACCTCTCTGGGGGACCCCATCGAGATCGGCGCCTTGGACGCGGTCTTGGGGCGGTCCCGCCCCCTCGTCGTCGGCACGGTGAAGACCAACCTCGGCCACCTGGAGGCCGCCGCGGGCGTCGCCGGGCTCATCAAGGCGGCGCTGTGTGTGCAGCGGGGGCTCATCCCGGCGAACCTGCACTTCCACACGCAGAACCCCCACATCGACCCGGCGATCCCCCTTGAGGTGCCCACCCGGACACGATCCTGGGGCCAGGCCCCCCGCGTCGCCGGGGTGAGCGCCTTCGGGCTCAGCGGCACCAACGCCCACCTCATCTTGGGGGAGGCCCCGGCCCTTGACGAGGCCGCCGCCGCCGCCCGCGCCGCCCGGCCCAAGGTCGAGCCCGCGGTGTTCCAGCCCAAACGGTACTGGCTCGACGCCCCGGCCCCGGCGCCGGTCCTGGCCCCCGTCGCCGCGGCGCCGCGCGGGGCGCCCTTCTTGGGCGAGCGTGTGAGCCTGCCGATGCTCAACGCCGTGGTGTTCCAGGCCCAGCACAGCCCGGCCTCGCCGCGCTGGTTGGGGGATCACCGCCTCTTCGGCCGTGTGGTCACCCCCGGCGCCGCCCACGTCGCCTTGGCCCTGGAGGCCGCGCGGGTCTCCCGAGGCGTGACGAGCGCGAGCGTCGTGGACCTCAGCTTCTCCCGGGCCATGGTCTTGGCCGATGATGAGACGCGGGCGCTGCAGATCGCCTTGGACGGGGACTCCGGCGACGTCGGCTTCCGCATCGGCAGCCTGCACGACGGCAACGCCCTCGTGCACGCCACGGGCCGCCTGCTCGCCGAGGCCCCGGCGGATGAGCCCGCGGCGGAGCCCCTCGCGGCGGTTCAGGCGCGCCTGGAGCGCCAGGGCCCCTCGGCGCCGTTCTACGCCCAGTTTGACCGGGTGGGCTACACCCTCGGCCCCGCCTTCCGCTGGATGGGCGAGACCTGGCGCCGGGACGGCGAGGCCCTCTGCCGCATGGACGTGCCCGCCGGGGACATCGGCCTGGGCGACGCGCCCCTACACCCCGGCCTCATCGACTCCTGCTTCCAGCTCCTCACCCGCTGCCTCCCGGCGGCCCAGGTGGCCGAGGTGCTCGACGGGACGGCGCTCTTTGTGCCGGTCGGGATCGAGCGCTTCTCGTGGCGCGGCGGCATGACCGGCGAGCTCTACGCCCACGCGGTCCTGCGCAGCGCCCAGGTGGCCGACATCTGGCTGCGTGACGCCTCGGGCGGCCTGCGCGCCCGGGTGCAGGGCCTCAAGGTGCAGCGGGTGCCCCGGGCGGTGTTCGGCGGCGGCCGCGCCCAGCCCGACGACGTGTTCCAGCTCCGCTGGCGCGCGGCGATGATCGAGGACGAGCCCCAGGGGGAGGCGCCGCGCCGGGTTCTGGTCTTCGCCGACCGGCACGGCGTCGGGGACGCCTTGGCCAAGGCCCTGCGTGGCCT
Organism: Myxococcota bacterium; assembly: GCA_023150845.1. Taxonomy (GTDB): domain Bacteria; phylum Myxococcota_A; class UBA796; order UBA796; family CAJQPC01; genus JADKFE01. The sequence goes on along the minus strand of JAKLKD010000061.1, from coordinate 13,960 downwards.
CGGCGTCGCCGTCACCGTGGTCCGGCCTGGCCCGAGCTTCACCCAGAGCGGCGACGAGCGCACCGTCGAGGTTCGTGACCCGGCGCAGCTCACCCGGCTCCTCGCCTCGACGCCGGGGGCTGGGCCGCTGGGCGTGGTGTACCTCTGGGGCCTGCACGACGAGGCCGCTGAGGGCGTCGTGGGCGCGCTGAGCGTCGCCCGGGCGCTGAATAAGGAGCGCCTCACCCTCGTCACTCGGGGCGCCACGTCGCCGGGCGGCGAGGGCGGCTCCTTGGCCCAGAGCGCGCTCTTGGGCCTCCAGCGGGCGCTCTCCTTGGAGCGCCCCGGCCTGCAGTGCGTCTCCATCGACCTCGACCCGGCCTGGCCGCCGTCGAGCGTCGCTGAGCTCGTCGATGAGCTGCAGCGGGCCTCCGGGGCCGACCAGGTCGCCCTGCGCAGCGCCGGGCGCTCCGTCGCCCGACTCACCGAGGTCAAGGCCGCGCCGGTCACCCAGCCCGCGCGCTTCTTGGTCGGCGAGCGCGGCGCCTTGGAGAGCGTGACCTTACACCCCGCGCCCCGGGTGGCCCCGGGCAAGGGTGAGGTGGAGATTGAGGTGCGCGCCACGGGCCTCAACTTCCGCGACGTGCTCGGCGCCTTGGGCGCGTACCCCGGCGACCCCGGGCCCTTGGGCGGCGAGTGTACGGGCGTGATCTGCGCGGTGGGGGAGGACGTCACGGCGCTCAAGCCCGGCGACCGGGTGGTGGCGCTCTTGGCCTCGACGGGCTGCTTCCGCACCCACGCGCTCTGCGACGCGCGCTTCGTGTCGCGCCTGCCCGACACCCTCTCCTTCGTCGAGGGCGCGACGGTGCCCGTGGCCTTCGCGACGGCGATTCATGGCCTGGAGCAGCTCGCCGGGATGCGCCGGGGCGACCGCGCCCTGATTCACGCCGCGAGCGGCGGCGTCGGCATGGCCGCGGTGCAGCTCGCTTTGGCCAAGGGGGTCGAGGTCTTCGCGACGGCGGGCAGCGCCAGCAAACGCCGGGTGCTCACCGAGCTGGGCGTGCCCCACGTCTTCAGCTCCCGAGACCTGCAGTACGTCGCCCAGATCCGCGCCTTGACCGGCGGCCGGGGCGTGGACCTCGTGCTGAACTCCTTAGGGGTTGAGCACGTCCGCGAGAGCCTCGGGCTCCTGGCCGAGGGCGGGCGCTTCGTCGAGATCGGCAAGGCCGACGTGCTCGACGCCCCCCGGGTGGCGGCCTTGGGCCGAGGGGTCCGCTACGTACACTTCGACCTCGTGACCCTCTCCCAGACCGTGCCGCACCTGATCAAGGCCCTGCTCGATCAGACGATGGACCGGCTGGCGAAGGGCCGCCTGCGCCCCTTGCCCCTGCGGGTGTTTGAGCTGGACGAGACCGTCTCGGCCTTCCGGCACATGGCGCGGGCCCGGCACGTCGGCAAGGTCGTCGTGCGCTGGCCTGAGCCCCCCCGGGACGCGCCGATCCGCGGCGACCGGGCCTACGTCGTGACCGGCGGCTTGGGGGCCTTGGGCCTTCGGGTCGGCGGCTGGCTCGTGGCCCAAGGCGCGGGTCAGGTGGTGCTCTTGGGCCGCGGGGCGCCCTCAGCGGAGGTGAAGGCCCAGCTCGACGCCCTCGGCGCGGCGGTGATCGTGCGCCGCGGCGACGTGAGCGACCCGGTGAGCCTCGCGGCGGCGCTCAAGGGCCTCGCGGCGCCCGTCGGCGGCGTGTTCCACTGCGCGGGTGTGCTTGACGACGCCCTCATCGCCGATCAAGACGAGGCGCGGATCCGCCGGGTGCTCGCCCCGAAAGTGCTCGGCGGCTGGAACCTCCACAACCAGCTCCGGGACGCGCCCATCGAGCACTTTGTGCTGTTCTCGTCGGTGTCGTCCGTGCTGGGGTCGCCGGGTCAGACGGCGTACAGCGCGGCGAACGCCTGGCTCAACGGCCTCGCCTCCTGGCGCCAGGCCCAAGGGCTGCCCGCGTTGAGCGTCGCCTGGGGCCCCTGGGCCGAGGGCGGCATGGCCGAGCAGGCCGCGGGCAAGGGCCGCTGGGCGCGGGTAGGCATCAGCCCCATCGAGCCCGCCCGGGGCGTAGAGCTCCTCGGCGCGCTCCTGCAGGACAGCTCGCCGAACCTCGCCGTCTTGCCCTTCGACCGCGCCCGGATGGTGCGTGGCCTGTCTCTGGGCCCCGTGCCGCCCTTGATGCTGGAGCTGCTGGAGGCCGCGAGCGGCGGGGACAAACGCGCCGAGGAGCGCCTAGGCCTGCGCAACGAGCTCCTCGACTGCGCCGACCCCGAGGAGCGCTTCGAGCTCATGGTCGATTACCTCTGCGCCTGCTTAGGCACGGTGACCGAGGCCGACGAGGTGGACCCCGACGCCCCGCTCTCGGACAACGACTCCTTGGTGGCCGTGGAGTTCGCCGCGCTCATCGAGGCCGAGCTCAAGGTGAACCTGCCGACGGAGCAGATGTTCCGCTGCGACACCCTGCGGGACCTCGCCGAGCTGCTCGTCGAGCGCCTAGAGACCAAGGGCTGAGCCGGTGGCTTACGCCCTGAGTCGCCCGGCGCGGCTCAGGGCGGCAGAGCCCGTCCACGCCGCCGCTTGTGCTACACTTCAGGGCGACGCCTTGGAGTAGCTCAGCGGTCAGAGCAGCCGGCTTCCTACCGGCAGGGCGCGGGTTCAAGTCCCGCCTCCAAGCATCCTTCTCCCTGATGTGGCCCAGCGGTAGGGCGCCTGGCTATGGACCGGGACGGCGCGGGTTCAAATCCCGCCATCAGGCCCTCTTCTGACCGTCTGGGTGCTGCAATGGCCGACGACGCCTTCACCGCGAGCCCGAGCTACGCCGCCGGGCAGCAGCTCCGCGCGCTCCACACCCTCCAGAGCCACCCCAGCGCCGCGGTGCGGGAGCGGGCGGTCGCGAAGCTCCAGCGCTGGCAGGCCGTGCTCGACGGGATGACGTCTGGGACGCTGAGCATCGGCGACCGGGCGCCCGTCGCCGACACGCCGGTCTGGGCGACCCTGGAGGTGGCCCACGGCGGCTTCGCGACGGGTCGGCTCTTGGCGGAGTCGCCCCTGGACGAGGCCGAGACGGCGCTCCTCGCCACCTTGCCGCCGGACGCCCCGGGGACGACCCCCCGGGGCAAGCTCAACCACCACGCGCTCTCCGGGCCGGGTCAGGCCACGATCTTGGCCCGGGTGCTCGACGGCCGTTACCGCGTCGAGGTGCCCGAGGAGGGGGCGCTGGCCGTCGTCGCCTGGCTCATGCACCGGGGCACCGTGGACCGGGCCCTGGGCGTCGTCGAGGCCATCGCGCCGTTCTTTGAGCGCCTGCGCTTCACCCCCCGGGAGACCGACATCGCCCTGTCCGCGGGGCTCTCGGTGTTCCGGGAGCCCGTCGGGGCCGTCCGGGACGCCCTGGAGCGCCACGGCGGGTCGAAGCGGGTCGCCGTGATGAACGAGACCCTGCGGGTGTGGAACCCCCTGACCGACCGCGCCGTCTCTTTGCTCTTGGAGACCGTCGACGGGGAGCCCCCGGGCCTCGCGACGGACGCCGCGGGCCAGCTCCTCCGCGGCCCCAAGGGCCAGCCCGTCGTGACGGGCGGGGCGCCGCTCGTGCACATCGACGACGGCTGGCGGGCCCGGGCGCGGGCCTTCGTAGACGACCTGAACGAGGCGACGCGGCGGCATCGGCGGGCCAAGGGGCCCCGGGCGGAGCGCTCGACCTTGGCCGTGCTCAGCGCCGCCATCCGCCGGGCCCTGGGCGACAAGACCGCCACCCCCAAGGCCGACGTGCGCGCCGTGCTCGCCGGGGCCGTGGCGCGTCGCGGCGCGCCGGGCTCGGACATCCACACGATCTTGCGGGAGGAGCAGGCCGCCATCGCCGCCCGGCCCTCCAACAAGGAGCTCGCCGAGCTCCTCGCCAACCGCCTCAAGGCCTACCGCCCCGAGGGCGGGCTGCCCTCCTTGGAGGAGGTGAGCGGCCCGGCGCGGGAGGACGAGCTGCCCCAGGCGCCCGGCCTCCAGCTCCCGGCGTCGCTCTTGGAGAAGCTCGGCCGCTGCCTGGAGGCCCCCATCGAGGAGCTCATGGCCTTGGGGGTCGTGCCCTCCGCCGAGGTGCTCGCCGAGCTCTTGCCGCAGATCACCGCCCAGACCGTCTCCGCCGGGGTAGACGACCCGGCGCTGCGTCGGCTGTTCGTGAGCATCTACGGGGCGTTTCGCCGCCGCCGCACCCTGCTGCTCCTGAACCTCCAGAGCCAGGTGCGGATCGATGAGCTGCCTTGGGTGGCGGCGCTCTCGACCTTCCGGCGGCCGAACCTCAGCGGTGACGCCCGCGCCCGACAGACCTTGGAGCAGGTCTCGGCCTTGGCCTTCACGGGCTTCCCCCAGACCATCCTCCCGAACCCGCTCATCTCCGAGATGGCTACCCTCTCCGAGGCCGCCGGGCTCAAGCTGCCTTTGGTCGAGGAGCTGGCCGCCGACATCTTCATGGGCGCCTTCACGCCCAAGTTTGAGCGCGCCGCCGTCGTGGCCTCCACCCTGCTCGCCGGGCGGCTCTACGCCCGCTACTACGACCTGCCCGCGGCGAGCGTCTACCCGCCGCCGGAGACCCCCCGGGAGAAGCGCTGGGGCAAAGCGACGGCGGAGAGCTTCGCGGCCTTGTGCCAGGAGCGGGCCAAGCCCGCCGAGGGCGTCAAGGCACGCGGCTTCTCCGTGGCCGCGAACGGCGTGGTGCTGGAGCAGGCGCAGATCCTCCACACCCACAACCTCGCCGTGCTCTTTCAGGCCCTGGGCCTCGGGAAGACCCTCGCGGACCGCCTCGTGCCGATGGCCAAGGACTGCTTTCTCTGGATCCTGCGCCGGAACGCCCAGCCCGCCGTGGACTGGAAGGTGGAGCTCCAGCTCATCAAGAACTGCGCGTATGCCTGGCGCCAGATGGTGTTCTTCTTGAGCCTCGCCGAGCCCGACGAGGTGAGCGCGTTTCTGGCCTGGGCCCGGGAGACCTTCACGCGCCACGCCGCCGAGGCCCGCGTCGCCCGGCTGGAGCCCGCGCTCTTGGGCCTAGAGGCCATCCACGGCGGCGCCCGCTTCGACGCCGCGGGCAAGACCCCCGGCGGCGGTCGCCGCCTCTTGGGCTGGACCTTGGGGCCGCACTGGCTCAAGGGCAGTTAAACGTCTGCCATGACTGTGCTCTTCGCCCTGCTCTCCCTCCTCGGCTGCCGCGACGACGAAACCCCGGCGCCGCGGCTCCCGGACCTCCCCACCGCGGGCTGCGGCAGCGCGGCGTATGACTGGCTGCCCCCGGACAGCCTCGGCGCCGTCGTGGAGCTGGAGGAGGAGGAGGACTGGGCGCTCAGCGCCACGAACCTCGACGCGCTCCTGGGCCTCGTGGACCTCGACGCCTTGGCGCCGAGCCCCTACGGCGCCCGGGGCGCGCGGCTGCGGTACACCACCCAAGACAAAGGTGTCGAGGTCGAGGCCACGGCGATGATCGCCGCGCCGGATCCCGGCCCCGCCGGGCCCCTGCCCACCCTGCTCTACCTGCACCCGACGACGGGCATGGAGGACCACTGCGCCCCCTCGGGCCGGGATCTCCTGTGGACGGCGGTGCCCCTGGTGCTCGCCAGCCGGGGTTACCTGGTCGTGGCGCCGGATTACCTCGGGCAGAACGGCTTCGGTGACGAGGCGGAGACCCCGCACCCCTACCTCGCCGCGGATCCCGCCGCCGTCGCCACCTTAGACGCCGTGCGCGCGGCCTGGGGCGCCGAGGACCTGCCCGTGCTCGGCGACAACGAGCGCACCCAGCGCCTCGCGCTGTTCGGGGCCTCCCAAGGCGCCCACCACGCGCTCTGGGCCCAGCGCGCCGCGTCGGAGCTCCTGCCCGAGGCCGAGCTTGACGCCGTCGTGGTCAGCTCGCCGCCCGGGGCCTTGGACGACATGATGCGTTTGGGCCTGGAGTCCTTACGCATCGGCACCGCGGGCAGCGCGCTCATCCTGCACCAGCTCAACGAGTGGCACGGCGGCCTCGGCGACGTGCGGGCCTTGCTCAACCCCGACTTCTTGCCGACCTTCGACGAGAGCCTGTACGAAGACTGCCCCGAGGCCAAGGTGCCCGACGGGGTCGACGCCGTGACCGACGTGTGGGACCTGGCCTTCGTCGAGGAGACGCTCAGCGAGGGCCTCGCGGACCCCTGGGCCTGTATGCTGGAGGAGTCGAGCGTCGGCCACCCCCGCATCCCGCCCGCGCCGGAGACGCCGATCCTCTACGTCTACGGCGACGCCGACGAGGTCTCCAACCCCAGCCTGCAGGCCGCCGAGGCCGCGCTGCTCTGCGCCCAGGGCTACGACGTCGAGACCCTCGTCTGCGCCGGGGGCGGCCACACCGACACCGTGCTCACGAGCGTGCCCCGGCAGCTCGACTGGCTCGCGGCGCGCCTCGCGGGGGAGCCTTTAGACGAGGACCAGCTCTGCGCCGAGGTCGCGGCCCTGGACTGCGCGGCGGCGGACTAGTCGTCGTCGCCGAACACCCCGGACTCCTTCACCCAGCGGGCGACCAAGGCGTGCTGCTCCGCCCAGGCCCCCCACACGCCCTCGGCCCAGGCCCGAGCGGCGTCGGTGTGGGCGTCGATGTCGTCGATGGGCGCGCCGTCGGGGCCAAACATCGCGGCCACGGTGAGCGCGCCGAAGGAGGCGGGCCGGGGCAAGGCCGGGAAGTCGCGGCGACCCCGCAGCGCCCGGCGCAGCGTGCTTGGCATCGCGTCAGCGGGCACGCGGCGGACGAGGGCGAGGTGCAGGGCGATGAGGTGAACGGCGAGGTTGTCCCGGGCCATACGCCCGCCGTCGAGGGGGTGCTGGGCGCCGTAGGCGTCGAGGAGCAGGCGCCCCGCCGGGGGCTGGGCGAAGCGCCGCGACTCAAACTCCAAGGCGCGGCCATAGAGGGAGAAGCAGGCCGGCGACGCCCCGTGCTCCGGCGGGGGCGGGGCGTCACGCTCGGGGAGGATCAGGCCGCAGCCGGGGCAGGGGGAGCTGGACATGCCCCAAGTCTACAACGGGCTCAGGGGAGCAGGGTGAAGGAGCCTTCGTAGGTTTGGCCGAACCTGCTCGCGCCGTAGAAGCTCAATGTGTCGTAGCCCGCGCCGTAGGTGAGCGTGCCGGGGAAGGGGCCGAGCTCGTAGTAGGTGCCGGAGCTCGTGAGGAACAAGAACTTGAACGACGCGGCGTCGATGTCGTAGGCGTACATCGCCGAGAAGCTCAGGGTGCAGCCCGCGTTGACGGTGCTCTGCACGCCGTCGCTCAAGAAGCCGAAGTCACAGCTCGGGCACGCCGTGGAGGGGTCGGCGACCTCACCGGCGACCATGTACGTGCAGGCGCCGCCGCTGACGATGAACTCGCCAGAGAGGGTGGCGTACTCGCAGAAGGCGGCGCGGTCGGCGTTGTTGTCGTCGCAGTCCCCGTCGCAGGAGGCGAGGCCGTCCCCGTCGGCGTCGTTGCTGTTCAGCGTCGGGTCGTTGTCGTCGCAGTCCCCGGCGCTGGGCGCCGCGTCGGGCGGCAGCTCGCAGCCGGAGATCGGGGCCGCGGGGTCGCCGTCGCCGTCGCCGTCGTTGTCGGCGTAGTAGGTCCGCGTCACGCCCTCGTCGGCGGCGCCGTCGCAGTTGTTGTCGGCGCCGTCACAGACCTCTTCGGCGCCGGGGTAGGCGTCGCGGTTGTTGTCGTCGCAGTCCCCGCCGATCGAGACGTGGCCCTCGGGGGCCTCGCAGGCGAGCACCTCGCTGGTGTCGCGGCCATAGCCGTCGCCGTCGTCGTCGGCGTAGAACGAGGCGTTCGCGCCCTCATCTACGCTGCCGTCGCAGTCGTTGTCGCGCTGATCACACGGCTCGGCGGCGCCGGGGTAGATCGAGGCGTCGTTGTCGTCGCAGTCAAACTCGTAGCGCACGCCGTCGCCGTCGGCGTCGATGACGTCGTCTTCGGTGTCGATGACGCTGTCGCCGCCGCCGCTGTCTTCGTTCGCCGCGTCTTTGCCGCCCGCGCAGGCCAAGCTGAGCGCCAGGCTGAGCGTGATAAGGGCACGAGTCATCTGAACCTCCGCACGAATCTGCGCGCCGTCATGGCGCCGCCAGAGAGTCTATCTCAAGGCTCACGCCGTCGCGCTCCGCCCTTGAAGGGCGAGGGTGAAAGGCGCTACCCTCGTCGGCACCCCCCAACCGATCGGGACCCCCATGCGCCGTCTCGCCGCCTGCACGCTCCTCCTCACCGCCGCCTTGGCCCCCGCCTTGGCCGCTCGGCCCCTCGGCGCCGTCGAGCGCGCCTTGGAGGAGCTCCGGGAGTCCGAGCGCCTCGCCACCCTCGACGCCACGGTCTACCCGGCCTCCCCCTACACGAGCCCCGCCGACCTCCCGCCGGTCCTGGAGGTCGAGCGCCCCTACCAAGGCTTCAACGACTGGTACTACTTCGCCTTGGTGGACGGCAAGGTGTGGTTTAAGCCCCGGGTGAAGCGCCGCGCGGGCCTCGACGAGGTCGTCGTGGACCTGCCCTGGAAGCCCTTCGGCCACCGCGACGGCCTGCCTTACCGCCTCGACCACAAGGACCCCTCCTTGATGGACACGACCTACCTCGACGGGAACCGGGGCGACTTCATCAAGAGCCGGGCCTTTGAGACCGAGGAGCCCGCCCAGGCCCTCGCCCGCCTCGACGCCGAGACCTGGGCCAAGATCGGCGCCTGGCCCCACGAGGAGCCCCTTGCGTTTGACCCCGAGTTCCCGATGCCCGAGCGCCTCATCGCGCTCACCGCCGACGACGACGAGCTCGCCGTGCTCACCGACGGCCGCCAGATGTTCTACCGCCGCAAGTTCGCCAACCTCTTCGTGCCCGATGAGTGGATGGCGGGCTGGGGCGCGGGCAAAGACGAGCACGTCTTCGTGCCGAAGCACCTCACCGGCCACCGGGGCTGGGCGCTCGGGCGCATCACCGCGGCGGCGGCGGGCTACAAGGAGGGCCCCGACGGCCGCATCTTTGAGTGGGGCCCGGCGGCGGTGTCGATGGAGACGATGGTGTGGCTCTCCCCGGACGGCCGCACGATCTACTACCTCGACTCGGGCACCCCGCCGGAGATCGAGCACTTCATCGAGCCGCCCTTCCGCGGGCGCTACCGCGGCGAGGCCATCGACGCCTCGGCCTCCACGGTGATGCTCCTCGATCGCTTCGGCGCCGTGGTGACCAAGATCGCCGACTTCGACCTCTTGGGCTCTACGCCGACGCACCCCTACTGCTACGAGGAGGAGTGTGACCACGAGGCGTACTACCCGCCCGGCGACATCCGCAGCGGCATGTCCGACATCCGCCTGCCCCCCGAGGGCTGGACGATTCACCCGCCGGTGCTGCCCCCCGAGGCCTGGGGCCCTGACACGGCGCTCACCCGCCGGGTGTCGATGTTGCAGACGGGCAAAGGCAACCGGGCGCGGGAGCTGCGCATCGTCGGCAAGAAGGACGGCGTCATCGGCAGCTTCCACAAGAGCCTGCTCGGCGGCGAGTGGAGCTTCCGCGAGGCGCCCCCCGGCGACCGGGGCTTCTGGGACATCCCAGCCGAGGAGTTCTTGCGCCCGGAGGAGCTCGGCCTGTACACGGCCGCCGAGGGCCTGGAGGCCCTGCACGCCGAGGAGCCCAAGGTAGACAAGGAGCTCTGGGGCCGCGTCGAGGTCGACCGCCTCACCCTGGACCTCCGCGTGCCCGACTTCAACCTCCAGGCGAGCCCCTGGACGGTGGAGATCCGCTACGACGGCCTCGTCTTGCCCCTGCAGCTCCACGTCGTGCAGGCCTGGAACCGCTTCCGGGACCCCCACATGGGCCCGGGCAAAGAGCACCTCACCCTGGTGAACTACGAGGGCACCTTCACCTTCAACCGCCGGGAGCTGGAGCGGCTCATGGCGCTGCAGCCCAACGCCGAGTCCTCCCGCACGGTGCGGGAGTTCCTCGACGTCGCCAAGAACCTCAAGTTCCAGTTCATCCTCAACGCCAACCAGACCGGCTTTGAGCTGAGCACGAAGGCCGAGCGCCGCACGGGGCACTTCGCCGCCGTGGCCTTGGCGGACGACGGCCCCCGCCCCGGCGAGGGCGCGCCCCTGGCGGACTGGCGGGAGGCCTTCTGGGCGCGGCTCGACGGGCACATGGCCTGGGAGCAGGCCGCGGCGCCCTTGGTGAGCGCGGCCCCGGCCCAGCCCGGCTGTGATGCGGCCTCGGTGTTGTGGGCGGCGGAGACCCTGCGGCTCCAGGAGCGCATCGAGGGGGACCTCGCCTGGATGAAGACCGTGGTGAATGATGCCGCCCAGTTCTCGACCTTCACCTTCCTCACGAGCGGCTTCTTTTACCTCACCCAGCTCAAGACCCTCGACGCGGCCCTGGACGCCTCCCGGGTGTCCCGCTCCGACGAGGTGCGCCCCAACGAGCTGCGCTTCAACGTCATCACCGGCATCACCGGGCGCATCCCTTACCTCGCCCGGAATGTCTCGGAGATGGAGGACCACCGCCTCGACGCCGCCCGCGCCGAGGCCCGCCGCGTGGAGCCCCAGCTCAAGCCCCTCGTCAAGATCGCCGAGGGCTTACGGAAGTCCTGCCCCTGAGGAGGGCGCCCCCTCGCCCGGAAAGTGGGACAGGTTAGCTTCTGGAGCATGGACCTGAGCCCTCCTCCCCCTCCGTCAGACCCTACCGCACCCGACAGCGGCGGCGAGCCTTACGTCCCCATCGAGCTCTACCGCTCGTGTATGGTGCGCACCTGGGGCATCCTCTACTACCTCTTCGGCCTCGCCTGGGTGTTCCGCGCCCTGCGCTTAGACGACGCCGCCGCCGAGCGGGTGCGCCTCGCCGCGGACCAGGGCCCCGTCGTCTACGTGCTCCGCAGCCGCTCCTTGCTCGACTACCTCGCCTTGAACGAGGTGCTGCGCCGCCGCCGCCTGCCGCTCGCTGAGTACAGCATGGCGATCTCGATGACGCCGTGGATGCCCTTCTGGGAGGGCCTGCGCCTCATCCGGGACAAGCTCAAGTGGATCGTGCGCCACGGCCGCCCGCCGAGCCCCATCGACGTGGGCTACCTCGGCCGCACCGTCGCCTCGGGCAAGAACGCCGCGGTGTTTCTGCGGCCCCGGATGCGCTGGCGCGACTTCTTCTCGCCCCCCGCCTGGCCCGACCCGACGCCGACGCTCCTCGACGCCCAGCGGGAGTCCGCCCGCCCCGTGCGCCTCGTGCCCGTGGTGGTGCTCTGGCGCCGCCGCCCGGAGCAGGCCGGGAGCCAGACCCTCCAGGCCCTCATCGGCGCCGAGGACGAGGGCCGCTCCTTGTGGAAGCTCTTCGGGGTCGCCACGGGGGTGCGTGAGGCCCGGGTGATGATCGGTGAGCCGGTCAACCTGCAAGAGTACCAGTCCCGGACGGCTGAGCTGCCCCCGGCGACGCAGGCCCGCCAGCTCCGCGTGTTGCTTCGACGATATCTATGGAGAGAGGCCCAGCTCGTCCGAGGGCCCGCGATCCGCTCCCCCCGGGTGACCCGCCGCTGGGTGCTCGGCAGCCCCCGAGTCACCCGGCTCATCGAGCAAGAGGCCCAGGCCACCCGCCGCCCGATCTCGGCGGTGCAGACCGAGGTGCTCAAGGTCTACGACCGCATGGCGGCGCGGTTCTCCTACACCGTGGTCCGCTTCGCCCGGCGCCCGGCGCTGTGGCTGTTCAGCCGGGTCTACGACGGCTTCGACGTGCCCCCTGAAGACGTCGAGCGGGTGCGCGCGGCGATGCGCGGCGGGGTCTGTGTGCTCGTGCCCTGCCACAAGAGCCACGTCGACTACATCGTGCTCTCGACGGTGCTGCACGAGAACGACCTCGTCATGCCCCACGTCATCGCCGGGGAGAACCTCAGCTTCTTCCCCTTGGGCTGGCTGCTTCGGCGTTTCGGCGCGGTGTTCATCAAGCGCAGCTTCGCCGGGGAGCGCATCTTCCCCACGGTGTTCCAGTCCTACCTCACGACCCTCTTCCGCGACGGGCAGACCATCGAGTTCTTCATCGAGGGGGGCCGCAGCCGCACGGGCAAGCTCCTGCCGCCGAAGCTTGGCGTCTTGGGCGCCACCATCGACGCGGGGATCGAGGCCCGCCTGGGCCGCACCTTGGGTGAGGTGACGTATCTGCCCGTGGCCATCACCTACGAGCAGCTCGCTGAGGAGGGCCCCTACGCCCGGGAGCTCTCCGGCGCCGGGAAACGGCCGGAGTCCGCCGCGGACCTGCTCCGCGCGCTCAAGGTCTTGGGCCGCCGCCAGGGCCGCATCCACCTGCGCATCGGCGAGCCCGTGCCGCTCACGGGCTTCATCGCCGAGCAGGGGGAGCCCTGGGAGGAGCTCGGCCGCGAGCGCCGCCGCGAGGCTCTGCGGGTGCTCGGCGAGCGCCTGATGCACCGCATCAACACCAAGCTCGTCGTGACGCCGACGGGCCTGGTGAGCATGGCGCTCCTCGCCCAGCGCCGCCCGGCCTTGCCGCTCTCCGAGCTTCACGAGCGCGTGGCGCGGCTTCACGGCCTGCTCGTCGCCGCCGGGGCCGAGCCCTCGGGCCGCCTGCAGTCCTTCGAGCGCGCCCGGGACGAGGCCCTCGCCCAGCTCAGCCAGAAGGGGCTCATCGAGGTCATCGACGGCCCGGAGCCCGTGCTGCGGCTCATCCCCGAGCGCCGGGTGATCCTCGACGTGTACAAGAACGGCGCCTTACACTTCTTGGTGCCCGCGAGCCTGCTCGCCGCCGAGCTGCGCGCCCGCAAGGCCGAGCGCTTCACCGCGACGTCTCTGCGCGACTCTCTGCGCCTGCAGCTCTTCTTGCTGCGGTACGAGCTCATCACCGACCCGGCGGCGGACGAGCGCTGCCTAGAGGCCGAGGGCCTGCGCCTGCTCACCGAGGCCGGGGCCATCGCCGCCGACCCCGAGGCGGGCGAAGACGCCTACGTCGTCACCTCCCCCGAGCGGGTGGGGGAGCTCGCCGAGCTGACCCACCCCTTGCTGGAGAGCCTCTACCTCACGGCCCGGGCGCTCCTGCGCCTGGACGGCCGCGACCTCGACGAGCGCGCCCTGGAGCGGGAGGTCCTCAAGATCGGCCGCCAGTACCTCGCCGTTCAGGACGTGCGCCGCCCCGAGGCCGTCTCGGCGGCGAACATCAAGAACGGGCTCAAGGCTTACTCTGAAGACGGCGTGCTGCGCTTCCGCCACGGCGGAGGGGTGTCGGTGAACGCCGAGGCGGCCCTGCGCAGCGTCGAGGAGCTGCGGCGCCTGATGGCCTTGCCTCCGGCGGGCGTCGACGCCCTGACCGCCTGAGCCGTGGCCTCCCCGACGCGCAGGCTCGACCGCCTCTTCGGCCAGCGCCCCGGCCCGCGCCAAGACCGCGCGCGGCGCCTGCTGTGGGTGGCCTGGCCCCTGAACCTGCTCGGCCTGGTGAGCTGTGCCTCGGTGATCGGCGTCTTCTTCACCCTGGCGGCCTGGCAGATCACCCGGGAGGACCTGGAGCGTGTCGAGCGCGGCGAGCTCGACCCCGACGCCGCCCCCGGCATCGCCCGCCTGCACGACGTCGCGACGGCGGGGCTGTTGTGGTGCGTGTTCACCTTCGTGCTGCAGATCGTGCTGCTGCAGTCGGGGGTGGTGGCGCGGGTGTTGGGGGGGTGAGGCGCGGCGGCGCTCGCAGGGCGAGGAGAGTCGCCTGGACGTGTCCGGATGGCCTGTGGAGTCGGGGAAGGTCGTATGGACGCGTCCGGATGGCCTGTGGAATCGGGGAAGGTCGTATGGACACGTCCGGATGGTCTGTGGGATCGGGGAAGGTCGTATGGACACGTCCGGATGGTCTGGGGGAATCGGGGAGGGTCGTATGGACACGTCCGGACGGTCTGTGGGAACGGGAAAAGTCATCCGGACGCGTCCGGACGGTCTGGCGGAATCGGGGAAGGTCGTATGGACACGTCCAGATGGG
>JAKLKD010000409.1 GCA_023150845.1 Myxococcota bacterium | reverse complement strand
GCGGAGCGGCGCGGCGGCCTCATCGGCGAGGGCCCCCAAGCCGACGAGCACCCACGGGCGCCTCGCGGCGCGGAGGGCGGCGGCGGCGGCGGCGACGGCCTCGGCGGCGGGCTCAGCCGGGGCCGGGGAGAACTGGTCGTCAAAACGCCGGGGCTGGGCGGCGACGGAGACGTCTTGGGGCAAGGCCAAGACCACGGGGCCCGGCCGCCCGAGCTGCAGGTGGCGCAGGGCGAGGGGCACCTCCCGCCAGGCCTCTTCAGCGGTGACGGTGACGGCGTGTTTGACCGCGTGGCGCAAGAGCCCGGTCTGGTCGAGGGCCTGGTGGGTGTAGACGTTCTTGAGGCCCCGGGGGGGCTCGCCGGTCAAGGCGACGACGGGGTCGCGGTCGAGCAGGGCCCCGGCGAGGGGCGTGGTGAGGTTGGTCGCGCCGGGGCCTAAGGTCGCGACGCAGACCCCCGGCGCCCCACTGAGCTGGGCGGCGGCGGCCGCGGCGAACCCGGCGCTGCCCTCGTGGCGGATGAGGACAAAGCGGATGCCCTCCTCGTCGAGGGCCTGGAGCAGCGGCAAGGTCTCCCCGCCGGGCATGCCGAAGGCGTGGCGGACCCCCCGGGCGGCGAGGGCCTGGGCGATGCGGCGGGCGGTGGTCGTCATCTCGGTCAGCACCTCGCGTCGGCGTGAGAGACCGGCCGCCAAAGGATCATGCCACATCCTGCCTTTGGTTTCGTTCGCCGGGCCCCCGACCCCCACGTTAAGGAGGCGCCGATGCCGCCTTCCCTGCCCGCTCCCGCCGACATGCAGCGCGCCCTGGCGCTGCTGCACGCTGGCCAGCTCGTCGGTCTGCCCACGGAGACCGTCTATGGCCTCGCCGCCGACGGCCTCAACCCCTTCGCGCTGCGCCAGATCTTCGCCGCGAAGGGCCGCCCCGTGGACCACCCCCTCATCTTGCACCTCGGCGACGCCGCCTGGCTCCCGCGCTTCGCCGAGCCCGACCCCCGCGCGGACGCCCTCGCCGAGGCCTTCTGGCCGGGTCCCCTCACCCTCGTGATGCGCCGCCTGCCCGGCGTGCCCGACGAGGTGACCGGCGGCCGCGAGACCGTCGCCCTGCGGGTGCCCGCCCACCCCGTCGCCCGAGCCCTGCTCTGGGCCTATGGCCGCCCCTTGGCCGCGCCCTCGGCGAACCGTTTTGGCCGGGTGAGCCCCACCACCGCCGCCCACGTCCGCGAGGAGCTCCCCGGGGTGTTTGTGCTGGATGGTGGGCCGTCCGAGGTCGGCGTCGAGTCCACCATCGTCGATCTCTCCGGGCCCGTCCCGGCGCTCCTGCGCCCCGGCGCCGTCTCCGCCGAGGCCATCGCCGCGCTCATCGGCCCCTTGGGCAGCTCCCAGACCGTCGCCCCAGGCACCTTGCCCGGGCACTACGCCCCTCGCACGGCCCTGCGTCTGAGCCACAGCCCCGACGCCGACGCCGAGGCCGCCCGGGCCCAGGGCCTCACCGTGGCGATCCTGCGGGCCGGGGAGCCCCAAGACCACGCCCGGCGCCTCTACGCCGAGCTGCGCCGCCTCGACGCCGAGGGGGTCGATCTGCTCCTCGCCGAGCCCTCCGCCGACGGCGCGCTGGGCGCCGCCATCAACGACCGCCTCACCCGCGCCGCCTACGGCGCGAAGGAGCCCCGGTGATCCTCCACGACGACGACGCCCTGCGCGCTTTGCTCCGCGCCCCGGTCTCTCTGGCCGTGCTCGGCGCCAAAGAGGGCGACATGGAGCCCGCCTACTACGTCCCCGCCTACCTCCACGCCCGGGGCTGGCCGGTCATCGGCGTGAACCCCAAGCTCGCCGGGCGGCCTTGGCTCGGGGCCACCGCCGTCGATTCGTTGGCGTCATTGCCGGGCCCCGTCGTCGGGGTGGAGGTCTTCCGCCGCCCGGACCAGCTCCCCGCCATCGCTGAGGAGCTCCTCGCCTTGCCCTGGCGGCCCAAGTTTGTGTGGTTTCAGCTCGGCATTCGGCACGATCTCGCCGCGGCCCGGCTCTCCGACGCCGGGATCGACGTCGTGCAGAGCCGCTGCATGATGCCCGAGCACCGCAGGCTCATCGGCGGCTGAACGTTCACCCGCTCACGCGGAGCGGGTGAGCCCGGCCTCACTCGACCTTAAAGCTCCGCGCCTGGTAACACCCGGCGAAGCTCGCCATCGTGAGGCCGGTGTAGCCCTCGACCCCGGCGATGAGCTTGTCCGTGTCGCAGCCCCCGTAGTTGTAGGGGAGGCTGTAGCCGCAGAAGTAGCCGAAGCTTGTGCCCGTCGTCGCCGCGGTGCGGATGGTCACCGGCACGCCGCTCGGCGCGTTGACCGTCTGGGCCTCGTAGCCCGAGACGAGGATCTCGTTGATCGTGGCCCCGGCGTTGTTGTTGATGGTCCAGTCCACGGCGGTGTAGGACGAGAGGTGCAGGACCATCGTGGTGGCGCGGTCCACATCGACGGTGATCGCGCCGGACTTTGTGGGGTCGGGCTCATACACGCCGAGGAGGATGAGCTCGGGCTTGGTGGCGGCGGAGTCGGTGTAGGTGTAGGGCAGGTAGCCGCCCGTGCAGACGACGCTGCCC
>JAKLKD010000408.1 GCA_023150845.1 Myxococcota bacterium | reverse complement strand
CCCTCGTTCTACGCTCGTTTCTTTGATGGAGACGGGCTCATCGTCGCGGCGTGGCAGGGCGCAGAGCTGGTAGGGTTCACCCTCTTGGGGCTGGAGCCCTTCCTCTCGCCCCTCTGGAGCCCCTACCTGGAGCGAATGGGGCTGAAGCCTGAGCGCTGCGGGGTGGCCGTCCACACCCTGATTGACCACCGGGTGCGCGGCCAAAGCCTCGCCAAGCGCCTCGCGCGGTTCCGGTCGGAGCTCGCCCGGGGACAGGGGCTAGAGACCCTCTTCGCGACGGTACACCCGGACAACCACGGGAGCCAGCGGGTCTTGCACAGGTTCGGCTTCCGCGCCATCGAGACCCGCTGCGTCTACGAGGCGCAGGTGCTGCGTGTGCTGATGTGCGGCCCGGTGACCGCGGCCGCGTTGGAGGAGGGCTCGCCGGTCTGCCACCTGCCCACCCCCGTTGAGCCCCTGCCCCGACTCAGCCGCGCCCTGGGTGGCCCGGAGATCTTCATCAAGCGGGACGACCAGACCGGCCTCGCCACCGGCGGCAACAAGGCCCGAATGCTGCGGCTCTTTCTCCGCGACGCCCTCTCCAAGGGGGCCCGCACCCTCGTCACCCGAGGCTCGCCGGTGTCTAACCACTGCCGACAGACCGCCGCCGCCGCCGCCCGCGCTGGGCTGGCCTGTGAGCTGGTCATCCGGGGGTGCCGCCCGCCGCGGCTGGAGGGCAACCTGTACCTCGCCGAGCTCATGGGCGCGCGGCTGAACTGGACCGAAGGGCAGGACGCCGACGTCGCGCTGCAAGCCGTGATCGATCGCCTGGAGGCCGAGGGCAAGGCGCCCTACTCCATCTGTTACGGCGGCGCGCACGCCCTGGGGGCGCTGGCCTACGCGGAGGCGGTTCAGGAGCTTCTTGAGCAGCAGGCCAGGCCCTTTGAGCGTTTTGTCGTCGCCACCTCCTCGGGCGCCACCCAGGCCGGGCTGATCGCCGGGTGCCTCCTGCACGGCTACCCCGCCCAGGTGCTCGGCGTGAGCGTCGACGAGCCCGCGGCCAAGGCCCGCGACAACATCCTGCGCCTCGTCGGCGAGGTGGCGAAGCTCTACGGCGACCGCCACATCGGGCCCGGCTACGCCGTGGTGACCGACGTGGAGCGCCGCGCCATCTCGTTGCTTGCGCGTGAGGAGGGCATCCTCCTCGACCCGGTCTACACCGGGCGCGCGCTCGGCGGGCTGATCTCCGCCATCGAGCGGGGTGAGATCGGCCCCGGCGAGCGAGTGCTGCTCTGGCACACCGGCGGCTTGCCCTCCTTGTTCCAGCTCTCTCAGGCGGTCACCGGCGATGCCTGACGTCGCCCGGATCGTGGTGATCGACGCCGGCTTCGGCGGGATGGGCGTCGTCGCGGCCCTCGACCCTGCGCCGGATCGCCTGCCAACGCCCGACGCGCACACCCTCGGGGTGAGCTTCCTCAACGCCACGCCCTCGGACACGTTAGGCTTCAACCAGCTCCCCGACGAGGCGGCCCGCCTCGCGACCCTCGCCGCCGTGCTGCGGCGGGCGCGCGCCGAGGGCCCAGACGGCGTCTTCGTCGCCTGCAACACCCTCTCGGCCCTGCTTCCTGCCTTGGCCGACCCAGCGCCGGGGATCATCGAGGCGGGGGTGACGCTCCTCACCGAGCAGCTCCGCGCGCACCCCGACGAGCCCGTGCTGCTGCTCGGGACCGAGACCACCGTGCGCAGCGAGGCCCACCGCCGAGGGCTGGCCAAGCTTGGCCTCGACACCTCAGCGCTCCACGCCGTGGCCTGCCCCCACCTCGAGACCTGCATCTCCCGTGACCCCGACGGCGAGGCGGTGCGGCGGGCAGCGACGGGCTTCTTAAAGCAGGGGCTTGAGCGTCTGGGTGGCACAAACCCGGCGCGGGTCGCCCTCTTCTTAGGCTGCACCCACTACAGCTATCGAGGTCCGATCTTCGCGGAGGCGCTGCGCGCGCTGGGGCCCGAGCCGAGGCTCCTCAACCCCAACCGCGCCTTCGCACGGCGAATCGGCGCGGCGCTGCCCCCCTTTGAGGGCCTAAACGTCCGCTTCTTGAGCCGCTATCGTCCTCCACACGAGGAGCTGGAGAACGTGCCTCGCCTGCTGCGCCCGCTCTCTCTGGCGACCGCCCGCGCCGTGGACACGGGAAAGTGGGACCCGGACCTGTTTTAGCGCACAGGTCCGGCGCGCCCAAGCTCACCGACCGCGGCGCGGCGCGATCACGCCGATCGACGCGGGCGCTTGTTCGGCGCCTCGGGGCGGGTCGTGAAGCGCCGAGCGAGCGCGCCGTTCAGGTAGAGCCGGGTGTTCACGGCCCAGCCCGCGCCCTCCAGCACCGTGCCCAGATCCCGGCGACGCAGGCGCAGCCAGGCGGCGAAGCCGACGGGGAGGACGTAGGCGAGGACCAAGGCCACGAACACGGCGAGCAGCTCCCAGCCGGAGAGCTTGGCGAGCTCCCCGACGATGAAGGTGACCGCCGAGCTCAACGCGGCGAAGGCGAGACCCCCACCGGCCAGAAGCATCGGCAGGCTCGCCGCCATGCCCCCGGATGGCGCGGCGGCGGGCGCAGCGGCGGCGGGAGCAGCGGCGGCAGGAGCGGCAGCGGCGGGCGC
>JAKLKD010000060.1 GCA_023150845.1 Myxococcota bacterium | reverse complement strand
GACGCCTCTTGTTGGTCGTGGACCCCGAGCGCCCGGCCGAGCTCATCCCGCCGCGGCTGCGCGCGCTGCGCCGGGCCGGGGCCACAGGTTTACACCTGCGCCACACCTGGCCCGTCACCGTCGCGCCTTGCGCCTACGGGGTGCGCACGCCGGAGGTCCAGCGCGCCACGTCCGAGGATCCCGGAGATCCCGCGCGCCTGGACGTCGAGAGCCTGGGCGGCGTCGGCGTCGAGACCTTACGCGACGCGCTCCCAGAACCCTGCCTCGCCTGTTTCGGGGACGCGCCGCCCTTGACCGCGCCCTCGCCTCAAGAGGCGGGTCAGCTCCCCTTGTTCCAGAGCCCCGGCGCTGAAGGGGTATAATCCCGCCGATATCTCCTGCGGCTGTCCAGGATGGTTCTCGCGGAGTCGCAATGGGCAGGACGATCGGCGTCGACCTCGGCACGACCAACACAGCGGTGGCTGTCTTCCAGAAGGGTCGACCCAAGGTCATCGAAGATGACAAAGGCTACAAGGTGCTCCCCTCCGTCGTCTCTCAGCGAGAGGACGGCACCTTCGTCGTCGGGCAGCTCGCCAAGAGCCTGATCCTCACCGCGCCCGATCGAACGGTGTACGCGGCGAAGCGGCTGATCGGGCGGCGCTTCGACTCCCCCGAGGTGCAGGAGGCGAGAAAGCACCTGCCCTACACCATCGAGGAGGGCCCCGACGGCCTCTGCCGGGTGCGTGTCGGCGACAAGCTGATGACGCCGGTCGAGATCAGCGCCATCGTGCTCCAGGTGGCGAAGCAGATCGCCGAGCGCGCGATCGGTGAGACGGTCGATGAGGTCGTCGTCACCGTCCCGGCCTACTTCAACCACGGCCAGCGCGCCGCCACGATGGAGGCCGCGCGCCTCGCCGGGCTGCGCTGCGAGCGCCTGCTCAACGAGCCCACGGCGGCGGCCTTGGCCTTCGGGCACCGCAAGGAGCTCGAGCGCAACATCCTCATCTATGACCTCGGCGGCGGCACCTTCGACGTCTCCGTGCTGCACGTCTCCAACGGCATCTACGAGGTGCTCGCCACCGACGGCGACACCTACCTCGGCGGCGAAGACTTCGACCAGCGTGTGGTCGCCTGGCTCGCCGAGCGGTTTCTGCGCCAGAAGCGGGTGGACCTGCGGAAGGACCGCGTCGCGCTGCAGCGGCTCAAGGAGGCCGCGGAGATCGCGAAGTGTGAGCTGAGCTTCCAGGACAAGGCCCGCATCCTCGTCCCGCGCATCACCGCGAAGGACAACCTCGAGGACACGATCACCCGCACCCAGCTCGAAGAGCAGGTGAACGACCTCGTGGAGCGCACCCTCAACGTCGTGCGCGGCGCGGTGGCGGCGGCGGGGCTCCAGCTCAAGGACATCGACGACATCGTGCTCGTCGGCGGCCAGACCCGGATGCCGCGGGTGCGTGAGGCCGTCTCGGGCCTCTTCGGCAAGGAACCGAACCGGAACGTACACCCTGAAGAGGTCGTCGCCACCGGGGCGGCGATTCACGCGGAGTCCTTGGGCAACCCCGAGGCGAAGCCCGCCTTGCTCATCGACGTCACGCCCTTTGACCTCGGCATCGACTCTGTCGGCGGGCTGTTCTCCCGCATCATCGAGCGAAACTCCAACATCCCGGCGACCCGCACCCGCACCTTCACCACGGCCCGGGACAACCAGGACCGGGTGCGCATCACCGTGCGCCAGGGCGGCAGCAACAAGGCCGTCGAGAACGAGTTCTTGGGCGAGTTCAACCTCACGGGCCTACGCGCCGCGCCCCGCATGGAGCCCAAGCTCGACGTGACCTTCCGCCTGGACTCCAACGGCATGCTCCAGGTGAGCGCCGTGGACCGCGCCTCGGGGGAGCGCCAGCAGATCGTCGTCCGGAACTACGCCGAGCACGCCTCTGAGCCCAAGATGCCCTCGCCTGAAGAGGCCGAGGCTGAGGTCGCGCGCCGCGCGAAGGAGGCGGCGTCGGCGCCAGTCGCGAAAGACTCCGGCAGCGGCAGCTCCGCGGCCACGGGCCTCGCCCGGCTCAAGGGCCTGTTCCAGCGTAAACCCAAGGCCGCCGCGCCCGCCGCCCCTGCCGCCAGCGCCGCGCCTGTCGCCCCGGCCGCCGCGGGCCCGAGCGAGGTCGAGCCGACGGAGCTCGGCGTAGAGGCCTTGGCCGAGGTGGATCCCGAGGAGCTCGGCGCCGAGGCCTTAGGAGAGGTCGAGCCCGACGAGGAGCTCTCCAGCGCGCCGCTGCCGCTCATCCAGCTCAGCACGCCGCCCCGGGTGAACCTCAACACCCTCGACGCCGCCGGGGACCTCAACGAGACCTTCGGCGAGGACCTCGACGAGCTTGAGGGTGAGGAGCTCGAAGAGGACGCTCAGGACGCGGACACCGACGAGGGCAGCGTCGGCCCCGCCGTGCTCGGCAGCGCGTCGCGCTCGTCGTCGGATCTGCGCAGCCGCGCCTCCTTCGATGACCGCAGCGTGCCCTCGGTGCGCACCACCCCCGCCCGCGGCACCTCCAAGTCCGCCGACGTCGACGAGACCGCCCTCGCGGCGGCCTTCCTCGACGAGCTCGGCGAGGCTGGGTCCTTCGACGCCGTGGACCTCGGCGATCTCGGGGATCTTGGCGATCTCGGCGATCTCGGCGGGGGCGGAGACGACCTCTTCACCGGGGTGGACCTCGGTGAGCTCGCCGACGCGCCGACCCAAGGAGGTCCGGTGAGCGGCGGCGGCGCTGACGACGATCTCCTCGGTGACGCCGACCTCAGCGCGCTCTTCGACGCCGCCGGGGACCCCTTCGCCGAGGAGCCCGCGCCCCAGCGCGCCGCCGAGACCCACGACCTGAGCGACCTCGGGGATCTCGGCGATCTCGGGGATCTCGGCGACCTCGGGGGCCTCGGCGACCCAGACGCCCTGCTCAACGACCTCTTCGGCGACTCCACCCCCAAGAAGCCCGCGCCGAGCGCGCCGAGCGCGCCGAGCGCCCCAGCGGCCAAATCTGGCGCCGTCGAGCTCGACGACCTCGCCCAGGAGGCCCTCAACGCCTTGGGGGACCCCTTCAGCGACAGCCACGACACGAGCAGCTCCGTCTCCCGCGTCCCCTTCGACCGCCCCGCGCTCTTGGAGGAGGACCTCTTCATGGGGGAGGGCCTCGGCTCGCGCAGCGCCGACGCCCCGGCCCCGGCGCCGAAGGATCCCAAAGAGAAGCGCCCGGCGGTGCTCAAGATCGCCTACGCCAGCGCCTTCGCGTTTGGTCGGGAGTACCGCAAGAACCTCGTGGAGGGCAGCACCTTCGTCGCCTCCGCGAAGCCCTTGAGCGAGCGTCGGCCCTGCGTGTTTGAGATCACCCTGCCGGGCTTCGACCTGCTCACCCTGCACGGTGAGGTGGAGTGGTCGTCCAAGAGCCGCACACTCACCGCCGGGGAGCAGGCCGGGATGCGCATCGGGTTCCGGCTCACGCCCCAGGAGCGCCTCGCCTTGGAGACGCTCCTCAACCGCATCGGGGTCTGAGGCGCCGCCTTAGGCCGTGAGGCCGCCGTCCACCGCGAAGACCTGCCCGGTGATGTAGCCCGCGCCGGGCCCCGCCAAGAACCGCACCAGGGGCGCCACGTCCTCGACGCGGCCGAGGCGCTGCATCGGGATGAGCTCCCGGGCGGCCTCGATGACCTTGTCCGGCAGCACCCGGGTCATGTCGGTGTCGATGAAGCCCGGGGCGACGGCGTTCACGCGCACGCCGCGCTTGGCGAGCTCCTTGGCCAAGGACCGCGTGAGCCCGATCACCCCGGCCTTCGCCGCGGAGTAGTTCGCCTGCCCGGAGTTCCCGCGCAGGCCCGAGGTGGAGCTGAGGTTGATGATGCTGCCCGCCCGCTTCCGCATCATGGTCATGTAGGCGGCGCGGCAGGTGCGGAAGGTGGCGGTGAGGCTTGAGTCGAGCACCTCCACCCACTCCTCGTCGGTCATGCGCGCCATGAGGCCGTCTTTGGTGACCCCGGCGTTGTTCACGAGCACGTCCACCCCGCCGAGCTCGTCGGCGACGGCGAAGAGGCGGTCCACGTCCTCTTGCAGCCGCACGTCGGCCTGGACCGCGCGCCCGCGGCCGATCTCGGCGACGACGGCCTCGGCGGCCTCGGCGCTGCGCAGGTAGTTCACCACCACCGTCGCGCCCGCGCGGCCGAGCTCCAGGGCGATGGCACGGCCGAGGCCGCGGCTGCCGCCGGTCACGACGGCGACCTTTCCTTCTAGCTCCATGATCAGCGCTCCTCTCTCAAGCAGGGGGTGGGTCGCAGAGACCGGCTCAGCCCAGGACCCGCACGTCGCGGATGTCCGAGGCGCCGACGAGCCGCATGATGAGGCGATCGACGCCCAAGGCGATGCCTCCGGCGCGGGGGTGCTGTCCGATGGCGCGTACAAGGCGCTCATCGACGGGGTAAGGCGCCCGCCCGGCGGCGATCCGCGCGGCGTTGTTGTGCGCGAAGCGCGCGCGCAGCTCGTCCGGGGAGAGCAGCTCCGTGAAGGCGTTGGCGAGCTCAAGGCCGCCCCAGTAGAGCTCAAACCGCTCGGCGTAGGCCCCGCGCACCGAGGCGAAGGCGCAGCGGTCGGCGGGGTAGTCGAGGATGAAGGTCGGCGCCAGGAGGCGGGGCTCGACGTCGTTCACCCAGAGGCGGTCGGCCTCGACGGGGTCTTCCGGGGGCTCGGCCCCGGCGTGGCGGCGGAAGGCCTCGGCGTAGGCCAGGCGCTCAAAGGGCGGCAAACGTTGCCCCAAGGCCGCGGCGGCGGCGCCCACCAGGGCCTCACAGTCCTCCAGGATGCCCTCGTGGCCCGTGCCGATGCGGTACCACTCCAGCATCGTGAACTCGACGCTGTGGTTCGGCCCCCACTCCTCTCCACGAAAGCAGGGCGTGATCGCGAAGACGCGGCCCAGCCCCGAGGCGAGTACACGCTTGAGCGCGAACTCCGGCGAGGTGTGTAAGAACGCGCCTCCGGCGGGGAGCGCCTCAAGGTGCTCCTCTAACGCCGGGGAGCGCACGAGGGCGGGGGCCTCGATCTCGATGAAGCCCTGGTCCCAGAGCCAACCTCGCGCCGCGCGCAGGGCGTCGGCGCGGGCGCGAAGGATCTCCGGCGCTGGGACGTCGAGGCCCAAGGACCTACTTGGTGTTGACGCGGCTGACGTACTCGCGGGTGCGGGTGTCCACGCGGATGACCTCGTCGGTCTCCACGAAGAGCGGCACCTGGATCGTCGCGCCCGTGGAGAGCGTGGCGCTCTTCGTGGCGTTCGTGGCGGTGTTGCCCTTGGCGCCGGGCTCGGCGTAGGTGATCTTCGCCTCGATGAAGTTCGGCAGAGACACCGCGACGGGGCGGGCGTTGAACATCGTGATGTTCACGATGATGTCGTCGGTGAGGAAGTCCTCGGCGCCGTCCATCATCTGCTTGCTCACGGGCACCTCGTCGAAGGTCTCCGTGTTCTGGAAGTAGTAGGTCTCGCCGTCGTTCCAGGTGTACTGCATCTCGACGTCTTCGCAGTCGGCGGCCTCCAAGGTCTCACCCGTGCGATAGGTGCGCTCGATCACGTTGCCCGAGAGCAGGTTCTTCAGCTTCGTGCGGGTGAACGCCGTGCCCTTGCCGGGCTTCACGAACTGAAAGTAGATCATCGAGAAGGGCTGACCGTCGACCAACACCTTAAGACCGTTTCTGAAA
The DNA here is from genome assembly GCA_023150845.1 of Myxococcota bacterium. Classification (GTDB taxonomy): domain Bacteria; phylum Myxococcota_A; class UBA796; order UBA796; family CAJQPC01; genus JADKFE01. Next base: position 22,378 of record JAKLKD010000060.1, on the reverse strand, counting down.
TCCGAGGTCTCGTACACGTTCGCCATGGCAGAGAAGCTCCCACTAGTGGTTTTTGAAGAGGTCGCCCCTTATCATGAGCGCCGGGATCGCGCCCGCGGCGCGCGGATTGTGGGGCGTCCTGAGGCGCTTAGGCGGATTGAGCGCCTCTCTGACGCGGTGTGGCGAGCCGCGGATCGCCTCTTCCCGGTCCGTGTTCCGAGGGCCTGGTTTGACCAGATCGACCCCGACGATCCGAACGATCCCCTCGCGCTCCAGGCCCTGCCCGACGCCCGGGAGCTGATTCACGGCGCGGAGGACCTCAACGATCCCGTCGGGGAGCAGGGGCTCCAGCCCTTGCCTTGGCTCGTGCAGAAGCACCCCGACCGCATCCTCCTGCTGCTCACCCGGCGCTGCCACCTGTACTGCCGGTACTGCTTTCGGCGGACCGCCCCGCACCACGCCGGGCCCGAGGATCCCGACGACGCCGCCCTCGACGCCGCGATCGCCCGCTGCGTGGCCGCGCGCCCCCAGGAGGTGATCCTCAGCGGCGGGGATCCCCTCGCCGTGACCGACGCCCGGCTCTTTGACGTCATGGATCGCCTGCGCCCGGCGGTGCCGGTGCTGCGTATCCACACCCGCGCGCCGATCACCGCGCCGGAGCGGGTCACCGAGGCCTTGGCCGCTGGGCTGCGCGCCCGGGCGCCGGTCTGGGTGCTCGTGCACTGCAACCACCCCCGGGAGCTGACCGAGGAGGTCCGGGCGGGCCTCACGCGCCTCGTCGACGCCGGGGTGCCCGTGCTCAACCAGGCCGTGCTCTTGCGTGGGGTCAACGACGACGTCGAGACCTTGGTGGCGCTCTGCGAGGCCCTCGTCGCGCTGCGGGTGTTCCCGTACTACCTCCACCACACCGACCGCGTCGCGGGGAACGCGCACCTCCGGGTGGATCCCGCGGCGGGGCTCGCGCTGCACAAGGCCCTCTCCAGGCGCGTGTCTGGGCTCGCATTGCCAAGCTATGTCGTCGATCCGCCGGACGGTTCTGGCAAGATACAGGTCGAGCGCGCCGTGGCCGAGGGCAAGATCGCCCTCCACGAACCAGGCGGCGCCTAGGACCACGATGGCCGTTCGTCAGACCACCCTCGATCTCAAGCGTGTCTCGGACTTCGTCGAGGCGTGGCGCGGGAGCCTCTCGCAGCAGGCGGTGGTCATCCCGGCCGGCCATGAAGACGCCGATCTCGCCCCGGAGTTTAAGCTCGACCTCGTGCTCCCGGCCTTGGGGCGGGTGGGGCCGCTCACCTGCCAGATCATCCAGCGCATGCCCGACGGCTCCGTGGCCGCCCGGATCGCCGACCTCCCGAGCAAGGCCGCCCGGGGCATGGAGAAGGTGCTGGAGCTCATCGCCGAGGTGAAGGAGCACCTCCTGGCGACGGGGGAGCTCGTCGAGCCTGGCGCGGCGCCGCCTGTGGCCGCCCGGGTCGAGGAGGAGGAGGCGGCGTTCCAGGCCCTCGAAGACCTGCCTGAGCTGCCTGAGCTGCCTGAGCTGCCTGAGCTGCCTGACCTGCCCGATCTCGACCAGATCTCGGCGGGGGAGGGGAGCGCCGCCGAGGAGCCCCCGGCGGCGGTCGAGGAGCCCGCCGCCCCTGAGCCCGCCGCGGAGGAGCCCCTCGTCGAGGACGAGGCCGCGCCGCCGGAGCACGACGACCCGGCGGGTGTGGTGCGTGGGCCCCGAGGCGTGCCGATGCCGGACCTCGGCGGCCTGAGCCCGACCCTCCAGGGCGTCATGGGCGACACGAGCGTGCGTGAGGCGCTCTACGAGCTCTCCTTGTCGCGGGCCCAGGGTGTCTTTGTGGTCACCGCGCTCTCGGGGCAGCAGCGGGCGATGTACCTGCGTGACGGCGGGCCTGTCGGGTTCACCGCGGAGCCGCCGCTTGAGGACGAGCGCCTCGGCGCCCTGCTCCGCGCCTCGGCCCAGCTCCCCGCGGCCCAGCTTGACCAGGCCGAGGCCATGATGTCCCGCTACGGCCTGCGCCTCGGTGAGGCCCTGGTGCGTGTGGGGGTCATCTCCCACGAGCAGCGGGTGGCCTTGCTCCAGCGGCAGGCGGAGCTGCAGCTCAAGCGCCTCCTGGGCACCCGGGACGCCGAGTGGACCTTCACGCCTCTGGAGCGCCTGCCCGAGCGCTTCTTGCTCGCGCCGATTCATACGCCGACCTTCTTGTACCGCGCGGTGCTCCAGCACGCGGTCACCCGGCCGGCCCAGGTCATCTTGGGCGGCGTGAAGCAGCGCGCAAAGCTCTTCGCCATCGTGAACCCGAGGCGCTACGCGCTCATCCCGGAGCTGGCCTGGAGCCGCCCGGAGCAGGAGCTGCTCGTCACCTTACGCCGTAAGCCTGAGCGCCTGGAGAACCTCGTGCGCGGCGCGACGGCCGGGGACATGCGCCTCGCGGCGACGATCTTGGCCATGGTCGAGACCGACCTCCTCCTGCTCAACAAGCTCCCCGGGCTCACCCAAGGCGACCCCGAGGCCCAGGGCCGGCGGGTGCAGGAGAAGGCGGGTAAGGTCGGCCGCCAGAGCGCCTTTGACGTCATGGAGCTTCACTGGATCTGCACGCAGGAGGCCATCGAGGCGCGCTTCAAGTCGCTCTTGGAGGAGTTTGATCCCGGCGCGTTGCCCGATGAGCCGAGCATCCGCGCCGAGAACGAGGCCGTGGTCAACGCCGTGAAGGCCGCCTACGCCGCCATCAAGGATCCCGCCGCGCGCCAGGCGCTCCGGGCCCAGCTCTTCGACCCGGAGCTCATCGACGGCGCCCGCGCCTTGCTCTTGAGCCGGGGCAAAGAGGCGCTGGCCGCGAACGACAAGCTCATGGCTGTCGAGCACCTCTCTCGCCTCGCGGACCTCAGCCCGGAGGATCCCGAGGTTCAGGACACGCTCAAGGCCGCGCTGGCGCTGAAGCTCAAGTAGCCCGGCGCGGCGATCGGTTAGAGGGCCCAGGTCTCTCTTCACCCCGACGAGGTGCCCGTGAGCTTCACCCCCGCCCAGCTCGTCCAGCGCCAGCAAGAGGCCGAGGGCCTCACCCAGATCCGCCTGCGCCCCAGCGACGGCGCCACGCTCTCCGGCTACACCCGCCCGGGGCAGTTTGTGCAGCTCAAGGTCGGGGACGGCAACCCGTCCTACTTCGCCATCGCGAACAGCCCCGGCCAGGCCCAAGAGTCCGGCGCGCTTGAGTTTTTGGTGCAGGACCAGACCGGCGTCGGCGCGGCCTTGGCGGCGCTCCCGCCCGGCGCGGAGGTCGGCGTCTCGGCGGTCATCGGCGGCGGCTTCGCTTTGGAGCGCGGCGCGGATCGCCCCCTGCTCCTCTTCGCGACGGGCAGCGGCATCTCCCCGGTGCGCGCGGTCATCGAGCACCTCCTCACCAGCGCCACGCCCCTGGCCCTGTACTTCGGCGCCCGCAGCGAGGCGCGTCTGCCTTGGCGCGCCAGCTTAGCGGGCTGGGCGGCGCGTGGGGTGCAGGTTCACCTGAGCCTCTCTCAGCCGGAGCCGGGCTGGGAGGGGCACGTCGGCTACGTCCAGGCGCTCTGGGCTGAGCAAGGCCACCCCTTCGCCCCCGAGGCCGCCGCGGTGCTCTGCGGCGTGAAGGGCATGGTGACCGACGTGAGCGCCGCGCTCCTGGCCCAGGGTGTGCCCAAAGAGCGCATGCTGCTCAACTTCTGAGGGCGTTGGCCCCAATGAGGTGACCCCCAAAACGAAGTAAGGGCCCCCCGAAGGGAGCCCTCACCTTGGCCCGAGCGGCGTGACCGCTCAGTGGTGGGCGACGAGGTCCGCCGCGTGGGCGTGCACGTCATCCGGGTGCGGGTTCATGTAGGGGTCCGTCACGGCCAAGGCCGGGACCGAGGACAAGTAACGGCTCGTCCAGAAGAGGAAGAGGCCGAAGAAGCCCGCGGTGATGCCCAGCTCGACGGGGCCGAGCGGGAGGCTCGCCTCCGTCCAGAAGCTCGGCACCGCCACCAAGAAGCGCTCCAGCCAGATGCCCACGGCGAGGATGGAGAGCACGATGAGGAACCCACCCTTCATCTTCTTGATGCCGCGAGACAGCAAGGTGATGAACGGGATGAGGAAACACATCACGCCGACGACGCGGGAGAGGTAGGTCCAGGGCTCCAGGTTGAAGCGCACGAGGAGGAAGCCGATCTCCTCCGTCATGTTGCCGTACCAGATGGGGAGGATCTGGGCGTAGGTGGTGTAGCCCCAGAACATCGTGAAGCCGAAGACCAGCTTGCCGTGGTCGTGGAAGACCGAGGGCTTGAGGTGCTTCTCGACGCCGAGCCAGCCGCCGAAGGTGATGGCGAGGATCGCGATCCAGACCATCGACGACCAGAAGCCGCTCATGAAGAACCAGCCGCCGAACATGTTCGCGTACCAGTGCGGGGCGAGGCTCATGATGGCGTCAAAGGCGAAGAACGACAGCACGATGGCGTAGAGGGCGCCCAGGATGGGGGAGAGGCCCTGGAGCTTCGTGTGGCGCTCGTCCACCTCGGCCTGCACGTCCGTGGCGCCGGCGGTGATGTTCTGCCACCAAGACGGCACGGCGGACTCACCGAGGGCCTGGGTCGCGGCGAGCAGGTCGGGGCGCAGGCTGGAGCGCAAGAACACCAGGGTCGTCAAGGCGACGACGCTGAGGCCGAGCACCACGCGGCCCACCATGAACGGGCCCTGCAGCCAGACGGCCTTGTGGCCCCAGATCACGTCGGGGTGGGTGTGCCACTCGTAGAGGTTCAGGCCGCCGGTCACGTAGAACAGCAGCCAGAACAGCACGAGCACCGGCGTGAACGAGGCCATGGACTCGGCGAAGCGCCGGAGCGGCCGCGACCAGCGGGCGAGGGTCAAGGTCTGCGCGGCGAGCCAGGCCGAGGAGCCGAAGCAGATCGCCGTGAAGTAGATGAGGTTCACCAGCACGACGCCACGACCACGCACGGCGAAGTCGCCCATGCCGATGGACGCGACGAGGCTCAGCGCGCCGACGGCGATGAGCGCCTGGGCGCCCCGGGTCAGCCCTTGGGGGGCGGGCCGCGGAGCGTAGTGAGGCTTGGGATCAAAGTTCTCGATGCCGATCATGGCTCAGCCCTCCCCGGCGCCGGTCGTGGGGACGGGCGGGACATAGGTGGACTCGGGCAAGGTGCGCAGGTACCCGATGATGGACCAGATCTCCTGGTCGGAGAGCGCCCAAGAGTAGGCCGGCATCAAGGCGCCGCCGTTACGGATCGTCGCGTAGACGTAGCCGTCGGAGCGGAGCTTGAGCGCGCCCGTGGCGCCGACCAAGGCCACGCCAGGGATCGGGAAGCGCTTCTTGCCGTTGGAGTTGTCGGTCACGGGGCCGACGCCGAGGGCGGTGCTCGCGTGGCAAGGCGCGCAGTAGGTCTGGTAACCCCACTCGCCCTTCTTGATCGCGGCGTCGTCCAAGGTCAGCGGGTTCGTGAGCGCGTCGGCGGCGGGGTTCACCGTGCCGTCGGGGAGCGCCCGATCGATGTTCCCGCGGTAGCTCGTGCGGGAGACCACGCCCTCAGGCAAGGTCCGCATCGGCTGCTCGTAGGCCTTCACCGCCGTCGAGTCCATCATGTCGATGAACCAGAGCTGGTAGGGGTAACCGACGGTGCTGTTGACGAGCGCCCAGGTGCCGTAGCTCGCCCCGCCGATGGCGAGGGCGCCGTAGACGGCCATGTGCGCGAAAGGCGGCTTAACCATGGCTGGCCTCCGCGTTGGCGACCTCATCGGCGCCAGCGTCATGCAGGAGCTTGGCGATCTCCGCCCGCTTGGCCCCGGCGCCGTGGACGATGAGCCCGAAGCGGTCCAGGGAGAAGCGGGGGTCCTGGACCTCAATGTCGAGGTTCAGCGACGGGAGACGGCAGTGGAAGAGCAGACCGAGGAGCGTGAACAGGCCCGCGAGGAGCACCGTACACTCGAAGGTGACGACGAAGAAGGCCGGCACCGAGACGACGGGCTTGCCGCCGGGCAGGGCCATGGGCCACACCGCGGAGCACAGCGAGGCGAGGGTGAACCCGCCCGTGCCGCCGATGAGGCCGCCCGTCATCGTCCACCACCGCACGGGGCTGGGCATACCATCGTAGATGGCCTCCTCAATCTCGTGGCGGGGGAGGGGAGAGGTGACGGTGAAGTCGTTGTAGCCGGCCTTCCGGACGCGCGCGATGCCCGTCAGGAGGGAGTCGAGGTGGGCGAAGACGCCCTTTACGTTGTCGCTCACGCGGCCTCCACATGGTCATGCTTGAGCGGGGGGCGCATCGCCTCTTTGATCTCGGCGATAGCGACCGCGGGCATGAGCTTCACGAAGAGCAAGAACCACATCCCGAACCAGGCGAAGGAGCCCGCGAGGATGCCCATCTCAACCCAGGTGGGCTGGTAGTAGACCCAAGAGCCGGGGTCGAACTGGTGGGCGAGGGACGAGGCGATGATGTTGTAGCGCTCGAACCACATGCCGACGTTGATCAGCAGGGACACGGCGAAGAGCACGTACAGGTTGGTCCGCATCTTCTTGCTCCACCAGATGAGGGGAGCGATGCAGTTGCAGAACACCATGGTCGCGAACACCCAGGAGTAGTTCCCCGTGGCGCGGTCCACGAAGATGCCCCACTCGTAGGGGTTGTCCGAGTACCAGGCGATGAAGTGCTCGATGCCGTAGGAGTAGGTCAGCACGGAGCCCGTCAACAAGCAGAGCTTGGCGAGGTGCTCGAAGTGCCACACGTTGATGTACTCCTCCCACTCGAAGATCTTGGAGAGGGGCACCAGCAAGGTGATGACCATCGCGCAGCCCGAGAAGATGGCGCCAGCGACGAAGTACGGCGGGAACAGGGTGGAGTGCCAACCGGCGGTCTGGGCCATCGCGAAGTCCCAGGACACGACGGAGTGCACCGAGAGCACCAGGGGCGTACACAGCGCGGCGAAGAAGCCGTAAGCCGCCATGTAGTGACGCCACTGGTTGTCGGTGCCACGCCAGCCCAGGCACAGGAGGTTGTAGACCTTCCGGATGATGCCCGACGAGCCGTCACGCACCGCGGCGATGTCGGGGATGAGCCCGATGATGAAGAACACCGTCGAGGTGATGAGGTAGGTGTTGATGGCGAACACGTCCCACACCAGGGGGGACTTGAAGTTCGGCCACAGCTCGCGCTGGTTGGGGTACGGGAACAAGAAGAACACGTACCAGGCGCGCCCGACGTGGATGATCGGGAACAGCGCCGCGGTGATGACGGCGAAGATCGTCATCGCCTCGGACGCGCGGTAGATGCCCGTGCGCCACCGTGCCCGGAACAGGAACAAGATGGCGGAGATGAGCGTCCCGGCGTGGCCGATACCGACCCAGAACACGAAGGTGGTGATGTACACGCCCCAGAAGACCGGGGGGGTGTACCCAGCGACGCCAAGACCCCACTCAAGCTGGTAGGCCCAGCAGTACGCGCCGAACGCCAGGACCACCAGGTCCAACGCGAGGGCACCGGCCCAGAGGGGAGTTGGCTTGAAGAGGGGGCGCAAGACGTCGCGGTTGACGTCTGCGTAAGTCTGTGCAGCCTGCACGACGCGCTCCTGCTCTGGTTTAGTGGTGGTCGGCGCCGGCGCCAGCGCCAGCCCCGTGAGGTTTGGTCTCGGCCGCGTGGCCCGCCGGGGCCTCCGCGTGGCCATCACCGTGATCTTCGCCGTGACCGCCGCCACCGTGGTGGCTGTAGACGACAGGCTCGAAGCTCAGCTTGGTGACGTAACGAACGCCAGACTTGTTGTTCAGCTCGCCGAAGAGCTCGTAGGCCCGGGCCGTCTTCCAGATCTGGCTGACCGCCGACGCCTCCTCCTTCGCGTTGCCGAAGGTGATGGACTGGGTCGGGCAGGCCTCAGCGCAGGCCGTGAGCTTCTGCCAGGCGGTGTCGGGCACGGCGCCCTTGCCGCGCCACTCGGCCTTGACGTAGCGGGTGCGCTGCACGCAGAACGTGCACTTCTCCATCACGCCGACCTCACGAACCGAGACGTCGGGGTTCAGCATGAGCTGATACGCCTCGGGCCAGCGGTAGGTGTGGAAGTTGAAGCGGCGCGCGGAGTAGGGGCAGTTGTTCGCGCAGTAGCGGGTGCCGACGCAGCGGTTGTAGATCATCGCGTTGAGGCCGTCGATGTTGTGGTAGGTCGCCACAACGGGGCAGACGCCCTCACACGGCGCGTGCGCGCACTGCTGGCAGATGGCCGGCATGAAGCGCACGTCGGGGTGCTCACCGTCACCCTCCCAGAAGCGGTCAAGCCGGATCCAGTTCATGTACCGGTTCTTGAGGTGCTGGTCGGGGCCCGTGATCGAGATGTTGTTCTCGGAGAAGCAGGCCGCCTGGCAGGCCCCGCACCCGGTGCAGGTGTCGAGGTTGATCGCCATCGCGAAGCGGTAGGTGGGGTGTTCGGGCTCGGGGAACATGTCGTGCATGCCCTTCGCGACGAGGCGAGGATCCTCGGGGATGCGGTGAATGCCCGCGAGGGACGAGGTCTCCGTGTGTTTGCCGGAGAGCACGTCATCGACGTTGGAGACCAGGGCCACCGGGCGGTGGTCCATCGACTCCGAGCCCTTCATGCCCTTGCGGGGGTTGCCCTGGGCGCCGCGCTTCACCTCGGCGGCGATGCCCGCGTAGGACAAGGCGCCGGAGACGGGGTCCTTCTCAGCCTTCACGAAGCGGAAGCCGTTGTGGCCCCAGCCCTTGCTGTAGCGGTTGCCGCGCTCGTGGCCGTTGCCGAGCACCACGGTCACGACGCCGTCGGGGAGGCCCTTGGAGATGCGCAGGCCCAGCTCGTACTCCACGCCGTTGGCGCTGACGACGACGCTGTCCTTCTCCGTGACGCCGAGCTTCTGGGCGTGGCCGGGGGAGAGCTCCGCCCAGGTGCCCCAGGTGTAGCCGGAGACGGGGTCAGGGATCTCCTGCATCCAGGCCTTGTTCGCGTTGCGGCCGTCGAAGAGGAGCTCGCTGGGGAAGAGCACGAGGCTCGTCGAGTTGGTCGTGGCAGCGCCGGGCTCACCCTTGGGCAAGTTGGCGAGCAGGCTGACGGACTCCTCGACGCGGGAGGCGAAGAAGCCGCCGCGCTTGAGCGCGCTCACCCACCAGGCGTCGAAGGGCTCCGACGCGCCGGCCGGGGTGTAGACGTTCTGGTGCCAGTAGCCGACGAGGTAACGGTAGAAGTCCTCGGCCTCGAAGCTCGCCACGGCGACCTTGCCGCCGATGAGCAGCGGGGCGGCGGCCACGGCGGGGGCGGCGGCCACGGCGTCCTTGGCCGGGGCGGCGTCCTTCGCCGGGGCGGCGTCGGTGGGCTCCGCCGGGGCGGCCTCGACGACCGGGGCGGTGACGCCGAGCTTCAGCGTCTTCGCGAGGCCCAGGAGCACGTCGCCGATGCCGCGGGTGTCGCCCAGGGACGTCATCGTCGGCTGCTGCAGGCCGTATTGGCCCACGACGGCCTCGGCGTCGCCCCAGCTCTCCCAGCTCGTGCCGGGGGGGAGCACCGTCGCGTTGCCCGTGAAGGAGTCCGTCACCTGGTTCGAGAAGATGAACAGGTTCTGGAGCTTCTCCAAGGTCGCGAAGGCGTTCACCGACGCGGGCAGCGAGAAGACGGGATCGACGTCGTCGATGAGCAGCACGCCGACCTTGTCGGCGGCGAGATCAGCGAAGAGCGCCTCGACCTCGGCGTAAGACGAGACCTTGCCCAGGTTGGAGCGCTGGGTGAGGAGCAGGGTCTTGCCGACGTTGCCGCAGACCGCGTTGAGCACGAGGGTCGCCAAGGCGAGGTGCGTGCCGTTGACGCCGTTGGTGGCCGGGCCGCCGGGGAAGACGATGGAGGTCTCCTTGGCGAGCTTGTCGGCCAAGGTCTCCAGCTTGGCGAGGGGCACGCCCGCGGCGTCGGCCAAAGCGGCCGGGTCCACAGAGGCGAGGTAGTCCTTCGCGACGTCCGAGCCCTTGCGGGTGGCGACGAGCTTGGCCAGGGCCATCGCGACGCCAGCCTCGGCGCCGGGCTTGACCGTCCACCAGGTGTCGCAGCGCGTGGCGGTGTGGCTCACCGTCGGGGCGATCTCGTAGTACTCGGCGACGAAGCCGCCCTTCTCGGGATCACGGGCCGCGGCCCAGCCCTTCGCCTGGGCGAGGGGGGACAGCCAGGTGTGCAAGAAGTCAGCGCCGAAGCCGACGATGACCTTGGCCTGGTCCACGGCGTAGCGCGGGGCGCCGGAGAGCCCGAAGGCGAGCTCCGTGGCCTTCACGAGCGCCTCGTACCCGAGCGGCTCCCAGTGCAGCTCTTGCCCGCCCGTCGCGCTGACGAAGTCGGTGATGAGCTTGCCCAAGGCGCCCGTGCGGTACTTGCCCAGCCACACGACCTTCTTGCCGCTCTCCTTGGAGGCGGCGATCGCCTTGGCGAGCGCGTCGAGGGAGGCGTCCCAGGCCTTGGGCGAGCCGCCCGCGGTGGGGGTGAGCACCCGGTCGGGGTCGTAGATGTCTTGCACCCCGGCCACACCCGACGCGCAGAGGCCGCCGCCCGAGGGGGCGTCGGGGTTCCCGGCGAGGAAGATGGTGCGGCCTTCGACGTTCTTCGCCACGGCCCCGCAGGCGCTCGCGCACCCGCCGCAGATCGTAGAGAAGTAGGTCGGGATGCCAGGCTTGAGCTGATCAGGCTGGACCACGTAGGGGTACAGCTTCTCAACCGGGGTCTGGACATCACACGCGGTGAGGCCTGCGGCGCCAGCGAGGCCCGCGACCTTAAAGAAGTCTCGGCGGTTCATGTCAGCCATCGCGATGTGCTCCGCGTCGCCTACTTGTGGCAGGTGTAGCAGTCTTTGAGCTCGGCACGGCGGAGCTCAGCGTTGACGCCATAGTTGGTGTCCACCGAGGGGTGGCTAGAGTGACAGTCGAGGCACCAGCCCATCGTCATCGTCATGGACGCGGCGCGGACGGCGACCGTCTCTTTGGTCATGTCGGCGTGGCACTCCGTGCACTGCACCCCGCCCTGGACGTGGCGAGAGTGGTTGAAGTGCGCGAAGTCGGGGAGGTCATGGACCTTCACCCAGGGGATCGGCTCACCCTTGGCCCAGTAGTCCTTGACCTGGGTGAGCGCCTTGACGGCCTCCTCGCTCCGGCCTTCGACGGGGACGAGGTTGTGGCAGCCCATACACACCTGGGAGGAGGGCACGCCGCCGTGCTTGCTCTGCCGGGCGTTGGAGTGGCAGTACTGGCAGTCCATCCCAAGGCCACCCTCCTCGACGGTCGAGGCGTGGATCTTGTGGTTGAACGCGATGGGCTGCGCATCGACGGGCTGGGGGGTCACGCCGATCGACGTGCGCCAGACCTCACCCTCTCCCTTCTCGGGGGGGAGCAAGGAGTGGTTGTCGATCGCGAAGAGCCCTTCTTGCTCAAGCTTGACCCCGGGCTGGCACGCGACAAAGGTCGCGAGCGCCAGCGCGGCGCTGGCACACCACAGGGGCGCAGGGTTGACGAGGCTTCGCATCCTTTCCTCCGATTCGGGGACCACTGAATCGCCGCTCAGTGAATTGGGGCGCGATATTAATGGCTCACCCGGCGCCCGTCCATCAGCGTCGTGTGAGGAATTTCGCGGGCGGTCGGCGCGGCGAGCAGGCCGTCCGCGAGGTGAATCAGCTCAAGGGCTCTCTCAGAGGGCACATAGAGGGGGGTGCCATGAAGGACGGCGCCCATAAACGCGTCGTGGTCGCGCTGGAAGAGGCCCCCCTCGCTCACGAGCGCCCGCGGCGCCCCGTTCAGTTCGACCTGATCGTTGCGCTGGCGCAGGGTCTGCCCATCGACGCGCTGAAGCTGGATCGTGAGCGCGCGCGGCGCGTCCAGGCCGTGGACGAGCTCGAAGGACACGGGCGCGCCGCCAAACCACAAGGTCGCCCGCAGGAGCGACGGGCCGCGCTCGTGCACGAGCAGGCGCTCCGGGGGCCCCAAGGCGTCGAGCAGGCGGTGGATGCGGGCGATGTTGCGGTGGGTGATCCCCAGACTCCGCGCGGGATCGCCGATCCAGCCGTGATCGGGGCTAGAGAAGCTCAAGGAGCCCTCCTGGAGCGCGCCCTCGGCCATGAAGCCCCGGACGGCGGCCGCCGTGGCGGTGAGGAGCTCGATGTGCTCAACATGAAGCACGCGGCCTTGGGCCTTCGCCAAGGCGAAGAGGTCGCGGGCCTCGTCCACGTTCGCGGCGAGGGGGAACTCGCAGACGACGTGGCGCCCGGCCAAGAGGGCGGCGCGCGCCTGGGCGGCGTGCTGGTCGTTCGGGGAGCAGACCGCGACGCAGTCCACGGCGTCGAGGAGCGCCTCCAGGCTGTCGAAGGCCCGCACGGGAGCAGGGGGCGCCGCGCCGCGCCACGCGCCGACCCACACGCAGCGGGGATCCGCGAGGACAGCGGCCGCCCGGGATCTCCCGGCGCGTCCGAGGCCGATGATTCCCCAACGAAGGGTCATCTCTATGCCTCTGGGGGGTTAAGGTTGGCGAAGTAACCCATCTTCTCCCCGACGCGGCCTTGGCTGCGACCCCTGCGACAATTTGCCCCAGAGGCGCTGATGCTCTTGGTGGTCCTCGCCCTCGCCTGGGCGTGTGTGAGCCCCTCGGACCCCGAGCCCCCCGCGGCGCCGCCCCCGGCGCCTGTCCTGAGCGGGCCCATCAAGCCGCTCTCCGAGGCGCCCTTCGCCGATCCCGTCGGCATGTACCAGCGCTGCCACGACCGGGTCGAGCTGCCCGAGGCCGACGGCGAGTGCAGCGCCGACGCCGACTGCCAGCGCGCGGGCTGCTCCGCGGAGCTCTGCGTCACCCGGGCCGCCGCCGCCGATCGCAGCAGCACCTGCGAGATCTTGCCCTGCTTCAACGTGCTGGAGGCCTGCGGCTGCGTCGCCGGGCGCTGCCAGTGGAGCCTGCGCGACGGGGCCCCGACGACGCCCTGAGCGGCGGCTCAGCCGGGGAGCAGGCCCGCCTGGCGCAAGACCGGGGTGAGGGTCGGCGCGAGGCGCTCGGCCCAGCGCCGGGCCCCTTCAGGGGTGTTGATGAGGTCCTGGCGCAGCTCAAGCTCCAGGTAAGGCAGGCCGTGGCGGTCGCCGTGGCGCTTCGCGCTGTAGATGAGGCCCGCTTTGCCGCTGTAAGGCTCGTTCTTGGCGACGATGGCCCCGGTCGCGGCGATGGCCTCGGCCCAGGTCTCGGCCAAGGCGTCGTGGTCGTTGTAGAGCACCCCGACCTCCATCCAGCGGGCCTCGCCGCGTAAGCTCGGCGTGAAGCTGTGAATCGAGACGATGAGCCGCGGAGCGCCGTGGGCGGAGAGCGCGGCGTCGATGGTGTCGTGATAAGGATCGTAGAGCGTCTTCCGCCGATGTTTGAGGCCCGCGTCGTCGAGCCCCAGGTTGAGGCCCAAGGGGCGGCCGTCAATGGCGCGGACCACACAGCTCGGGTCGTCCCAGGCGCGGTTGGCGTCGCAGACGAGGCGGGAGAACTGGGCGAGCACGGCCTCGGCGCCGAGGGAGGCGCTGAGCCCCGCGGTGAGGTCCGCGGCGCCGATGTCCCAGCCCCAGTGGTCGGCCAGGAGCGGCGCGTCGTCGTCTGTCGCCCGCCAAGGCGGGGGGATATGATGGCTCGCGTGCTCGCAGGTGAGCAGGATCGGCGCGCCCTGGCCGGGCAGCCGGAGCGCGGCGTTTCTCGGAGAGGTCGTCATGGGCTCAGGGTCGGGTGAGGGGGAGTGGCGTCCGCACGGCGGCGCGTCAGAGGCCGACGCCGCTCGATATGTCCTCTTCTCGGCGCTCTGCCCACTCATCCCGCTGCCCTTCGTCGATGACTGGGCGCTTCGGGAGGTTCGACGGGCCTATTTTGTGAGGATCCTCGGCGACGCCCCCTCGGCCTTGGCGGCGTCCCGCACGCTCAGCGAGCTGCGCGGCTCGTTCTTCCCGGGCTGCCTCTGGATCCTCCTCGTCTACCCGGCGAAGAAGCTGTTCCGCACGCTGTTCTACTTCTTGACCGTCAAGCAGTGCCTGGACGAGGCCGCCTTGACCCTCGTGCAAGGGGAGATGGTGAGGGAGGCCTTGGGCGACGGGCACCTGCCGAACGAGGCCGAGGCCGCGCGGGTGGCGATGGACGCCGTGCTCGACGAAGAGAGCGCCTCGCCCATCGGCCGCTGGCTGCGCCTCGCCGCCGTCGGCGCCCGTCGTCCCGGCGGCGGGCTCTTGGGCTTTCTGCGGGGCCGCGCCGGGGAGGCCGTGCTGGTCCCCAAGTTCAGCGCCCGGCTCACCGCGCGCCTCGCCGCGCCGACCCGTGAGCTGCCGCCGCCGCCGCCGACCCCACCCACGACGGGTTGAAGGATCCGCGGATCCGCCGCCGGAGGGCGCGCTCGGCGAGATCTGGCGAGTCGCCGAGGGCATCTTCGTCAAGGCCCTGTGAAGCTTGTCTGCGCAGTCGCGATGGGCTTGCGTCTTGTGACGGGCTCGTGACAGACTCCAATCCCCTCTGCGACGGAGTCCTTATGGTTACGCCCCTGCTCACGCTGCTCGCGCTCACCGCCTGTGACTCGGCGATCAAGCTAGGGGATGACACCGGGGCCGACACGGCGACCCCCGTCGAGAGCGAGACGGAGGAGCCGACGGATTCGCGACCTGGTGATGAGGACGGCGACGGCAGCCCCGCCGAAGAGGACTGCGATGACGCCGACCCGACGAGCCACCCCGGCGGTGAGGAGGGGGAGACGCCCGACGGCGTCGATCAGGACTGCTCGGGCCTGCCCGATGACGTGCGGGTGTGCGATGGCGCGTACGGCGTGGTGCAAGAGGCCATCGACGCCGCCCCAGACGGCTTCACCGTGGCGGTCTGCGCCGGGCGTTACGTCGAGAACCTGCGGCTGGAGGGCCGCACCCTACGAATCGTCTCCATTGAGGGCCCGGCGGTGACGATCCTCGACGGCGGCGGCGCCGGGACGGTGCTCACGGTCTTGGGCAGCCCGGAGCTCAGCGTCGAGGGCTTCACCATCGAGAACGGCGTCGGGACCAACGGCGGCGGCGTGAGCGCCACGTCCAGCGGCCTCACCCTCGCCGACGTCGTGCTGCAACGCAACATGGCCAGCGGCCAAGGCGGCGGGGCCTACCTCTCCCGCTGCGTCGGCGAGCTGCGCGACAGCGTCGTCACCGACAACAGCGCCGTCGAGGGCGGCGGCGTCGCGGTGAGCGGCGGCACCTTCGACCTGCTCGACAGCGAGATCCTCAACAACGTCGCGCGCCCTGGCGAGATCACCTGGAACGGCGCCGTCGGCGGCGGCGGCGGCCTGTGGGTGAGCGGTCGAGGGGAGCTGCGCGGCCTCACGATCACCGACAACACGAGCGAGGGCTGCGGCGGCGGGCTCTACACCCTCAACAGCGGCGGCCTCATCTCCGAGAGCGTCTTTGAGGGCAACACCGCGTCGGGGGACGGCGGCGGCGCCTACCTCAACTACACGACGAGTGAGGTCCGCGACTGCAGCTTTGAGGGCAACGTCGCCGGGGACGACGCCGGGGGCCTGCGCCTCTACGTGAGCCAAGGCGACATCCACGACAACGAGCTGCGCGACAACGTCGCCGCCGACGACGGCGGCGGGGCCAAGCTCAGCCACTCCAAGTCCAAGCTCACCCGCAACACCTTCATCGGGAACCAGACCGGCGACGCCGGCGGCGGCCTGGAGCTCGACAACGACAACAGCGACGTCAGCGAGTGCGTCTTTGAGGACAACACCGCCGCCCGGGGCGGCGGCCTGAACTCGAAGGACAACACCGCCCCCTTCTTCATCCGCGACAGCACCTTCTACGACAACACCGCCGGGGAGGGCGGCGGCCTGCGCGCCGACAACAACCCCCAGACGGTCACGGTGCTGCGCAGCGTCTTCGATGACAACCGCGCCACCCTCGGCGCGGGGATCTACAGCCAGGCCGGGCGCCTCAACCTGCGCGCGAGCATCGTCACGGCGAGTGACGGAGACGGGATCACCCTGGGTGAGGGCGCGGTGACGGCGGTGCAGAACGTCACGAGCTGGGGCAACCAAGGCGCGGGCCTCGTGCTCCTCAACTGCGGCACGGTCAGCGTACAAGACACGATCTTCGCCGATAACGGCGCGGGCATCACCGCGAGCGGCTGTGAGCCCACGAGCTTCACCTACAGCCTCGTCTTCGATTCAGCGACAAGCGGGACGTGGAGCCCCCCGCTCGGCTCGGGTAACCTGAGCGCCGACCCGCTCCTCACCGATCCGGCCTCCGGGGACTTCACCCTGCAGAGCCTCAGCCCGGCGAAGGACGCGGGAGCCCCCTCGGGGGTCGATCCTGACGGTTCTCGCGCCGACATGGGCGCGCATGGAGGCCCTGATGCCCTTTAAGACGACGCTGTTCGCCCTCATCGCCCTCTCTTTCGCCGCCGCGCTCCCCGGCTGCGGCGACAAGGAGACCACCACCGACGACTCTGAGGTCCCCACCGACGACTCCAGCGCCGACGACACGGCCACGCCGGTCGAGACGCCGACGGTGGTCATCAACGAGTTCATGGCCTCCAACGCCACGATCATCGCGGACGCTGAGGGCGGCTACGCCGACTGGATCGAGCTGTACAACGGCGGGGACGCCGCCGTAGACCTCAGCGGCTGGTTCATCACCGATGACCTCGCGTCCCCCGAGAAGCACGTCCTGGGCGCGATCACCATCGAGGCTGGCGGCTACGTCCTCCTCTGGGCCGACGACGACATCCTCGATGGTGACGACCACCTCGCCTTCAAGCTCAGCGGCGACGGCGAAGACCTCGCGCTCTACACCCCCGAAGGTGTCGCCGCCGACGAGCTGACCTACCAGGCCCAGACCACGGACCAGTCCGCCGCACGTTTCCCCGACGGCGGTGAGACCTGGGCGATCACCGACGCCCCCACGCCGGGCGCCTCCAACGGAGATGGCACATGAACCTGATCCTCGCCCTCTTCGCCTGCTCGGCGGGCAACATCGAGCTGACGTTCGGCGACACGTCGCGCCCCTCCGTTGAGGAGACCGCGCCGATCCTGGACACGGGCGAAGAGGGTGGGGTCGAGCAGGTGCCGGGGGCCAAGGATCCCATCGAGGAGCTCTTCGCGGGCGAGTCGGTGCCGATCTTTGAGCTGGAGCTGAGCGACGCCGCCCAGGCCGCGCTCGCCCAGGACCCCGAGACCTACGTCGAGGGCGCGCTGACCTTCGGGTCGGTGCGTCTGGAGCGCGTCGGCGTGCGGCTCAAGGGGGAGAACTCCTTCCAGCCGCTCTCCCAGAAGGCCGCCTTCAAGATCAAGCTCGACCACTACGTCGAGGATCAGGAGCTCTACGGCCTCCGGAGCCTCACGTTCAACAACCTCGTGAGCGACGCCACCTACCTCCATGAGTGGATGAGCTACCGCCACTTCCGCCTGCTGGAGCTGCCCGCGGCCCGCACCGGCCACGCCTGGATTCACCTCAACGGTGAGCCCTACAGCCTCTACGCCTTCGTCGAGACCATCGACCGCCGCTTCCTCAAGCGCTGGTTTGACGACCCCGACGGCACGCTCTGGGAGCTCGCCGACGTAGACTTCCAGATCGGCTACATCGAGAGCTTCCAGCTTGAGGAGGGCGAAGACAACCGGGAGCTCCTCGTGAACCTCGCGACGGCCTTGGCCATGCCCGGCGAGAAGGCCATCGAGGCGGCGGAGCCCTACCTCAACTGGTCGAAGTTCCTGGACTTCTGGGCGGCGGAGATCGTCGTAGGCCAGTTCGACTCCTACCCCTACTCAAGCCCCGGCGACGACTGCCACGTCTACTCCGACCCGAGCGACGGCGGGCGGCTGGTGTTTATCCCCCACGGCATGGACGAGACCTACGGCTCCGCCAGCGCCGATCCGGTCGCGGTGTATGGCCTCGCCGCGCGCCGCTGCCTGGAGGTCCAGAGCTGCGAGGACGAGCTGCGCGCGAAGGTCAAGGATCAGCTCCGCCTCGCTGAAGAGCGCGACACAGCCGCGGAGTTTGACGACGCGCGGACTCGGCTTCGGGATCCCATCGCCGAGGACCCACGCCGCCTGTACGATCTTCCGACGGTCACGGCGACCCAAGCCGCGATGCGAACCTTCATCACTGAGCGGGAGCCCAACCTCAGCCGCTGGCTCTCGAAGTAAGCGGCGCCTCGGAGCCTCGATGATCCTCCTCCTCAGCCTCCTCGCCTGCGTCACCAACGACGCCGATCGGGACGACGGGCTCATGGGTGACGGCGCGCTGTGGCCCTTCCCCAACGTCGGCCTCATCGGCCCGGACGGGGACCTGAAGATCCCGGAGGGGGCCTTGCCCCAGGTGCCGGAGGAGGACGGAGGCACCCCCTGGGCGGTCGAGCGCCTCAACTGGCGCGACGGCTTCTCGACGGTGCAGACCGCTGTGGTGCTCCTCGACGGCGTGCGCGCCGAGGCCCTGCCGCCTTACCCCGGCGTGAGCGGCGGCGGCGCCGTGCGCCTCTACGACCTCACCGACGGCGTTGAGCTGCCCTGTTACGCCGAGCTCGACGCCCACCCCGACGCCCTGGACGACCCCGACCGCCAGGCCCTCCTCGTGCGCCCCTCCGTCGCCATGACCCCGGGGCACCGCGTCGCCGTCGTCGTCACCACCGCCGCCGCGCCGCGGCCGCGCCGCTTCGACCGCCTCGCCCGGGGGGACGACCCCTGGGACTCCGGCGACTGGGGCCCCCGCACCCGCGCCTTGCTCTATGAGCTCAGCCAGGCGGGGCTCAGCCAGGAGGAGATCGCCCTGGCCTGGGAGTACCCCGTCGGCGACGGCACCGCGCCCCTGCGCGGCATGACGGCCGCTGTCGAGACGCCGACCCAGTGGAGCCTCAGCCGGGTGAAACGCAGCGACGCCGGGGACACCCTGCCGCCGGGGACCTGGCTGCAGGCCGAGGGCAGCTTCACGACGACGAGCTGGCTGGAGGATGAGCTGCGCTGGGCGTCTGTCGATGACGAGGCGGTCCCCGTCATCGTCGGCGAGACCCAAGCGAGCCTCTTTGTGCACATCCCCGAGTCCGTCCGCGGCGGGGCGCCGGGCAGCGCGCCTGTGCTCATCTTCGGCCACGGCCTGTTGACGGACCCGCAGAACTTTCTGGCGGACCTCGACGATCCCCACGGCTTCGTCGAGCTCATGGACCGCCTCGGCGTCATCGTCGTGGCGACGACCTGGCGTGGGCTCACCGCGAAGGACCTCCCCGACGCGATCTGGGTGGCCAACGACTACGGCACCTTCAACGAGCTGACCGAGCGCATCACCCAAGGTGTGGCCAACAACGTCGCGCTCTCGCGCCTCGTGCAGAGCGGCGGCTTGATGGACGATCCCCTCTTTGAGGGCCTCGCCGACCCCGATCAGCTCTACTACTACGGCGTGAGCGCCGGGGCTGTGCTCGGCGGGGTCGCGGTCACCCAGATGGAGGAGGTGGACGCCGCCCTCTTTCACGTCGGCGGCGCGGGCTGGTCGACGCTCTTGGAGCGCAGCAACGCCTGGGCGCAGTTTGAGGGCCTCGTCGCGGCGGCCATCGAGGATCCGGCGGAGCGCCAGCTCGCCTTCGCCGCCAGCCAGCTCTTGTGGGACACCGTAGACCCCATCTCCTATGTGCACGACCTCGGCGACACCCCGACCTTGCTCCAGGAGGCCGTCAACGACGACGTGCTCGTGAACTCGGCGAGCGAGCTCTACGCCCGCACCGCGGGGTGGACCCTCCTGCAGCCCTCAACGACGACGCCGATGGGCCTCAGCCGCGCCGAGGGCGCGGTGCGCGGCGGGGTGATCTCCCAGTTTGACCCTGAGCTGCCCGCCCCGGCGAGCACCAACCGGCCCGCCGATCGCACCGGCGCGCACGAGACCCCACGCACCTGGGACAGCGCGATGACCCAGGCCGAGGGCTTCTTTACCGTCGGCGCGCCGGGCGTCGTTCGCCACCCCTGCGGCGCCGAGCGCTGCACGGCGACGGAGGAGGCGAGCCGCTGACGGGCTCAGCCCGTGCCGACGGTGTAGACGCGCAGGGTGTTCGTCGTGCCGCGCATCGGGCTCGTGCCCGCGAGCACGACGACCTCGTCGCCGGGCTCCAAGAACCCGCGGCTGAGCAGGGCGTCCTCACCGACGGAGATGAGCTCGTCGGTGCTCTTCACCACCGGCACCTGCACCGGGGTCACGCCCCAGGCCAAGGTGAGGCGGTCGCAGACCCGGCTCGACGCCGTGAGCGCGTAGATGCGGGAGCGCGGGCGGCCCTTGGACACGGCGATGGCGAACTGGCCCGACCAGGTGAAGACGACGAGCGGGCGCGGCACGTCGGAGACGAGCACGGCGGCGGCCCGGGCGATGAGCGCCGCGGGGCCGGCGTTCACCGGGAGATCTTCAGGGGTGACGGGCCGCAAGAACGGCGAGCGCTCAACCTCCCGGGCGATCTTGTCCATCATACGCACGGCCTTGAGCGGGTAGAGGCCGTTGGCGGTCTCGCCGGAGAGCATCACGGCGTCGGTGCCGTCGATGATGGCGTTTGCGACGTCGGTGGTCTCGGCGCGGGTGGGCGAGGGGTTTCGCTCCATAGAGTCGAGCATCTGCGTGGCGGTAATCACGAGCGCCCCGGCGCGGTTGGCGCTCTGGATGAGCCGCTTCTGGTGCACGGGCACGGTCTCTAAGGCGACCTCGACGCCCAGATCGCCGCGGGCGACCATGATGCCGTCCACCGTCGCGAGGATCTCCGAGATGTTGTTGAGCGCCTCGGGCTTCTCGATCTTGGCGATGATGGGCAGGGTCGGCTCGCCCAAGCGCGCGAGGTGGGTCTTGAGCTTGAGCACGTCGGCGGCGCGGCGCACAAACGACAGCGCCACGAAGTCTACGCCGGCCTGCACCCCGGCCTCCAGATCGACAAGGTCTTTGTCGGTGATGGACGGGGCGCTCACGTTCACGCCGGGCAGGTTGATGCCCTTGTTGGAGCCGAGCGCCCCGCCGTCCTCGATCTTGATGTGGACCTCTTTGGGCTCAACATCACGCAGCACGGCGGCGACGCGGCCGGAGAGCGCGCCGTCGGCGAAGAGCACACGATCCCCGAGCGTGACATCATCGGCCATGGAGGTGTAGGTGGTGCCGCAGCGCCGCCCTTCCCCGAGCCGATCGTCCATGACCACCTCCAGGATGTCCCCCTCTTTGAGCTGGAGCGGCTCCTTCATGCGGCTCGTGCGGATCTTCGGGCCCTGGAGGTCGAGCAAGATGCCGATGTGGCGCCCGGCGGCGCGGGCGGCCCGGCGCACATGGGCGATGTCCCGGCGGATCGAGTCGGGATCGCCATGGGAGCAGTTCAGCCGGAACACGTCGACCCCGGCGTCCACGAGCTCCTTGAGCACCTCAGGCGGGCGAGAGGAGGGGCCGAGGGTGGCGACGATCTTGGTCTTGCGTGCGGTCATGGTGATGGGGCTCCCGTGCGTCCGGTGTTGACCGGCGAGGCGACGATGCGGCACGAGCCCCAGGCCGAGACGGCTGAGGTGGCCGAGGCCCCGGTTTATCCCGGCGACTGGAGCCTCGGCGACGTGCGCCGGGTCGCCGAGGGCGCCCTCGTCGTCGCGGCGGGGCTCTTGAGCGCCGGGGAGCGGGTCATGGCCGGGCGCATCGCCGCGCTCTCAGGCCCCGAAGGGCGGCTCTGGGCGCGTATGGCGGGCCGCCAGGGTGAGGTCTTTAGACTAGACCACCTGGTCTATTCTGACGTGCCCGACGTCGAGGCCGCCGTAGACGCCCTCGTCGCCCTGGACCTCGCCCAGCGCACTGTGAGCCCACGCCAGGCCGCCGAGGCCTTCACCGTCGAGGAGCTCAAGGAGGTCTGCCGCGCCCAGGGCCTCCCCGTCGGCGGCCGCCGGGAGCTGCTCGTCGAGCGCCTGGCCACCCGGCGCGGCTGGCTGCGCGTCGGCGTCGTGCGGGCGGCGTGTAAGGGGCTCCTGCGCCGCCTGGAGCTGTTGTGGTTCCGCGATCGTTGGCGCGACCGCTCGGCGTTCTTGCTGGAGCGCCTCGGCCACGCCCGCTGGGCCCGTTACCCGCTCACCCCCGCCGAGCCGCCCTTCTTGAGCCGCCACGAGCTGCTGCGTTTTGAGGAGGCCGCGCGCCTCGCCCCGGGGGACCAGCCCCCGGAGGCCGTGCTCGACGCCTTGCGGACCTGCCCGGCCCGCCCCGCCCAGCACCGGGCCCTGGACCGCCGCCGCCTGCTCACCCGCCTCGTGCTGGAGGAGGCCCGGGGGCTTGAGCGCCAAGGGGAGCCCGCCCGGGCCGCGGCGCTCTACGAGGCCGTGCTCAACCTCGGCTTCGCCGCGCCGGGGCCGGTGGCGGCGCGCCTCGCCTTGGCCTTGGAGGCGATGGGGCAGCCCGCCGCCGG
>JAKLKD010000407.1 GCA_023150845.1 Myxococcota bacterium | reverse complement strand
CTCGGCCGCCTCGCCGCCCAAGCCTTCCAGACCTCGCCGCCCAAGGCGCCCTACGCCTCGCGGCTGCTCCTACGTTTCATCACCGAGAGCGAGGACCAAGGGGAGGCGGACACCCTCTCCTACCTGCTCTTTGACCGCGCCTACACCGCGGAGGTGGAGCAGCTCGGCTACGAGGACGCCCGAGACCAGGCCGAGCCCCTCGCCCGCTTCTTTGAGGCGGATTGACCAAGCCGCTTGGCAAAACCCGCGCAACGCCACCCCAAGAACACGCTATAGGACGCTCAACGGGTCGGCGCCTCCGCGCCCCCACAGGAGCATGTGATGCCCGCAGAGATCGGTCAGCCAGCCCCCGACTTCACCGCCGCCGCGTCCACCGGCGAGCAGGTCAGCCTCTCGAGCCTCCGTGGCAAGCCCGTCGTGCTCTACTTCTACCCGAAGAACGACACCCCGGGCTGCACCAAGGAGGCCTGCGCCTTTCGTGACCTCGGCGCCGAGTTCGCCGCCGCGGGCGCCGCCATCTACGGCGTGAGCGGCGACAGCCTCAAGAGCCACGACAAGTTCATCCAGAAGTACGGCCTCACCTTCCCCCTGCTCTCCGACGCCGACCACACCCTGCACGAGGCCTACGGCACCTGGGGCGAGAAGAAGCTCTACGGCAAGGTGAGCATGGGCACCGTGCGCTCCACCTTCCTCATCGACGCCGAGGGCGTCATCCGCGGCGTCTGGCGGAAGGTGAAGGTCGATGGCCACGTCGAGGCCGTGCTCGCCGCGGTGAAGGTGCTCTGATCCTGGGGCGATGTAGTCACTGACTACAACCGGCCGACGAGCTCCACGTCCCCGGTGAGCACGGGCTTGAGGCCCCGGGGCGTGCGGATGAGCAAGGCGCCGTCGTCGCGAATGTCCTCGGCGACGCCCTCTAGCTCCCCGACGCGCACCCGGCGCCCCAAGGTGTGGGAGCGCTGGCGCCAGGCCTCCAAGACCCAGCCGGGGTTGTTCTCCAGCTCCGTCGCCCGGGTGAGGATCTCCCGGCAGAGCCGCCCAAAGAGGGCCGCCCGGTCCACCTGACGCCCTAAGAGCGCCAAAGAGCCCGGGTTCGGCAGCTCCTTCGGGAAGTCGGTCTGGTGGACGTTGAGGCCGACGCCGAGGATCACCGCGTCGAGGCGGGGGCCGACGGTGACGAGCTCAGCGAGCACACCGCAGACCTTCCGCCCCTCGTCATCGAGCACGTCGTTCGGCCACTTGATGCGCAGGTCGTTCACCTCGGCGATGGCCACAGCGGCGCCGAGGCACAAGAGCGGCGCCTGGGCCGTCGGCAGCCGGGGGCGCAGGACCATCGAGAAGGTGAGGTTCTGGCCTTCAGACGAGGTCCAGGCCCGGCCCTGACGCCCGCGGCCCTCGGTCTGGCGCTCGGTGATGACGACGAGGCCGTGCTCGGCGCCCTCCTGGGCGAGCCGCGCCGCCTCACGGTTCGTCGACCCGCAGCTCGGCAAGAGCACCACCGGGCGCCCGTAGGCCTGGCGGAGCGCCGCCTCGTCAAGCGGGGGCGGCGGCATCACGCACCACGGGGTCTACGCGTAAGGAGAAGTCCACCCAGCGGGCCTGGTGGATGAGCCCGCCGACGGAGATGAAGTCCAGGCCGACGCCCTTGATGCGCCCGATTCGCGCGGCGTCCATGTTGCCCGAGGCCTCCAGGAGCGCCCTCCCCTTGGCCACGGCCACGGCCTCGGCCAATGTGGCGTCGTCCATGTTGTCCAAGAGGATGACCTCGGCCCCGGCGCTCAGCGCCTCGCGGAGCTGGTGGAGGTTCTCGACCTCCACCTCGATCCGCACGAGGTGATGCGCCGCGGCCCGGGCGCGACGGATGGCCTCACCGACGCCCCCAGCGGCGGCGATGTGGTTGTCTTTGATGAGGATCCCGTCGAAGAGGCCGTAGCGGTGCGGCGAGGCCCCGCCGTGCAGCACGGCCTCACGCTCCAGGCTGCGCAGGAGCGGCGTGGTCTTGCGGGTGCAGACCACCTTCACCTGGCCCTCGGCGGCGGCGACGATGGACGCGGTGTTCGTGGCCACGCCGGAGAGGTGCATGA
This sequence comes from Myxococcota bacterium, assembly GCA_023150845.1. Classification (GTDB taxonomy): domain Bacteria; phylum Myxococcota_A; class UBA796; order UBA796; family CAJQPC01; genus JADKFE01. Next base: position 555 of record JAKLKD010000407.1, on the reverse strand, counting down.
GCAGGTTGAGCGCCACACGCTCGGCGCTGAGCACCCCGGCGAGGGGCCCGGAGAGCGCGCAGAGCATGTCCCCGGGGGAGAGGCGGTCGCCGTCCTGCGCCCGGCACTCCCAAGTGACGCCGAGGCGCTCAAAGACGCGGCGGGCGGCGCGAACCCCCGAGACGACGAGCGCCTGCTTCGCCACGATACGCGCCGTGCCCAACAGGTCGGGCGGAACGGTCGCCTCGGTGGTGAGGTCCCCTGGGCCAAGATCCTCGGCCAAGGCCAGGCTGACGAGCTCGTCTAAGGTCATCGCGCCGCCCTCCCCTCAGCCCAGGCTCGCGCGGGAGGCGCGAAGCTGGGTGAGGCGCTGATCCGCCAAGGCGAGCTTCTCGCGGAAGCCCACCACGACGTCCGCAGGGGCGCGCTCCATGAAGCCGGGGTTGTTCAGGCGCTTCTCGAGGTCACCCTTGTCCTTCTCGACTCGGGCGATCTCTTTGTCGAGGCGCGCGCGCTCGGCCACGAGGTCAATCACGCCGTCGAGCGGGGTGAAGAGGTCCACCCCGGCGATGACCG
>JAKLKD010000406.1 GCA_023150845.1 Myxococcota bacterium | reverse complement strand
CAACTGAGCCTCGATCTCTCGGATGCGCACGTCTCGCCGCCGCCCTTCAGGAGCGGCGGCCCGCGCCCGCTTCGCCTGGGCCGCGACCTCCGCGTCCACTCGCGCCGAGAGCTCCGCGACGGTCTTGGCGGCTTGGTCCCGCCCGACCCGCAGCTCCGCCGCCAGCTCACCGAGCCCACGCACCGCCTCCACCCGCGCGGCCTCCAGCGCCGTCTCGACCCCGCGCACCCGCCGCTCCAGACGCGCCGCCGCCGGAGTCGCCGGAGGCACCACCTCTACACGAGCCGCAGCGCCCGACCGTGCGAGCAGATGCTCACGCCGATTCTTGAGCGTGTGCGCCCGCGCCCGACAGCTCGCCGAGCAAAACCGCGTGTCGCGCCGCTTCGCGATGAACGGCTTCCCGCACTCCTCATTCTCACATGGCTTGACCACCTTGATCTCCTGTCCTCGACGTGCTCCGCGAGAGTCTACCTCATCTCGACGCGCACCTATTCTCTAACGATTACCGACACAAACAACTTTCTCCTCAAAATTGATCATTCCGCCATTGCCCGTCCCCCAGGCATTATGTAACACTATCACCGGTGCTCCTCAGCACCGTCTGACACCCTAACCCCAGCCGAAACGGGCCCGGTAGAGGTTGCAGCCTCCACCGGACCCCGGAGCCGAAGATGCTTACACATCAGCGACCCCGGCGAGCAGCGTGGAACTGCCCGCCTCTTGAACATAATTCCCGAGTTCGCTCCGACGCCAGCAAGCCGCCGTCGAGCGAGGTCCCAGAGCCCCCGCGAGAGCCGCCCCGGGTGACCTAAACATAGGTCCCAGGCGGATTTTCCGCCTATAGCGCCAACGCCAGCGATACCCGCGGGATCCCCTCCGGCGGCGATCCTTGGCCGAGCTCTGCCCGCCGATCCCGCGCCGTCCAGCGGGGGATCCGGGCCCGCCCTCGGCCTCCCCGCGTCCGCCCGCTCAGGCCGCGTCGTTCAACCAACGACCCGACCCAGGGCCGCGCTCTGCCCAGGCCCAACACAGACTCCAAACCTTCACTCGGGAATCAAACATGCCCACCGACCCTCAAGCCCTGAGCCTCGACCTCTACGCTCAGCTCCTCCAGGCTCGCGACCGCCTCGACGACCTCCTCCCCATCGCCGAGCGCGCCTGCACAAACGCCGAGGCGCTCGCCCTCACCACCCTCCAGGGCGCCGACGCCGACCCACGCCCGCTCATGCTCGACCTCACCCACCTGCAATCTCACCTCGACGGCCTGACCCTCAACGTCACCCGCGCGGCGAACCTCCAGACGGCCCTCTGCGTCGAGCAAGCCACTATCCCTCCACACACCCCGCCGCGCCCTCTGAACCAAGGCGCCGACGCCCTGGTTCCGCTCACCGAGGCCATCGCGGCGCTCCGCGCTGCCATCGGCACCGGCCCCCGACGCCTCGACCAGCAGGCCCGTGCAGCCCAGGCCGTCCTACTCCACCTCACACGAATCCTCCGCCAGCGTCCCCTCACCGACGCCGACCTCGCCCCGCTGCACGACCTCCACACGAGCCTCCACGGCAAGCCCGGCGCCCTCCAGGCCGCCCACGACCACCTCGGCGAAGCTCTCCTGGCGCTCACCACGCTCACCGACGAGGTGCGCTGATGACACCGCCAACCCAGCTCATCCGCACCGTCGGACGCCGCATCTGCACCCTCCGCGAGCTTCGCGGCCTCACCCAACGCCAGCTCTCCGAGCGCGCCGGAGTCGGCCACGCCGAGTTGAGCAAGATCGAGAACGGCCAGCGCGCCGCGAGCCTCATCACTCTCCACGCCATCGCCCGGGGCCTACAGTCGAGCTTGACTGTGCTCCTCGACCACGAGCAGCCCCTCGACCTCCTCCGCGACATCGAGGGCGCTCTAACCCTGCTCCGAGAGGCCGAGCCCGCCCAGCGCGACGAGGCGATCCGGGCCATCAACGCCGTGCTCAGCGTCACATCTCGTGGCGATTCGGAGGACAAATGACCCCCGACACAGACACCGACGCCCTCAAGGCCCGCGTCGGCGCCCGCCTGCGCGCCCTGCGCCGAGCCCGCGACCTGAGCCAACGCGACGTTGCGTCCCTGCTCAACACCGACGCCGCCGAGGTCAGCCGTCACGAGTCCGGCGCCCGCTGCCCGTCCGTGCCGTTGCTCGCTCGCTACGCCGAGGTGCTTGAGGTGCCGATCTACGAGCTGCTGCGCTTCGACGAGCCCGTCGTGACCCTCGGCTGAGCGAGCCCCAACACGCGGCGCCCGCCTCCTGGCTTCAACGCCCGGAGGCGCGGCGCCTCAAGCCGTAATCGCGCCAAGATTCGACGAAGAAGCACGTTCAAGCCTCCTTCCACACCGACTGACCCCGCCCGAGGCGTACTTCCACGTCAGCGGCGTCCGCCGAGACGAAACGTAACTATTTTTCAGGCCATTCTGAGGCCCCTCACAAAACGTAACTCTGGACCGCTCCAAACCGACCGCGTCCAGAACGCCATCGTAGCGCCACGCGCCACCCCAGAAACGTACTCACGACCCATGTTCGTCAACTCTCAAGATACCAACGTACTTACCAGCCGAACCCCCTCATTGACCCGTACTTCCGCGTACTTCCCAGTACTTCCCAAGCTCGTTTGGTCAACGATTGTTCGCGCCTCTTCGC
>JAKLKD010000405.1 GCA_023150845.1 Myxococcota bacterium | reverse complement strand
AGCAGGCGGCGACCTTCGGGGTCACCGACGTGCCGACGGTGGAGACGAGCTACCCCTTCGGGAGCTGCCCCCAGGAGTACCGCGTCGCGATGCGGCCCCTCGACCTGGGCGCCGGGGCCTTCGGCTTCGCCGGGCGGATCGGGCGTCTGGGCTACTTCTACTCAAGCTCCGTGGCGTTCTCGTCGACGGGCTTCGGCGGCTCGTACACCCGGGCGATGATGTCGGCGACGTACATGATCTACACGCCCGTCGCCGTGATGCTCGCGCCCTTGAACTGGGACGAGGACTTCGGGGTGAGCACGATCAGCTCCGACTTCATCGCAGGGGCGAGCTACAACGGGGCCTTGGGCTCGGTCTACGCGGGCTATGTGAGCGGGCGCGGCGGCTACCTGCACCTCGGCGAGGACCGGCTCGGGGGCTTCGCTTCAGCCCTCGCCGACCGCGGCCTCGACGAGCGCCCGGCTTATCTCAGCGGCGGGTTCAAGGCGCTCCAGAGCCCCGCGGGCCGCACGGCGCTCTACGCCCGGAAGCTGCCCTTCACCGCGCCGCCAGGCTACGCCGAGCAGGCCACGGTGAACGAGGACGGCGACCCGACCACGGCGGTCTTGCCCATGGAGGCGGAGCCGCCCCGGGTGCCCTTCCGCACGGCCCATGTGCAGCAGCACGACCTCGTCGGGCGCCTGGACCTCGTCGCCGCCGTCTCCTGGAGCCCCGAGCCCCTGCTCCACGAGGGCATGATCGGCCTGCACAGCCTGGGCTTCGGCGAGGCCGCGGCGGGCTGGTCTCTGCGCGCCGGGGCCGTGTCCTTGCCGGATATGTACTACTACGGCGTCGAGGGCGGGAGCTACCTCTCGGTGCGGGCCGAGGTCTACGGTGAGCTCGGCGACGAGGACGGCGGCTCGACCCGCCTGGAGGCGTCGCTGCTCTACAACGACGCCGAGCAGCTCTCGCTCTACCCCTACGCCCGAGGCGCGCTCTCCGCGAACTTTCGCCTCGCCGGGCGTTACTGAGCGGCTCAGTAGGTGAGCACGACCCCGCCGTAGGTGACCCCGGCGGCGGTGCCCATGAGCACGGCGGTCTGGCCCCGGCGGAGCGTGCCCGTCTCGACGGCCTTGAGCAGGGTGAGCGGGATCGACGCCCCGACGCAGTTGCCGTACTCCTCCAGCGTACGCACGATGGACTCCTCGGGGAGCTTCAAGGAGCCCACGAGGTTGAGCCCGGCCCGGCTCGCCTGGTGCAGGATGTAGACCGGGTTGTCCGTCGTGCCGTGGATGGCCTCGGGGTAGAGCTGCTCGACGAAGGGCGGGATGTACCGTAAGGCGCGCTTGAGCAGGCTCAGCCCCGACATCCGGAAGGTGCTCGCGTCGAGGGGGGTGTTGGGGTCGTTCGCGGGGAGGTTGGTGCCGCTGCCGGGCACGCCGGTGAGGTCGGCGTCGTCGCCGTAGCTCTCGAAGCGTACGCGGTGAATCGCGGCGTTGGGGCTCACCGGGTCGTCGGGGGTGGTGCGGCGCACGACGGCGGCGACGGCGGCGTCCCCGAAGAGCGGGCCCGACTCGGGGTCGAGGAGGTTGAGGCCCGCTGAGGCGAGCTCGGAGGTGACGATGAGCACGCGGCGGCAGCGCCCCGAGGCGAGGTGGCTCGCGGCGATGTCGAGGGCGGTCAAAAAGCTCAGGCAGCTCGTGTGGACGCTGAAGCAGGCGAGGCCGCTGCGCCCGGCGCCCAATGCGCGCTGGATGAAGACCGCCTGATCGGGGATGAACTGGTGGGAGGTGCCCGAGGCGCTGATGAGCAGGTCGATGTCCGCGAGGGTGACCCCGGCGTCGGCCATGGCGGCCTCGGCGGCCTGGGCGCCCAAGACCGGCGCCGTCTCGCCCGCGGCCCGGTCGGCGAAGTGCCGTGTACGCACGCCGCAGCGCGCCTCGACGCCTCGATAATCTTTGCCCGCGAGCGCGGAGAGCGCCTCGTTGTCGAGCACGCGGGCGGGCAACTTTCGGCCCAGGCCCTCGATGAGCAGCGGGCGGGAGGTGGACTCAGGTCGCAAGGTCGCTCCGTTCTAAGCGGGGAGGGGATGTCTGCCCCGAAGGAGACCATTAACAGGTCGTGCGTCCGCGCTCGTGTTGGCGCGCTGCGCGACGGCAGGTTCTGGTGCGGTCGCCACCTCGGAGCGTCTGATGGCCAACCTCGCGGGCCTCGTGCTGGAGAACCTCGACCGGGACCCGGAGGCCCTGGCCTTGGGGGAGCCCAGCGGGCGCGCCGTGCGCCGCGGGGAGCTCCGGCGGCGGGTAGACGCCGCGGCCGTGATCCTCAACGCCGCGGGCCTCGCCCCAGGGGACCGCGTGGTGATCCAGCTCCCCCAAGGCGCTGAGCTGCTCGCCGCGACCTTGGCCGTCATCGCCTTGGGCGGGGTGCCCGTGCTCCTGGAGGGTGGGCTCGGCGACGGGGTCTACCTCAGCCGGGTCGCCTCCGCCGAGCCCCGCTGGCTCATCGTGCACCCGGCCCTGCGCGGCCTCAGCGCCCTGCGCCCGCTCCGGGGCCTCGCCGCGCTCGGCTGGGCATCCCGCCCGTCCCGCCGGTCGCTGGGGTGATCCCGCTCTCGCGTCAGGCCCTCGACCGGGCGCTCGCCGAGGGCACACCCCCCCGGCTGACCCTGGCGCCCCGCGCGCTGGACGACGCGGCCATCGTGGTCTACACCGGGGGCACGACGAGCGCGCCGAAGGGTGTGCTGCACACCCACCGCAGCCTGCGCGGCTTCATGGAGAGCGTGCGGGGCCTGTTTGTGGTGGAGGGGCTCGCGAAGCTCGTCGTGGACACCTTGCCCCAGGCGCTCTACGCGCTCTACCTCGGCGTCGAGGCCCACCTCGCCCACGGCCGGGGCCATCGCCGGGCGGCACGGGTCGAGGCGCTCCTGCGCAGCGGCCAGGCCCAGGGCTACTTCGGCGCGCCGTACCTTTGGCGGGAGCTCATGCGGCGCTCGTCGGCGGGGCCGCTGCCGGACACCGTGCGCTGCGTCGTGCTCGGCAGCGCCCCGGTGCGGCCGCGCTTCTTGCAGGCCCTCAAGGGCTTCTTGGCCCCGACGACCCAGGTGACCTCGCTCTACGGGATGACCGAGGCGGGGCCGATCTGCGTGGCGACCTTGGAGGAGAAGCTCGGCTGGGCATCCCGCCCGTCCCGCCGGTCGCTGGGGTGATCCCGCTCTCGCGTCAGGCCCTCGACCGGGCGCTCGCCGAGGGCACACCCCCCCGGCTGACCCTGGCGCCCCGCGCGCTGGACGACGCGGCCATCGT
>JAKLKD010000404.1 GCA_023150845.1 Myxococcota bacterium | reverse complement strand
ACATCCGCCCGTCGATGAGCACCGCGACGGGCTCGTACCACACCCCGCCCTCTCGGGGCTCGGCGCGCCAGAGGGTGAGGTCGGCGACGGCGCCCTCGGCGATGGTGCCGCCCTCACGGCCCAAGGCCGCGTAGGTGGCGCTGGTGAAGGCCGTCACCGTCTCATCGACGCTGAGGCGGTGCTCCGGCCGCCAGCCCCCGGGAGGCGCCCCGTCGAGGCTCATGCGGGTGGTCGCCGACCAGAGGCCGTAGCTCGGCGAGACCCGCTCCACGGGGAAGTCCGAGCCAAAGGCCAGCACGACGCCGAGGGAGAGCGGCGCGCGCCAGGCGTAGCTCCAGTCCACCCGCTCTGGGCCCAGCCGCGACTCGGCCCAGGGCATGTCCGAGGTGGCGTGGGTGGGCTGCATCGACGCGACGACGTTGAGCTCCTTGAGGCGCGGCCAGTCTTCAGGGCGCACGACCTGGGCGTGCTCCAGGCGGAGCGGCACGGCGGCGGCGCCGGGCAGGGCCTCCCGGGCCTCGGCGAAGGCGGCGAGGGTGTCGCTCACCGCGGCGTCGCCGATGGCGTGTACGGCGACCTGCCCGCCCCGGGGCAAGGCGCTGCGGGTGACCGCGGCGAGCTCCTCCCGGCTCATCAACGTGAGGCCGTGGTTCGTGGGGTCGTCGGAGTACGGCGCCGAGAGCCGGGCGCCCCGTGAGCCCAAGGCGCCGTCGGCGACGGCCTTGATGCCGACCACCTCCAGGCGGTCGCCCCTCCAGGGGCCCTCGGCGTAGAGGCGCCTCGCGGCCTCGCTGTCCGGGGTGAGGTAGACCCAGACCCGGATGGGCAGCTCCCCGGCGGCGTCGAGCTGGGTGTAGGTGGCGAGGAGCGCGTCGTCTACGCCCATGTCGTGTACGCCGACGAGGCCCTGGTGCGCCGCGAGCAGGAGCGCGCCGCGCAGGCGCCGGGCACGCTCTTCAGCCCCGGGCTCGGGCACCGGCGCGAGGTCCATGGCGTTGTCGAGGAGCACCCCCGTCGGCGCGCCGTCGGCGTCCCGCAAGATCCGCCCGCCGGGGGGATCGGCGGTGTCCTTCGTGATCTTCGCCGCGGCGAGGGCCGCGCTGTTGAGCCAGACCGCGTGGCCGTCGACGCGCCGGAGCGCCGCTGGGCGGTCGCCGGTGACGGCGTCGAGATCTTTCGCGTGGGGAAACCCGCCCGCCGGGGCGTCCGACCAGTCGTTTTGGTCCCAGCCCCGGCCCAAGAGCCACTCCCCAGGCGGCAGGCTCACCGCGGCCACTCGGCGCTTCACCTCGGCGAGGCTCTCGGCGTCGGTGAGGTCGAGCTCCGCCAGCCAGTCGCCGAGGCCGCCGGGGTGGGCGTGGGCGTCGATGAAGCCCGGCGTCACGAGGTCCACCTGCAGGCGCTCCCCCACGACGGGGGCGCCCTCGGCGAGCACGTTGAGGCGCCCGTCCCGCACAACGAGCCGAGTCGACGCGCCGCCGGGGCTCGTGGGCCCCTCGATGGTGAGGCTCGCCGCCGCTGGGCTCGGGTTGGGCTCAGGGGCGCTCGGAGCGCGACACGCGAGCAGAATCATCAGAGGAGTTGTCACGATGCTTGCTCCTGTGGCCATTGATCGGCAATCTATCCGTCCAACCGCTCAGAGGCCGACATGTCGCTGCCGCCCGGATGCACCCAGCCCATGGCCGTTCAGACCGCGCGGTGGATGGCCCGGCCGACGACCTTCCTGCGGGAGTGCCACGATCGGTACGGCGATGACTTCTCGGTGAACATGGCGATCTTCGGCAAGGCCATGTTCGTGAGTGACCCCGAGAGCATCAAGGCCGTGTTCACCGCGAGCCCCGACACCCTCGGGCCTGGCTCGGGGAACGCCATGCTGCTGCCGCTCCTCGGCCGGCACTCCTTGATCCTGCTCGACCGCCAGCCCCACCGCCACGAGCGCCGCCTGCTCACCCCGCCCTTTCACGGCGAGCGGATGCGGGCCTACGCCCAGGTCATCCACGACGCCACCGAGGCGAGCTGCGGCGCCTGGCCGATGGGTAAGCCGATCAACCTCACGCCGGAGCTGCAGAGCATCTCCTTAGACGTCATCCTCAGCGCCGTGTTCGGCGTCGCCGACTTTGGCCGCCGCGCCGCCGCCCGGCGCCCCGTCGTGGCGCTCCTGGAGGGCCTCAACCCCCTGACGCTCTACGTCCCCGTCCTGCAGCAGCGTTTCGGCCCCTGGGCCAAGACCATGGCCGAGCGCCGGGCCGTTCACGCCGTCGTCGACGCGGAGATTCACGACCGCCGGGAGCGTGGCCTCGACGGGCGCACAGACATCCTCAGCCTGATGATGGCCGCCCGCTACGAGGACGGCTCGGCGATGAGCGACGAGGCCCTGCGCGACGAGATGATGACCATGCTCATCGCCGGTCACGAGACCTCCACCACCTCCTTGAGCTGGGCGGTGTGGGAGCTCATGGACAACCCCGACGCCGCCGAGCGCCTCGGCGCCGAGCTCGACGCCTTGGGCCCCGACGTCGCCCCCGAGGCCCTGGAGCGCCTGCCCTTCCTCGACGCCGTCTGCCGCGAGACCCTGCGCCTGCACCCCGTGCTGCCCCTCGTGAGCCGGGTCACCCGGGCGGAGCTGCCGATGCGCGGCTACACCGTGCCCGCGAACGTCGGCGTCTTCCCGTGCATCTGGCTCGCGCATCGCC
>JAKLKD010000403.1 GCA_023150845.1 Myxococcota bacterium | reverse complement strand
CCTCGGGGGCGTCGTCGGCGGCGCGGAGGATCACCTCGACGGCGAGGCCAGCGCCTTCGCTCCGCAGCTCCTCGGCCCGGGCGCGGGCAATTCGATCGGCGAGGCCCTCGGCGGGGCCGCCCCAGAACCAGAGCGCGCCCAGGGCCGCGGCGAGAAGCGCCCGGGTGAGGCGGCTCATGGCGTCACCCCGGCGCGCTCGACCTGCACGGCGCTCAGGCGCAGGCGCACGGGGCCGCCCTCGGCGCTCAGGGTCGCCTCGGTGACGCCAGGGGGCAGGGCGCGCTCCAGGCGGGTCCAGGCGCCCGATGTCGTCGGCAGGGGCAGGCGCGAGTCGCCGACGATCAGGGTGAGCGCGCCGTCGCCGGGGTCCGCGGCCGGGCGCAGCGCCCACAAGGAGAGGCGGGTGGCGCCGTCGCCCAAGGGCAAGCTTAGGCCCTCGGCGTCGGGTAAAAGTGTCAAGTGTAACGTGACGCTGTCCCATTTGGTTGAGAGGTCTGACCAGGCGTGGCCGGCGCTCGTGACCTCGCCCTCGGTGGGGGCGTCGTCGGGCAAGGCGTAGGCGCGCAGGCCGTCGGCCTCTACGGCGGGCGGCCCGAAGGCGGCGTCGAGGAGGTCCCAGGCGGGCTGGCGGAGGCGGTCGGCGTGGGCCTGGTCCCCGGCGAGCTGGGCGATCTCTTCGGGCAGCTCGGTGTGGGTGAGGATGAGCCCGAAGCCTTGATCCTTGAGCGCTCGCACGTCGGCCCAGGTGAAGCCGTAGGGCGGCTCGGCGCGGCCGAGGTCGAGGGCGAAGCTGAGCAGGGTGTTCTGCTGCACATAGTCCCGGAACCGCGCGAGGTCTGTGCGCCGGATGAGCTGGTTGCAGTTCAGCATCGGGCGGCGGTGGGCGAGCTGGTTGTACTGAAAGCGGGCGTTGGCCGGGGTCGCGGGCTGGTAGAGCAGGGGCAGCTCGATGACCGCGCCGGAGGGCGCGCCCTGGAGCTGGTCATAGGCCGCCGGTCGCCGGGCGTCGGCGAGCTCACGGTCGGCGGCGCCGGTCCAGAGCGGCTGGGTGCTCGCGGCGAGGGCCAAGGGCGCGGCGAAGGCCCAGCGCGGGCGGTTGGCCAAGGCGGCGAGGCCCACGGCCCCCAAGGATCCGAGGCAGAGCAGGCTCAAGACGCCGATGCGGTAGGGCCGGTAGGCCTTGGCGAAGAAGGGCAGCTCGTTGTAGAGCGCGTAGTAGGGCAGCGGGGTGTGGGACGACCACTCCGGGAGGGGCGGCGTGGCGTCAAGCTGCAAGAAGGGCCCCAAGGTGAGCGTCGTGAAGCCCAAGGTGAAGATCGCCCAAGGCAGGCCCCGGCGGCCCGCGGCGGCGAGGCCCAGGAGGCCGACGATCCAGGCGAGGCGGCCCGGCGTGCTCTCCAGGGGGTTCGTCGGGAAGCCGCCTCGGGCGAGGTTCTGCAGGGAGGTCGAGTTGATCACGACCTGCATGGCGTCGGCGGACTCCATGCGGGCCTCGGTGAGCTCACCTAGGGGGATCGAGCCGTCGGTGAGGGTCATGGCGTCGCGCCAGCGGGCCTCGGAGAAGGTCTCGGCGCTGATCTCGGCGCGGGTGGGCGTCTCTTGGCGCACCTTGGGGATGAGCGGGGCGTTGGTGAGCGCGGCGCCCAAGACGGCGAGGGGCAACAAGGTGAGGGTCTTGGTCCGGGTCGCCGAGGGCGTGACGAGGCGCCAGAGCCAGAACGCCCCGGTGAACATCCCGGCGAAGGCCGTGTAGTACCAGTTGAAGGGCCCGATCACCGCGAGGGTGAGCCCGGCGACGGCGGCCCGGCGGGGGCTCGGCGCGTCGGCGAGGCGCACGAGGCTCAAGGCGTAGAGCGGCAGGAGCCCCGCGGCGACGAGCTCGACGCAGCCCGCGGCCATCTCCCCGTAGGTGTAGGGGTTGAAGGCGAAGATCGCCCCGGCGAGCAGGCCCCCGGCGTCGCCGCCGGAGAGCCGCCGCCCCAAGGCGTGGGCGCCGAGCCCCGAGGTCGTGAACGCCAAGAGGCAGAGCACGTTGTAGGCCGCGACCACGGGCAGGCCCACCGCCATGAGCCCGACGCCGACGAGCTGCACCCCGACGTGGCCGAAGCTCCAGAGGTTGTAGCCCAAGGGGTAGAGGATGGCCTGGCTCGTCTCCGACCAGTCGCCGCTCATGAGGCGGCCGTGGAGGTGGTCGATGAGCCAGAGCGTCGTCCAGGTGTCGAAGCGGTCGCCCCAGACGGCGTCGCCGAGGCGCTGGGGCATCGGCCAGGTGAAGGCCACGGCGCCGACGAGGTAGACGAGCGCCCAGGCGGCCCAGCGCCCGGCGGCGCTCATGGGGAGGGCGCGGAGGCCCGCCCGGCGGCCTCCAGGTCCCGGCAGGCCGGGCCGGTCGCGGGGTGATCGAGGGCCAAGGTGAGGATCACCCGGACCTGCTGGTCGCTCAGCGACGGGAGCAGGCGCCAGTCCCCGGCCTCTAAGCTCCAGAGCCCGCCGATGTCGAGCTGCCCGGGCTCCGGCGGCGCGCTGGAGCGGCGCAGCGAGGCGAAGTCGCCGGGGTCCCAGGGGCGGCCGAGCACACCCTCGTAGAGCCCGGGTCGCGCGCCGTCGCTCACCTCCCGGCGCAACAAGAAGAGCGCGCCGCCCAGCGCCTCCCGGCGGCCCAGCGCGCTCTGCAGGCGGGTCGCCTCGCCGAGC
>JAKLKD010000059.1 GCA_023150845.1 Myxococcota bacterium | reverse complement strand
GGGAGGCTCCGCGGGCGCGGCGACCTCGACGGGAGGCTCCGCGGGCGGCTCCGCGGGCGGCGGCGCGACCACCTGCGCCGCTGGGGTCTCCGGGGCGCGCTGAAGCTGGTGGCTCATGAGCGCGCCGACCCCCATCGAGAGGAGGATGATCAGGGCCGCGGCGATGACAAAACTCGGCCGCACGACGGGCGGCGGCGTCACCTCGGGGGCGGGTGCGACGGCGTTGACGGCGTTGACGGCGGTGACGGCGCCGGCCGCGCCGGGCTTGGGACCGGCGCTGAGCAAGGTGACCGGCACCTGCCCCGCGGGGCCACGGAGGAGCTCCAAGAGCGCCACGGCCTCACTCTCCGCGGCGGCGCGGGCGGCGGGGCTGCTCGGCGCGCTCAGCCCTTGGGTGAGGCTCTGCAGCTCGGTGAGGCGCTCGGCGGGACCAAAAGGAGGAAGGTCCGACGCGGCGGCGCGCAGGGCGGCGCGCAGCTCATTGAGGGTCGGGCGCTCGCCGTGGTCTCTGCGGAGGCTCCGCTCGACGATGGCGCACAGGGGGCCCGAGAGGCTCTCGGGCAAAGCGAGCTCCTCGGAGAGGATCGCGCGCTGCACCCGCTCAGCGGAGACGCGCTGCAGCGGGTTGCCCCGGCTCAGCACGGTCACCAAGAGCAGCGCGAGGTGGTAGACGTCCGTCGCGGCGCTGGCGTTGAGGCCGTCGAGGCGCTCCGGCGCGAGCTCGGCCATGGCCGTTGGGTTGTTGAGGAGCGCGGAGGGCCGCGGGCCGAGGTTCGGGGTCGTCCAGCCGCAGAGCACCACGCCGCCGTCCGGGGTGATGAGCACCCGAGACGGGCTCAGCCGCCCATGGGCGGAGCGCGCCTCGGCGAGCCCGGCCAAGGTGTCGCCGACCTCCTCACAGACGCTGAGCGCGAAGGCGAAGGAGAGCCCCTGGCCGCGGCCGCGGGCGCGGGTGATGAGCGCGCCGAGGCTCCAGCCCTCGATGAGGGGCATCACACGCCAGACGACGCCGTTGCTGCCGCCGTCGAGGGTCGGGCACAGCCCCGGGAGCTGAAACGACATGCTCGCGGCGGCGTCTTGTAGGTACGCCTCACGAAACGTGGCGTCGCTCTGAAGTCGAGCAAACGGGACATGCAACGCAACGGGCGGGCCGCCGTCGCCTACCCGAGTCGCCTCGAAGACGACCCCACATGAGCCCACGCTCAGGGGGGCGCCGAGGGTCCAAGGTCCGAGACATAAAAATTCCTCAACCGTGCGCTCAGCGCGCGCGGCCTCAGGGGGCGCGGGGGGTGCCATCTTGGAGCTCCGTGACCACGTTGGGCCCTCGCCACGAGGGCAAGGGGGTCATCGTAGCAAGGCTGCACAAAAATAAACGTCCGATCGCAAAATCCAGAATAGCGATGAAACTCAAAACAAGCCCCACAAAGTGAACGTCGGCGCCCACGGCATGCCGTGACGTTCTTGGATCGGTCAGCGGATGGCCTCGACCCCTGAGGTGCGTCGTGCGAGCGCGGCGTTATGTTGGTGGTCTTCACACCAAAAAAACGGAGCCCACCATGGCCGCCCCCCGCCGCGCGTACCACCACGGCGACCTTCGCGCCGCGCTCTTGGAGGTCTCTCGTGGGCTCGTGAGCACGAAGGGGCCCCGGGCCTTCTCGCTCACCGAGGCCGCCCGGCTCGTCGGCGTCACCCACGCCGCGCCGTACCGGCACTTCGCCTCCGCGGACGCCATGCTCGCCGCCCTGGCCGAAGAGCGCCTGGGCCAGCTCTTGCCCCTGCTGCGCGCCGCCGCCGAGCGCCCGGAGCCCGGCCCGGCCCTGGCGCAGACGCTCTTGGACTTTTACGCCGCCGACCCCCAGGCCCTTGACACCTTCAACCTCGCCGGGCTCCAGCACACCGACCACCCCGGCCTACAAGCCGCGGGCGCGGCCTGCTTCGCCGCCTTGGCCGAGGCCCTGGGCGACCCGAGCCGCGCGGCGGCCCTGTGGTCCCTCGCCCACGGCGCGGCCACCCTCACCCGCCGCGGCGCCCTGACCGGCCTCAGCTCGGACGAGTCCATCCGCGCCGCGGTCACCGACGCCGCTCGCCGCATCACCGCCTGAGCCGCCCCGAGCGAGCCGACAAGACTGGCGGATTGCGATAAATCGTTGTCCGCAGCGCGGATGTTCGCCAAGGTGCGCCCCGCTACAGAGGAGGTGTTCACGGGCCCTGCGGCCCTCGCCCCGGAGACACCATGCGCCACCTCCCCTTCGTCGCTCTGCTCCCCTTCGCCATCGCCTGCGCCCCCGCCCCGGTCACGGTGAACACCTTCACCAGCGGCGCCGACGGCTTCGACACGAGCTCCTACTGGATCGACTCCGGTGAGGAGGTCATCGTGTTTGACGCGCAGTTCTTGCCCTCCCTCGCTCAGGAGCTCCTCGCCGAGATCACCGCCGCGACGGACTCCCCGGTGACGACGGTGGTGGTCACCCACCCGAACCCCGACAAGTTTAACGGCGCCCCGGTGTTTCAGGCCGCTGGGGCTGAGCTGGTGATGAGCGAGGCGACGGCGGCGGCCTTGGCCGAGGTCCACGCCTACAAGGAGGCCTACTTCGTCGGCGCCGGGATGTTTGGTGAGGGGGAGTACCCCGCCCTCCCCAGCCCGGACACCACCTTCGTCGGCGCCTTGGAGCTGCCCCTCGCGGATGGGAACACCTTGACCCTCACCGAGCTCTCAACGGGCGGCGTGACGACGACACAGACCGTCGCGACCGTCGGTGACGCCGTGTTTGTGGGGGATCTGGTCGCCGGTCGGGCCCACGCCTGGCTGGAGGGGGGCATCGTCGAGGGCGTCGCCACGCCGGATCTCGCCGCCTGGGACGCCGCCCTCGCCGAGCTGGGCGCCTTGGCGCCGACAGACACGACGGTCTACCCCGGCCGTGGCGCGGCGCTGCCCGTCGCTGACGCCGTCGCCGAGCAGCGGGCTTACCTCACGACGATGGATGAGCTCGTCGTCGAGGTGCTCGCCACCCGGGAGGACCCCGTCGCCGCGCTCTCCGGGGAGGACGCCGCCGCGATCTACGGCGAGATCACCGAGGCCGGCGCCGCGGCCTTCCCCGAGCACAGCCTCAGCTACCTCATCACCTACGGCGTCTACGGCCTCGCCTGGCAGCACGCTCTGGCCACGAGCCCGCGGTAGAGTGTTGGGGTGAAGACGCTCTCCGTCGATGACGCCCCCGCCCCGGCCTTTGGCCTCGCCGAGCGCCTGGAGCCCGGCGAGGGCGCCTGGCACCAGCACCAGCGCCACCAGCTCCTCTACGCCGCGGCGGGGATCCTGACGCTTGAGCTCGATGACGCCACCTGGACCTTGCCGCCCCAGCGGGCCGCCTGGATTGAGGGCGGCACGCTGCACCGGGTGCGCCTCGGCCGCCCCGCCGAGCTGCGCACGACCTACCTCAGCCCCTCGTTCTGCCCTGGGCTCGGCGTGAGCGCCCGGGTGTTCGCCGTCGATGAGCTCACCCGGCAGCTCCTCCTGGCGGCGATGCGCTGGGGCCCCGACCGCGACCCCGACGACACCTTGGCGAACGACCTGCTCCGGGCCCTGGCCGGCCTCGCCCGGGAGC
The DNA here is from genome assembly GCA_023150845.1 of Myxococcota bacterium. Classification (GTDB taxonomy): domain Bacteria; phylum Myxococcota_A; class UBA796; order UBA796; family CAJQPC01; genus JADKFE01. The sequence continues at coordinate 25,193 of JAKLKD010000059.1, read as the reverse complement.
ACGCCGCCCGCGCCGAGCCGACACGCCTGCCCCGACCGCGAGACCCCCAGCTCGCCCGAGCCGTCGCGTACGCCCTCGACCACCTCCAGCACGACCTCAGCGTCGCCGACCTCGCCCGGGTCGCGGGCATGAGCGAGCGCAGCCTGCACCGAAAGCTCAGCGCGACCTGCGGCCTGAACCCCCGCCAGCTCCTGCACACCGCGCGTATGGTGCGGGCGATGGAGCTCCTGGAGGACCCCGCGGTCTCGGTGAGCGAGACGAGCCTACGCGTGGGCTTCGCCAGCCTGGGCAGCTTCTCCTTGGCCTTCACCACCTTCACCGGCCACAGCCCCTCGGCCTGGCGGCGCCGGGACTAGGCCCGCCGTGAAGCTCAGGGGCGGGGCCAGATCAGCTCAAACCGCTCAAGCACGATGGGCTCGGCGTCGGTGAAGGTCCAGCCCTGGGCGGCGGCCTGGCGCTCAAAGTACGCCTGGTGGCCCCGGCGCCAGTCCTCCAAGGTGCGGTCCCCCTCCCCTTCGTCCCAAGCGAAGGCGGCGTCGACCTCCCCGAAGGGCACGACGTCGACCTGGCGCACCCGCCAGAGGAGCGCCGGGGTGCCATCCGGCCACAAGGAGCAGACCCAGACCCCGACGGCGGGCATCGGCTCGTCCCAGTAGTCGCGCAGAAGCGCCGCCGTGGCGCGTTTGGGCCCGGTGAGCACGAGCTGGTTGAGCGCCCGGCCCATCTCTTCGTTGTCGCCGAAGGTGCTGAGCTGCACCTCGTCCATCGGCGGGGCGGGCAGGCCCAAGGCGGCGGCGCAGTCGGCGACAAAGGCGCGTGTGGCGTCGGTGTGGCGCATCGGGGTCTCCTCTGGGGCTCGTCTGTGTCGGATCAGGGGGTGTCGCCGAGGGCCAAAAACTCCGGCGCGTACCGAACGACGCCCCGGGCGCCGTCGAGCCCGCCCGGGCGGAGCGGGAGCGCCTGGAAAGCGTCGCCGCCGCCGTACTCGTCGTGAAGCCCGAAGCGGGACGCGGGCACGAAGCCGAAGCGGGCGTAGTAGCGCCTGTCACCGAGCAGCACGAGCGCCGCGGCGCCTCGCTCCCGGGCCGACTCGACGCTGCGCCGCATCAGCGCGGCGCCGACCCCTTGGCCACGCCAGGCCTCAAGCACGGCGAGGGGCGCGACCCCAAAGGCCGCCACGAGGCCCTCGCCGGTGACCGGGCTCGACCCGACGTGGCCGACCACGACGCCCTCCTCGACGGCCACGAAGGAGTCCACCAGCCGCCCGGCGGCGCGCAGGGCCAGGACGAGGGCCGCCTCACCCGGGCCGGGGAAAGCCGCCCGATGCACCGCGGTGATGGCGTCGGCGTCGTCTGCGCGCTCGGGTCGAATGATCATCGGGGCCTCCTTCCCGCTCAGGACCTCCGTATCTCAGCGCCGCGCCGCTGTCAGCGCGGCGCCTACGCCCAAGGCGCCCGATGAATCCGGTGTATGCTCCACAGAACCCCATCGCTCAGGAGCCCCATGTCCAACGACGAGACCCCCGGGTGGAGCCTCATCGGCGACGCCGCCACGCTGTCCCAGCGGGCCGTGCAGCCCGTGACCATCGGCCGCCAGCGCATCGCGCTCACCTTTCATGAGGGGCGCTTCGGCGCGATCTCCGCCACCTGCAACCACGCCGGAGGGCCGCTCTGCGACGGCTCCCTCGACGGGGAGTACGTCGTCTGCCCTTGGCATTACTGGAAGTTCCACGCGAGGACCGGCGAAGGAGAGCCCGGGTTTGAGGCCGATCGTGTGGCGTCGTGGCCGGTGAAGGTCGAGGACGGTAAGGTCTACGTCGATCTCGCCCACGGCACCCGCCGCCACAAGCACCCCCACGCGCCGCACCCCCTCGCGCGCCCGGTCGTGAGGGCGCCCGGGCCCATCCGTGTGCTCGGCCTCTCGACGACGGCGATGACCCCAGGCCACCCCCGGGTCTCGACCTCTGACGCGCTCCTGGAGACGGCCTTGGCCCACGCCGCGTCTTGCGGCCAAGAGACCCAGCTCATCCGCCTGCGCGACCTGAGCTTCCGGGCCTGCGAGGGCTTCTACTCCAAGTCCGCCCGGGCCTGCACCTGGCCCTGCTCCATCACCCAGCTCGACCCCAACGACGGCCTGGAGCCCGTCTACGAGGCCCTGGTGCACTGGGCCGACGTCTACCTCATCGCGACGCCGATCCGCTGGGGCGCAGCGTCGAGTCTGTACTACAAGATGGTCGAGCGCATGAACTGCATCCAGAACCAAGAGACACTCACCAACCGCCACCTGCTCAAGAACAAGGCGGCGGCCTTCATCATCACCGGAGGCCAAGACAACGTGCAGGCCGTCGCGGGCCAGCTCCTCGGCTTCTTCGCGGAGCTCGGCGTGCAGTTCCCGCAGTTCCCCTACATCGCGCACAGCCGGGGCTGGTCCGCTGAGGACATGGAGAACAACGTGCGCGCCGTCCTGCAGAGCGAGGCCCTGCACGCCGCGTCACGGTCGCTGGTTGAGCGGGCCTGCGAGATGGCCGCGCTCATGATTCACGGGGAGCTTCCCGACCACATCCACGTCCGCGGCGGGCGGAAGGCCCACGGCGTGCCGTCCATTGAGGACTGAGCGCCACGGGGCTCACTCGCCCCGGACCTCAAAGCTGAAGTCGTCGAAGTTCACGGTGTAGGGGTCGTCAATCTCGTAGACCTCGACGGAGACGACGTTCTCGTAGGCCGAGAGGTCTACGCGCTCCGCGGAGCTCGACCCGCCGTCACCGACCATCAGCTCCTCGGCGGTGCTGCCGTCCTCCATCGTGACGGTGATCTTGGCCAAGGGGCCGTCGGTCTGGTCGCCGAGGAGCCAGAACTCGAAGGCGCGCACGGGGTTCGTGAACCGAATCACGAAGTCCGACTCGTCGCCCGCGCCCCCGGCGCTCTTCGTCGTGTAGACGGTGTAGGGCTCGGAGCGGGAGTAGGAGGCGTAGTCCCAGGCCCACATGGAGTTGCCGTCCTCGACCTCGAAGGTGAGGTACTCCGAATAATGCTCGTCGACGTCGATCTGTTTGGGGAGCTCGTCGAAGTTGATGAGCACCGGCGTCCAGGTCCAGCTCGGCGGCTCGGTCTCCGCGGGCTCGGAGTCGACGGGGTCATCTCCGCGGCCATCCCGGCTGGGGCGGCCGTCCTCACCCTTACCGCCCAAGGAGCAGCCCAAGGCAAAGGCCCCGATCAGCGCCACCGTCCATCCTGTCCGTACGCTCATGTCGATGACTCCACAGGCCCGTCAGCGGGCGGACCCTGCGTCTATCACCTAGGCTCAGGCGCCGCACCCTTAGGACCGCGAACATTCTTGTTCGCCGGGAGGCCGCGGCCAGCCTCAGCGGGGTCGAAGCTGGCGATCGGCGACACGACAGAGAAGATCCTGAGCCGCGCCGAGGCGCATGCCAGACAAGAACACCTCGGCCTCCTCCGGGCTGAGGGCGTCCTTCGTGCGCCGCCACAGCTCCAGGAGGCTCGCCCGGCGCCCCTCAAAGCGCTCGGCCTCGCTCAGGTGGCCGTGGCTGTACGCCGCCCGCAGCGTCGGGAAGCGGCGCTCGTGGAAGATGCCGCCCACCTGCATCAAGGCGCCGTCAACATCGACGATGACGTCCCCACACAATGGCGCGGGGTCGGCGGCGTTTCGCCAGTTCATGAGGTTGAGCGGGTGGTGGAGCTGGGCGTCACGCTCCAGCACCCGCCACAGACCCATGAGGTAGGCCTCGGCCTGGGCGTCGGAGAAGCGCATGCCCGTGGCGTAGTTGAGCTGGAGCGCCGGGGCCTTGAGCTTGAGCGCCTGCTCGTAGCGCTCCGGCAGCTCATCACAGGCCGCCGGGGGCACGGTGACGTTTAAGAACCAGCGCACCCCGGCCGCGTTGAGCCGGGCGGTGATGGCCTCGGGCTGGGCCTCGGGGCGCTGGGCCGACGGCAGGTGGGGGCGCCGAAAGCGGTTGCCCGTGGCGTCGCCGTCCACAGAGAGCTGCACCACCGCCGGGGAGTCGGCCAAAAAGGCGAGCTGGGCGTCGCTCAGGCCGACGCCGTTTGTGGTGAGCTGGAGCTCCAGAGGCCGCCCGCCGCGCCGTGGGTGGGCCTCGGCGAGCTGGAGGACGCCGGTCAAGGTGTCCCAGCGCCGGGTCGGCTCGCCGCCGAAGAGCTGCACCGAGAGCCGAGGTTTTTCCGAGGTCATCAGGAGGTCCAGCGCCCGAGACGCGGTGTCGAGGGAGAGATCCCCGGCGGGCACCCCCTCGGTCACCCGCTCCGGCGGGTGGTCCTGACCGTAGTGCATCTCGGAGAGCGCCACAAAACAATAGGAGCAGCGCAGCTCACACGACCGCGTCAGCATCATCATCAGGCGGTCGGTGTGGGCGTTGTCGCCGGTCTGGGCGGAGTCCGCGCTGAGGATCTGACGCAGCCGGCGATCGATCTGCGCCGCGGTCGGCAAGGGGCTCGGCCCCGGCACGCTGAAGCTCACTGGTGGGCCTCTCCGCGGTACCAGCGCAAGAAGCCCGTCACCACCGCGCCGACCTTGAGGTTGTTCTCGGTGACCTCGGGCTCATAGGACCAGCGCACCAGCTCTGCGTTCGGCGGGGCGTCCATCCAGTAACGATCAAAGGAGCACAGATCGTCTAGGTGCCCCCGGCGGAACTTGTGTTTGTGCTCCGTCTCGTGCAAGAAGGCGTTGCCGCCGAAGATGGTGCCGTCCCAATCGACGGTGATCTCGCCGTTGAGCCGCATCGGCATCGGGGCGTTCTCGGCGTTCACCAGCACGACGGGGTCCCCGGCGGCCTCCCGGGCCTTGAGGGCCTGGGCGAGGGTGAAGAGCTCCGAGGCCAAGGTCTTCTGCTGGGCCTGGGTCCACACCTTGCCCAAGGCGAAGTTGATCTGCACCCGACGGAAGCCCAAGGAGACGATGTGCAGGTAGTTCTGGGAGAGCTTGTGCACGTGGTGGGGGTGCACCACCATGATCACGTCATAGCGTAGGCCCGAGCTGAGGATCTCCGCCGCCCGGGGCGCGATGCCCATCTGGTAGCTGTCCTCGCCGACCCGCCGGGCCGCCCGGAACTTGCGCTGGGTGTCGGGATCGCCGTCGAGGGACAGCTCAAGCTTCACCGGGTACTGCTTGAGCCAGGCGAGCTTCTCCGCATCCAGCGACCAGCCGTTGGAGCTGAGCACAAAGTCTAAGGTCTTGCCGAGCGACGCCGCCCGGGCCGTGCCCCAGGCGATCCCGTGCTGCACGAGCGCCCACTCCAAGAGCGCCTCGCCGCCGAAATACTGGAGCGTGAGGTGGTCCCGCTCGCTGGAGAGCAGGAGGTCGATGGCGCGCTCCAGGGTCTCCCGGGTCATCACCCGACCGTCTTGTTTGGGGATGTAGCAGTAATTGCAGCGCAGCTCACACTGCCAGGTGGGGATGACGACGAGGCGCGTCACCCCACCTTGGGTGTAGCGCTGAAACGCCCGCAGCCAGCCCGAGGTGGGGCCGAGGAGCTGCTCGCCGACCTCTCGCAGCCGGGCCTCCTCCTCTGCGGAGTCGCGCTGGGGGCTCGGCCCGTGCCCGCGGCGGCGGGCGGCGTCGATGAGCTCAAAGACCCGGCGGCGGGCGCGGTCATCGACGAGGCGGGCGAGGTACTCGACCTTGGGGTCGCGGGTGGCGGCGAACCGGGCGACCAAGGAGCGACGCACCCGGTCGTAAGAGCCGGTGTAGAGGGCCTCGTCGGTGAACACGCCGTCATCGATGAGGCCCCGCACGGCCTCGTCCCGGGGCTCGTCCTGCTCGACGAAGGGGTAGTCGAGCTCGGGGTGCGAAGGCACCGACGCCGCGGCGCGCAGGAGGCTCACGCCCTCTTGGCCTTGGCGCAGGCGGCGGCGGTAGCTCGCGCTCGGGAAATAGCTCACGAGGCGGGCGACGACGGGGAACCGGATGTGGAAGTACAGCGGGTGGCTGATCTTGAGGCGCACGACCTCGTCCAGCACCGCGATGAGCTCGGGGCCCGTCGTCTCGGCGTTGGAGAGGATGAAGTAGGCGTCGTGGTGAATCTGGCGGCGGCTCAGCTCGGCGACGATGGCCCGGAGGTGCGCCCGGGTGTAGCCCTTGCCCAGCCGGGCGAGCTCGACGTCGGAGAAGCTCTCGACGCCGATCTGCAGGTAGCTCGACCAGGCCCGGGAGCGGTGATCCGCCACGAAGTCCCGGGCGGGCAAGGCCGCGCCGTGGTCGTCAAAACAGTCGGGGGACATCGCGTCGAGGAGCTCGTGGTCGGGCTCGGCGAGGAGCTTCCCGCCCTCCCGGCGGCAGAGGTCGGCGATGGAGACCTGGCAGGATGAGAGCCGGAACGGCGTCTCGCGGATGCCCCGGAAGAAGGCCAAGGCCCGGTCGCGGTCGCAGGCGAAGTCGTCGTCGCTGATGTGAACGCGGTAGCCGTTTCGGGGCGCGAGGGTGTTCCGCCCGCGCTCGTCCCGGGGGCCCTCCCCCCAGATCTGGGCGTAGTGCTGATCGTAGGCCCGCAGCAGATCAAACACGCTGCCCGCCGAGCGCGCCTGGTAGCTCTCCCGGCCGATGATCGAGCAGAAGGTGCAGCGGTGCAGGCAGCCCCGGGACGTCGAGAGCTCCACCCCGGCGGCGATGTGGTGGGGCCGGAGGTAGCTGAGGTCCAGCGGCACCCGGTCGAGATCCGACACGGTCACGACCTTGGCGCTGTTGCAGGAGAGCAGGCGCCCCCCGGCGCGGTCGATGACGATGAGGCCGTCGAGCTGGAGCAAGGCCGAGACCTGGCCCTCGGTGAGCGGGGTGTCGATGTCGCCTTCGCCCAAGATCTGGGCGAGCTGGGGCAAGAACACCTCCCCGGCGCCGCGGCAGACGAAGCTCACGTCGGGGAAGTGCGCGGCGACGTGCTCCGGGGTGAGCGTCGGCATCACCCCGCCCAAGGCGATGTGCCCCCGGCAGCCGAGCTCCCGCAGGGCGCGGACCAAAGAGATCACGCCCTCCCAGTAGCCCTCCAGGAGCGTGATGCAGACGAGGCCCACCGGACCGCGACGCAGGGCGGCCTCAAGCTGGTCGAGGCCCATCACCGGGCGCTCCCGGCCGGTGATCGACATCTTCACGTTCGCCAGCCGCACCTCGACGCCGAGGCCGGTGAGCGACGAGACCATGTGTAAGACACCTTGGGAGATCTCGGCGTCATTGTGCGGCATGTCCGAGTTCATCAAGGACTCGAAGAACAAGGCCGCGGGGACGACGCCTTGGGGCGCGTCCCCAAGCTCCGCCCGAGACGGCGCTCCCGCGCTGAGCAGGCCGCGCACCCTCTCTTCGACGGGCCAGGCGCTCGGGGAGCTCACGACCGCCGGGCCGTCGAGGTGAAGCGCCCCGTCCGCCCCGAGGCCCTCTTGGGCGCCCGCCGGGCCGAGCACCACCCGGGCCGGGGCCTCGCTCCCCTCCCCGACCGCCCGCGCGGCGCGAAGCAGGGACGCGACGGGCAGGCCCCCGGCGGCGTCGATCACCTCGACCCGGCCCGGGTGGCCATGCGCGCGCACGGTGAGCACACGCCCGTCCGGCGCGCGCAGACGACGCTCCGGCGGGGCGTAGCGGCCCTCTTCGGGCTCAACGACGTAGTACCAGCCGCGCTCGATTCGCTCCATCCGGCCATCATACCGCGCCACGGGGCCCGGCGGCGGGAGATCAGCGCTCGGCCTCGCTCGCGGCGGGGCCGTCCACGTCCTCGATGGGGCCAGAGAGCGCGTCGAGGTCGTCGGCCGGGCGGGCCTTCCGCGACGCCCGCACGACCTTCACCCCGCGCGGCGTGGCCTCGACGACCTCCAGCACGACGCCGTCCTCAGTGGTCAGCACCGCGCCTTGGGCGGGGATACGCCCGGCCAGCTCGATGCAGAGCCCGGCGACGGTGGACCAGCCCTCGCCCTCGGGCAGCTCAAAGGCGAGGGTGCGGTTGGCCTCATGCACCGGGGTGGAGCCGAGGAGCGTGTAGCTGCCGTCGTCTTCCCGGCGGATGTGGGCCTTGGGGCGATCCGTCTCGCTGATCATCTCGCCGACGAGCTCAGAGAGCAGGTCCTCCATCGTGATCATGCCGCGCACGCTGCCCTGCTCATCGACGACGATGGCGAGGTAGCTGCGTTTGGCCTGCAGCTCGTTGAGCACGGCGTGGGCGGCCATGTTCTCGGCGACGAAGGGGATGGGGTGCATGAGCTTGCCGAGATCGACCTTGCCCTCCTGCAGCCCCACGGCGAGCACCTCACGCAGGTTGATAAACCCGGTGATGTTGTCGGGGTGGCCCTCAAAGACGGGCACCCGGGTGTGGGTGTGCTCCCGAGCCACCCGGGCGACCTCGGCGAGGCTCGCCTGGCGGTCGAGGGCGACGATGTTTCGCGCCGGGACCATGACGTCGTAGGCGTCGAGATCGTCGAAGTCGATGGCCCGGGACGCGATCTCGCTCACCTCGGGGGCCACGCTCCCCGCGCTGCCCGCCTCCTCCATCATCTGCTGGAGCTCCTCGCGGGAGAGCCGAGACTCGGTGAAGGTGGTGCGGTCACCGAACACCCGCAGGACGAGGTTGGACGACTCGGTGAGCACCCAGACGATAGGCGTGGCGATCCGGGAGATGCCCGAGAGCACCGGCGCGATGAGCAGGGCGTAGCCCTCGGCGTTCCGCAGCGCCAAGGACTTGGGGACCAGCTCGCCGAGGACCAAGGAGAGGTACGACACCAAGGCCACGACGATGCTGAACGCGATCTGGTCCGCATACGGCGCCAGCGTGGGCACCGCGGCCACGGACGGCGCCAGGCGCTCGGCGAAGGAGGCGCCTCCGAAGGCCGCCGCCGAGGCGCCGACGACGGTGATGCCGATCTGCACCGTGGCCAGAAACCGCTCCGGGTCGCGGCGTAGGCTGTCCACGGCCCGGGCGCGGGCGCTGCCCTGCTCCAGAAGCTCAGCGAGGCGGGTCTTGCGCAGAGACAAGACGGCGATCTCCGCTCCGGAGAAGACTCCGTTCAGCAAGATCAGCGCCAGGATGATGAGCAGCTCGTTGGAGATGATGGCCTCGGGCGACGTTCAGCGGGCGCGGACCATAACCGCGCTGGATCGCCGCGCAAGGGGCCTCGTCAGGGTCCCCACGCCGATCGCCGACGATCTTCAGCGTAGAGCCGCAGGCCGAACGCCCCCGCCGGGGTCTGCCGCCAGGCCTGAATCTGCTGGCTGTACGCCGCGGGCAGCTCCGCGAGGGTCGGGCCCCCGGCGGTAAGCTCCGGCGTCCAGAGCACGGGGTAGATGAGGGAGGCGTAGGTGAGGTCGGCGGCGGTGAAGCGGTCGCCGCAGAGGTAACGGCGGCCGTCGGAGAGCCGCTGGTTCACGTCCCAGATCACCTGGGTGAGCGTGTTGAGGGAGCGGTTGGCGCCCGCGGCGTCAATCTTCATCGCCGAGCGCATGATCATCGCCACGAGGGGGAACAGCGGCGGCAAAAGCGTCGCCTCCAGGCCGACCACCCCCTTCGTCAGCACCCGGAGCGCGAGCTCCCGGTGGGCGAGCAGGTGGAAGTAGGCCAGGCGGCGGCTGTGGGGGCCGATGTCCTTGTCAAAACGCTCCTCCAGGGCCTCGACCTCGGCGCGGAGGTTCGGCTCCGCCGGGAACAGCCGGGCGGGCTCAGGCAGCCGCTCGTCCACCCAGCGTAAGATCGCCGTCGAGTCCGTCACCGCGCGCCCGTCGGCGACGAGCACCGGCACCGTGCGGTTCCCGCCGCTCAACAGCGACGACGGCGCGTGAAACGGCGGGACGTGGGCCTCTTCCACAAGGGGGAGGCCCGCGCGCTCCAGCGCCCAGCGCGCCTTCTCGCAGTAGTGGGAGATGCCGATGGTGATCAGCCGAAGCTGTGGAGACTGAATCGAGGCGCTCATGGCCTGCAGTCTATCGGATCTCCGGCGCGGCGCTCAGCCCTCGGCCTCAGCCGAGGCTTGGGTGTAGGCGCGGCCTTGGTGATCGGGGGTGCCCTCGGGGGCGTGCACGACGACGACGGGCACCGTGGCCCGGCGGATGACGGACTCCGCGACGCTGCCCAAGAGCACCCGGCGGAGGCCAGTGCGGCCGTGGGTGCCCATGACGACCATGGTGGGGCGCTGGGCCTCCACCTCGTTCAGCACGGTGTCAACGACGTCGCCGTAACGGACGACGGTGTCCACCCGCGGGACCACAGGCCGGGCGAGGCTCGCCAGCTCCTCCAGCCGCGCCTCGGCCTCACGCTGCAGGTTGCTCTTCACGGTGTCGCCGTGAGAGAGATCGCCAGGGTGCACGCCGGAGGGGGCGTTGACCACAACGAGCAAGGTCATCCTCGCCCCAAGGGAGGTGGCGAGCTCGGTCGCGCGAGAGACGACGAGCTCGGCGCACCCATCGGGGTTGACGGGGACCAGCAGCGACTTGGTGTTGGGCATGGACACTCCAGGGGATGACAAGGGCATTGCAATACGTGTGCCAAACCTACGATTGACAGAGCATATATCGCATCAAATTGAAATAGTACATACTTTGTTTATTCTTTGAAAGGATCAAATATTACTTAATCTTAAACGCGTTGAGCCCTGCGCAGAGCGCGTGCTGCGCAACCCCACAGAGCATGGGGCGCCACGCACACCGGGCGCCTTGGCGCTCCTCTGGGGCTCCCGGGCCGTCCTGAGGGCCGGTGTCCCCCCACACCACGCGCCGCCTACGGAGCGCCTCGGGGGCGGCGGAATCATGCTCAGGATGGCTTCTGAGACGTGAACCTCCGGAGCCTGATCGCCCGCCAGTTGGGAGACAGGATCCCCCGGCCTTTTGGATCGAGCGGCGGTCGCCCCTGTGGCGTCACACCCAGGTCTAAGAGGGGGTCTGTGTCAAATCACACAGGACGCGGGAGCGGCAGCCAGCTCCTGGCCCCTCAGGCCTTCGCTCCGCCCGGATCGGCGGGAACGTCGCAGGTCGGCGGCCCACTTGAAACATTGAACCGTTTCATGAAACACGCCCCGCGCCCAGACGCGCCCTGAAGGGGCCGCGGGGGCCCTTCAGCCGCTGGCATAGGGGTTGCAGTTCTGGCCTTCGTCACAACCCGAGGTCAGCATGCTCCCCCTCGCCCTCGTGCTCTCTCTGCTCATCGGTGTGTCGTTGGGCCTGCTCGGCGGCGGCGGCTCCATCCTCACCACCCCGATCCTCATCTACGCATTAGGCGTCGAGCCCAAAGAGGCCATCGCGACCTCGCTGCTCGTCGTCGCGATCACCTCCGTCGCCGGGGCCGTGCAGCACTTTCGCCAAGGAAACGTTGAGCTGAAGATCGGCCTCATCTTCGGCGCCGCGGGCATGGCCGGGGCGGCGCTCGGGGGCTACGCCGCGGACTGGGTGCCCACGAAGGTCCTGCTCGTCCTGTTCGCCATGATGATGCTCGCCACGGCCTTCGCGATGTTTAAGGGGCGCAGCGGATCTGAAGAGGAGCGCCCTCCCCAGGCCTGGTGGCGCGTCATCGCCGATGGCCTCGTCGTCGGCGTCGTGACCGGCCTCGTCGGCGCGGGAGGCGGCTTCCTCGTCGTCCCCGCCCTGAACCTGCTCGGCGGCCTGCCGATGCGAAAGGCCGTAGGCACCTCTCTGCTCGTTATCGCGCTTAAAGGATTCGCAGGCTACGCTGGACATTCTGCCCACATCGACATCGACCTTGGCCTCGCCGCGTTGGTCTCGGGGAGCGCCGTCGTCGGCTCCGTGCTCGGCGGTCGCCTGACGTCGCTCCTCGCCCCGACCACGCTCCGTCGTGGCTTCGCGGTCTTCGTCCTGGTGATGGCGGTGTTCGTCTTGGGCAAAGAGCTGTGAGCCACGTCATCCTCATCCTTCGTGTGAACGTCGTCCTGTCCCCGCTGGAGGACCTATGAACCCTGACTTCACCCCGCTCTCTGCGCTCCTCGGCGGCGCCCTCATCGGGCTGAGCGCGGGCGGGATGCTCCTGCTCCATGGCCGGGTCGCCGGGATCTCCGGCATCGTCGGCGGGCTGCTCCACCCCAAACCCGGCGACGTACGCTGGCGCGCGGCCTTCGTGGGGGGCCTGCTCGTCGCCGGGCTGCTGACCGTCGTCTCGGGCTATGACAGCTTTGTGTACGGTGTTGACCGGTCGCCCTGGCTCGTCGCCATCGCTGGGCTGCTCGTCGGCTTCGGCACGCGGCTGGGCAACGGCTGCACGAGCGGCCACGGCGTCTGCGGCCTCGCGCGGTTCAGCCAGCGGAGCCTGGTGGCCGTGGTGACCTTTATGGCGACGGGCATGATCACCGCGGTCCTGGTGGACCGGCTCCTGGGAGGTGCGTGATGCGCGCGACGATGAGCGTCACTCTGCTCGGCCTCTTGTTCGGCGTGGGCCTCGTGATCTCGGGGATGACCCAGCCCGCGAAGGTCGTGAACTTCTTAAACATCGCCGGGAGCTGGGATCCCTCCTTGGCCTTCGTCATGGGCGGGGCCATGGGCGTGAACCTCATCGCCACCCGGCTCATGCCCCGCTTCGCCGCGCCGATCTTCGGCGGCGTCTTCGCGTTGCCCACCCGCACGGACATCGACCCCCGCCTCGTCGGGGGCGCGGCGCTCTTCGGCGTCGGCTGGGGCCTCGGCGGCTTCTGCCCGGGCCCCGCCCTGGTCAGCGTGGTCGGCGGCGCGTCCGAGGCGCTCATCTTCGTCGGCGCGATGTTGGGCGGCATGGCGCTGTTTCACCTCGCCGACACCACCGTGCTGGCCCCGGCGAAGGCCAGCGCGGAGAAGCCCCGCGTCAGCGAGCTGAAGGCCTGAGCCTCAGGGGCCCAGCTCCGTGACGCAGGGCTGCTCGGCGACGTTGAGCGGGATGGACTTCCAGGTGTGGTATCCGAAGTCTTGGCTGGCGATGCCCACCGCGGCCACCACGGAGGGGTCCGTCAGGAGCTTGTCCTGCGCGATCTGCATGGTGTAACAGCGCGCCTCGTCGGCGCTGAGCCCGCGGAGCCGCAGCGTCGTGTAGAGCGCCATGGCGCCGCCGTCGTTCCGAGCGCTCGGGTATGTGCGCGTCAGGCCCCCGTTCCCATCTTCAACGAGGACCTCGTCGGCGTAGGCGTGGATGCTGTGGCTGACGATGCCCTCGTAGGAGTTGAGCCAGCCGTCCACCGCCGGGTTGATGCGTAGGCCTTGGGTCGAGAGCAAGAAGTAGTCTTCCACCATTCGTTCGTTCGCCACGTTCTTCGGGATGTCCGCCACGCCGTCGCCGTTGAAGTCGATCTCAGCGAGCTTCATCATGAGGTCGTAGAGGTTGTCGAACTGGGGAGGGGTCTGCCAGTACAGATACCGCGTGCCCGACCAGCTCACGGCGATCCGATCGGCTCCGCTGGAGAAGGAGAAGTTGAGGCCGCCGTAGCCGTTGGCGATCTCGACGCCGATGGCGTGGCCGGAGTTCGGCGCATGGCCCCAGGTGCGGTCGAGCGGCGCGAGCTGCAAGATCACGCCGTCCTGGCGAACGTAAAAATGAATGCAGCGGTTCTTGCCCGTTGGATCGTTGAAGTTGTCATGCGGCGCCCCCACCTCGTGCAGCGTGATCGCCGTCGGCCCGGTCATCGCGGACGAGCTGCCTTGGCAGGCCGGCCAGCGCAGGCTCTTCGCCGCCTCCGGTGACGTCCAGTTGCGGATGTAGGGGAGCTCAATCTCCTCCCCCGAGGGCAAGACGAGGGTGTCGGGGCGCTGGGGGTCCGCGAAGACCGGCGTGGACCATAGAAGCAGAAGCTTGATCATCGAGAACCTCAGGCCCAAGGAGTGATGTTGCTTCCTTGGGTTTCCCGAGGAGTATACGACAATTCGCGACTTGTACTCTCCCCCAAACCCTCTGCGCGGCGCTCAGTCCATGCAGCCGATCTTCTCGGCTTTGGCGCGCTTGAGGTACTCGACGTTCGCCGTCGCCGCCTCGCTCAGCTTCTCCGGCTTGAAGTTGGGATCGGGCTTGTACCAGGGCTGCCCCTCAAACTCCTTCTTCCACTTCGGGTCCTTAAAGGTGTAGCCGTAGGTGGCGTAGATGCAGTTGCGGAAGCGGTCGTAGATGTCGCAGGTGGGCACGTCGTTCGTGGGCCAGTCGAACTCGCAGGCGTCTTGGTCGGCGTGACCGCAGAGGGTGCAGAAGTTGTCCTTGACGTGCTCGTAGGGGTACTCGGTGAGGATGGCGCAGGGGTGCTGGCAGGTCTCCACGGTGACGTGGGACGGCGAGCGTGTGGCGGGCTCAAGGCCGGGGGCGGTGGCCGGAGGGGGCGGCGCCTGGGCCGGGCTCGGCGGGGCCTCCTCCGCGGCGGTGAGCGGCGGAGGCGGGGCGGACTCTTCAGCGCCGCCGCAGGCCAAGGAGAGGCCCCCGATCACCAGGAGCGCGGAGAGGGTGGAGCTGAGACGGGGGACAAGCATGGGGGCTCCGGGGGTCACTTGGTGTAGCGGACGAGCTCGAAGTAGCTGGACCGGATGAAGCCGACGCCCTTCGTGTAGTGGCTGCCGCCTTCATCGGCGTCGGTGTCGACACGCAGCGCCGTGTAGGTGCCCGCGGGCACGGTGATGTCCTCCTCGGCGCTGACCTCGAAGGTGAAGGTCGTGTCGAAGCTGTCCGTGTACCCCGAGGAGTCGAGGTAGGTGTAGGACTGGTCGGAGACCCAGGTCAGGCCGACCTCGAGCTGCCGGGGCAAGACGAGCGCGTCGCCGTTGAAGGTTGACTCCGTCCAGCCGCTGTAACTCTGGCCCGCGACGACGCTCGTGTAGTCCGTGGTGGACGAGAGGATGAACATCCCCTCCCCGTCGCAGCGGTACTGGCTCGTGGTCTCCGAGCTGTAGCTGTAGTCCGCCGAGGTCATGCTCAAGGAGCTGACCTGCTCGACGCGGTCACCGTCGATGGAGGTCACCTCGATGACGTAGTAGCCGCTGCCCCCTTGGCCGTCCTGGTAGTTGAACTCCCAGCGGGTGCCCACCCCCGCGACGCCGGAGTAGGCGCCGCAGACCCCGCCGAGCCCGCCGCCGCCACCGCCGCCCTCCTCACTGTCGCCTTCGGGGGCGGTGTCGTCGCCGCGGCCGAGCTTGTCGCCGCCCATACAGGCGAGGGTGAAGGCGGAGGTGACGGCGATGAAGAGGGCGGAGCGGCGCATCGTGACAACCGAGGCTGAATGGGGAGTCTCGCGGACCGCTCGCCTTATCGCGGCGCGTCGGCGCTGGCGACACCGGCCTCGTTCAAACTTACAGTGTAAGCCGCGTAGGACTTCTCTTCGACGAGGGCGCTGCCCAAGGCCAGGTTCACCGCACGTTTTAGCGCGGCGCGCTCGTCGTTGAGCTGGTAGACCGAGCGGGCCAGGCGGACAAACTCTGACCCAAAGTCTCCGCGGTCCTCCAAGGCGCGCAGGCTGTCCTCGACGTCCCAGAGCCGCTCGTTCACCGTGGCCAAGGCGGGCTCCTCGGGCAGGGCCGGGAATCCTTGGGCCTCCCAGCGCGCCTGGAGCAGGCTGAGCTCGGCCCGGACGTTGTGGAGCTTCTGGGGGTCGGAGATGCGCCGGGACTTGATGCGCAGGATGGTGATGCGGTCGAGCACGTCACCGAGAGGCAGGGGGATCTCCACGCGAGGGGCTCCAGCTCAGGTCGTGATGAGGGGCTGCATGACGATCTCGCTCACGAGGTAACCGCCGGAGCTGCAGACGAGCTCAACCACGGAGCGGGCGACCTCCTCCGGGCGCATGAAGTCACGCTCGGGGTCGAGGTGGCTGGGGAAAGGCAGGGCCTCTTGGGTGGCCCAGAACGGCGTGTCGATGCCGCCGGGGCAGACGTTACACACCTTGATGTTGTGTTTGCGGGCCTCCATCGCGAGCACGCCGGTGTAGCCCGTGACCGCCCACTTCGACGCGCAGTACACGCTCTCGTTGGGCAGGTGGAGCTTCCCGGCGATGGAGCTGATGTTGACGATGAAGCCGCCGCGCTGCTCCTTCATCACGTTGAACGCCGCCTGGCAGCCGTGGATGAGGCCCTTGACGTTTGTGTCGAGGATGGCGTCGATCTCGTTCGGCGTGTAGCTGCCGACGGGGCCGTAGACCGCGAGGCCGGCGTTGTTGATCATGACGTCGATGCGCCCGAACTCGCCGACGGTCGCGTCGATGAGCGACTGCACCTCTCCGGCGATGCGCACGTCGGTCTGCACGGCGATGGCGTCGTGGCATTGTTGGGCGAGCTCATCGATCTCCGGGCTCGTGCGCGCGCCCAGGCTGAGCCGCGCGCCCTCGGCGTCGAAGGCCAACGCCAGCGCGCGGCCGAGGCCTCTCCCCGCCCCCGTGATGCAGACCACCTTGTCCTCAAGACGCTTCGCCACAGGATCCTCCGCGCCGCCGACTCAGGCCCGGTGAACACCGGGGCTTCTCAAGCGGGTCACTGCGCGCTATTGTAGTCTGCTATGCGACTCACCGGCTTCAACTCGCCGTCTTCTTTGGCGCCCATCGCGGCGCTGGCGCGGGCTGGCGTGGGCGGCGTTGGGCTCAGCGCGCTCATCGCCTGCGGCGGCGTCGGCTTCGACCCCCTGGAGGACGGCGCGACAGGGGACAGCGTCGCGACCGAAGAGACGGGGGGATGGCGCCCCGGCCAAGGCAAAGACAGCGAGCCCCCCGACACCGGGCCGATCAACCCGATCCCCCAGCTCAGCCGCTTCGCGGCGCATGAGGACGGCGACAAGGTCCGCTTCTTCTTCACCTTGGACGACGAAGACGACGACATGACCGGGGGCAGCGTGAGCCTGCGCTTCGACAGCGTCGCCAGCCAGTCCTACCTCTACCCCGACCAGGTCTCCGGCTCCGGCAAGTCCCGCAGCCTCGCCTGGAGCGTCGACCTCTTCGCCGTGGACGTCCCCCACTTCGGCTACCTCCAGGCCGTGGACTCCGTCGGCAACTCCTCGGGGGAGATCGCCGCGGTCTTCATCCGCCCCACCTGGCGCTCCGCGACGACCGAGACCGGCGACACCTTCTCCAAGGCCGGGAGCGTCGGCGCGGTCACCGTGCCCGGCCTCATCACCGGGGAGCTGAGCGCCGCGTCGAACAACGGCTCGGACTACACCGGGGACGTCGATTTTGTGCGGTTCACCGTGCCCCAGTC
This sequence comes from Myxococcota bacterium, assembly GCA_023150845.1. Taxonomy (GTDB): domain Bacteria; phylum Myxococcota_A; class UBA796; order UBA796; family CAJQPC01; genus JADKFE01. The sequence continues at coordinate 8,072 of JAKLKD010000059.1, read as the reverse complement.
TCGGGAGCACACCCTGCTCCTCACCTGGGACGACCCCACCGCCGACTTCGACCTATTCTTGATGAGCTCCGGGCCGACGGACCTCGCGAGCTCGGCCACGACGGGCTTCCCGGAGCGCATCAACGCCTCGCTCACCGGGAACGTCGAGTACACCGTGGCCATCGCCGGGTGGGCAGGCGGCGGCGGCGCCTGGAACCTACGCATCGAGTAACGATTCGTCGCGCTGCCCCGCCTCGGCAGCAGGAGGCCCCCATGATGCCCACGGCGCTGATCCTCGCCGCAGGTCGAGGCACGCGGATGCGCTCGGCCTTGCCGAAGGTGCTCCACCCCATCTGCGGCCAAGGGATGCTCGGCTGGGTGCTCGACGCGGCCCGAGGCGCGGGGCTCTCGCCGGTCGTCGTCGTCGGCCATGAGGCTGAGCGGGTGCGCGCTTCTCTGCCGCCCGGCACCCCGAGCCCGCTGCAGGCCGAGACCTTAGGCACCGGCCACGCCGTGCTCTGCGCCGCCGAGGCCCTGCCCCGGGAGGGCGTGATCGTCGTGCTCGCCGGGGACACGCCGCTCTTACGCGCCGAGACCTTACGCCGCCTCTTGAGCGGCCACGGCGACGCCGCCTGCACCGTGCTCACCGGTCTCATCCCCGAGGCCGACGCGGTGAGCTCGGCGTATGGCCGCCTCGTACGCGACGTCGACGGCGTGGCGCAGCGCATCGTCGAGGCCGCCGAGGCCAGCCCCGACGAGCGCCGAATCCGCGAGTTCAACAGCGGGGTCTACTGCTTCGACGCCGCCTGGCTCGTGAACGAGGTGCTGCCGACGCTCCAGCCGCACCCGCCGAAGGGCGAGTTTTACCTCACCGACGCCGTCGAGGCCGCCGCCCGCCTGGGCCGCCTGCGCGCCGTGCTCCACGACGGCGACAACGACGAGCTCGCCGGGGTGAACGATCGCGCCGCCTTGGCCTGGGCCGAGGGCCGCCTCCGGGCTCGGATCAACACGGCCTGGATGCTCGCCGGGGTCACGATGACCGACCCGGCGACGACCTACATCCACCACGACGTGCGCCTCGGCGAAGACGTCACCTTGGGCCCCAACGTGACCCTCGCCGCCGGGACGCAGGTCGCCGTCGGGGCGACCATCGGCGCGTCCTGTGTGCTCGAGGCCTGCGTGGTCGGGCCCGGGGTCGAGGTGCTGCCCTTCACCCACGCCGTCGGCGCGAACATCGGCGCCAAGAGCCGGGTGGGCCCCTACGCCCGGCTGCGGGAGGGCACGGTGCTCGGCGAGGGGGTGCACGTCGGCAACTTCGTCGAGACGAAGAAGGCGACCCTTCACCCCGGCGCCAAGGCCAACCACCTCACCTACCTGGGCGACGTCGAGGTGGGCGCCAAGGCGAACATCGGCGCGGGCACCATCACCTGCAACTACGACGGCTACGCCAAGCACCGCACGACCATCGGCGCCGGGGCCTTCATCGGCTCCAACTCCGCCCTCGTCGCGCCGATCTCCATCGGCGCGGGGGCCCTGGTCGCCGCGGGCTCCACCGTGGTGAAGGACGTGCCCGACGACGCCTTGGCCTTGGCCCGTGGTCCCCAGGTGAACCACCCTGGCCGGGCGAAGGAGCTGCGCGCCCACCTCGCGGGGAAGGCGGGCAAGACGCCATGAGGGGCCAGGAATGAGCGACGCCAGCGCGCCCGAGCACCTCCGAGGCCTGAACCCGGAGCAGCTCGACGCGGTGACCTGCACCGAGGGCCCCCTGCTCATCCTCGCCGGGGCGGGCTCGGGCAAGACCCGCGTGCTCACCCGGCGGGTGGCCCACCTGCTCCACAAGGGCGTTCGTCCCTGGAACATCCTCGCGGTCACCTTCACGAACAAGGCCGCCCGGGAGATGGCCGAGCGGGTGCACGCCTTGGTCGGCCCGGCGTCGAAGGACGTGCGGCTCGGCACCTTCCACAGCACCTGCTCCTTCTTCTTGCGCCACGAGATCGAGCGCCTGGGCTACACCCGGGGCTTCGTGATCTACGACCAGGACGACCAGCTCCGGGTCGCGAAGGAGGTCATCAAGGAGCTGAAGGTCGATCCCGACAAGTTCACGCCCAAGGCGCTCTTGGGGGTCTTTGACCGGGCGAAGAACCGCCTCACCCTGCCGAACAACCTCCCCGGGGAGGAGGTCACCCCCGTCGCCCAGAAGGCGCTGCGGGCGTACGAGCGGCGGCTCCGTGAGGCGAACGCCATCGACTTCAACGACATCATCAACCTCAGCCTGCGCATCCTGCGGGAGCACCCCGACGTGCTGGAGCGCTGGCGCGGCCGCTGGCGTTACCTGCTCGTCGATGAGTACCAAGACACGAACCTCGCGCAGTACCACCTGATCCGGCTGCTCGCGGGCGGTCGCCGGAACCTCGCCGTCGTCGGCGACGACGACCAGTCCATCTACGCCTTCCGCGGCGCGGACATCCGAAACATCCTCGACTTTGAGGAGGACTTCCCCGACGCCCGGGTCATCCGCCTGGAGCAGAACTACCGCTCCACGGGCAGCGTGCTCAAGGCCGCGACCGCCGTCGTGCGGAACAACCTCCGTCGTAAGGTCAAAGAGCTCTGGACCAGCGAAGGAGACGGCGAGCCCCTGCGGCTCATCACCGCCCCTGACGAGGAGCAGGAGGCCGCCCGGGTCGTCGAGGACCTCAAGGGCCTCTTCGTGGGCCAGTACAAGCCCGCCGACGTCGCGATCATCTACCGCACCAACGCCCGCTCTCGGCCCTTCGAGCAGGCGCTCATGCACGCGCGTATCCCCTACAACCTCGTCGGCGCCCGGCGGTTCTACGAGCGGCGTGAGGTGAAGGACGTGCTCGCCTGGGCGCGCCTCGTGCTCAACCCCTCGGACGGCGCGGCCTTCGCCCGGGTCGTCGGCCTGCGCCGGGGCATCGGGGAGAAGGCCATCGAGCAGGTCAACGCCGAGGCTGAAGCCCACGGCCTCTCCGTGCTCACCGCCGCCCGCCGGGTCGCCGCCCAGCCCGGGCGCGGCGCCAAGCCCCTCAAGGAGCTGATCAGCCTCGTCGATCTCTTCGTGGACGAGCTGCCCCGGCACAGCCCCGGCCCCTTCTTGCAGCTCATCGCCGAGCGCAGCGGCTACCTCGACGCCGTGCGCAGCGAGGGCGGGGACGAGGCCGAGGACCGCCTCCGAAACCTGAGCGAGCTCTTCAACGCCGCCGAGATCGAAGAGACCATCACCGAGAACCCCACCCCTGGCGAGCGCCTGCAGCTCTTCCTCGATCGCGCCACGCTCTCCGGCCAAGACGACGATCTCGACAACAGTCAGGGCCGAGTCACGCTCCTGACCGCCCACCTCGCGAAGGGCCTGGAGTTCCCCGTCGTGTTCGTCGCCGGGCTCTGTGAGGGCAGCTTCCCGATGCTGCGGGAGCGCACCTTAGAGGAGGACGTCGAGGAGGAGCGCCGCCTGCTCTACGTCGCGATCACCCGCGCTCGCCAACGCCTGACCTTCACCCGTTACCTGCGCCGGATGCGCTACGGCGGCGGGGGCTGGGCCGACGTGCCCAAGAGCCGCTTTCACGACGAGATCCCCCCGGAGCTGTTCCAGGCGCCCCGGGGCCGCCTCGGCGCGCCGAGCGCGCCCCTGGCCAAGCCCTCGACGGTGCCCAGCGAGGCCAAAAAGAAGCTCGACGTCTTCCTCAAGCAGCACAACCCCAGCGGCGCCCGGTCAGGCCTTGGCGGGGACACGCCGGGGGGTGACGACCAGGGCGAGCGCACCCAGCGCCCCCCCAAGAGCGTCGAGGAGCTGCGCGCCGGACAAGAGGTTCACCACGCGGAGCTTGGTGATGGCAGAATCGTGAGTCGGGTGAGCATGGGCGCAGGGCTCATGCTGATCGTGATGTTCAACAAGGCGGGTCGCAAGATGATAGACCCGCGGCGAGACCCCCTGGAGCTGATCCTGCGCCGATGACGACCGCCCCGTGTGTGGGGCGTTGTGTTGAGCGCGGGGCCCGTGGTAGTCTTGCTCCTGGTCCAGCCAGGGATCTCGGATGGGATCGACGGAATGATTGTCACCTGCGAGAAGTGCGGCGCTCGGTACAAGCTCGACGACGGCAAGGTCACCGGGCGAGGCGCCAAGATCACGTGCCCCCGTTGTAAACACGTCTTCGTCGTCTTCCCCGACGTGAACGAGGCCGACATGCCTGCGCCCACGGCGGCGACGGCCATGGCGGCGCCGAAGGGGCCCGCGCGCTCGGCGGAGTCCCTCGACTTCCGGAAGGTCGGTATCCCCTCGTGGAAAGTGAAGGTCCGCATCGGCCTCGTCTACGACTTCTCCGACATCAAGACCCTCCGGAAGTACATCGCTGACGGTCGTGTCACTTCTGAGGACGTCATCTCCCACGATGGCGCCACCTGGGTCACCATCGGCGACATCCCCGACCTCGACGCCTACTTCGTCACCATCTACGAGCGCGCCGAGGTCGCCCAGGCCGAGAAGTCAGCCCGGACCAGCGGCGGCGGTGGCGGTGGCGCGGGTGGCTTTGAGGACGAGGACACCCCGACGATGATCGTCGGCATGTCGAGCCTCGGGAACGACATCGCCGCCGAGGCCCTCAAGACGAGCCAGTCGGACCCAGGCGGCCGCGGCCCCTCCCCGGCGACACCGACGGGCGAGGGCCCCTTCGTGGACCCCTTCGCCGCCTTACGCTCCAAGCAGCGTGACCGCGCCCAGAACCAGCGCCGCCCCGGCGGGAACGCCGCCGCCGCGGGGGCCGCCGCGAACAAGGCCAACCAGGCCCAGAAGCGCTCGCCGCTCCCGCTCATCGGCCTGCTCGTGGTCTTGGGCCTCGCGGCCGGGTGGTACTTCACCATGGGCCCCGGCGCGGCCAAGCCCACCGTCGAGCCCACCCCCACGAACCAGACGGCGACCACCCCCGACCCGGGCGCCGCCCCCGAGGGGGACGGCAAGAGTGAGCTCCAGAAGCAGATCGACAAGACCCTCAAAGAGGTCAAGCCCATCGAGATGACCGAGGAGCCCACACGCACCGCGGTCCGCCCGAACGACCCCCGCAGCAAGTCCGGCGCGCCGACCGGCGGCGAGACGGCGACCGACGGCGGCACGACCACGGCGCCGATCGATCACGCCGGGAACTGCCGCAACTTCGGCAAACAAGGCGACTGGAGCCAGGCCGCCATCGCCTGCGCCTCGGCCACGGCGGCGAACCCCGGCGACGGCGCGCTCCTCGCCTGGCACGGCATGGCGCTCTACAACACCGGCAAACGCGGCGACGCCTCGGCGAAGCTCAACGCCGCGCGAAAGGCCGGCGGCATGCCCAGCGAGGCCTACAAGGTGCTCGGCCACATCGCCCGTGACAACGGCGACGTCGCCGGAGCGAAGGGCTATTACCAGCAGTACCTCAACTCGAACCCGTCCGATCGGGCGGCCATCGAGGCGGAGATCGCGAAGCTGGATGGCACCTGATGCGCACGGAGCCCAGCCTCCCCGGTCGCCGCGCGAGCGCCCGCCGCGCTCCAGAAGCCGCCGAGAGGTGCGGCCCCTACGTCCCGCGTCAGGATGACCTGCCCCCCTTGAGGTGCCGCCGATGAGGCTGCAATGTGACCGCTGCGGGCGTGTGTCTGAGCTTGAGGCGCCCTCCTCCACCCGCGGACGCCCGCCGCGTAAGCTCCGGTATCGCTGCGTCTGCGGCAACATGATCGCCCGCGACCTCGGCGGCGAGGCCGAGCGCCAGGCCGCTCTCGCCGCGGCGACGCCGACGCTGCAGGCCTCACCCCTGCCGAGCATGGATGAGACCACCGCCGAGCCCACCGAGCTCGCGCTGCCCTTCCCCACCCCCGCCGAGCCGCCGCCGCCGCCGCCCGCGCAGAGCGCGCCGCCGCCGAGCTCCCCGCCCCCGCCGGTTCAGCTCAACTCCGCGCCGCCGGTGACGCCGCTGCTCCGCCAGGAGGGCCGCGTCTACAGCGTGCCCGACGTCGCGACGCTCCAACGCTGGATCCTCGAGCGTCGGGTGACCGCCGACGACCAGGTGAACCTCACCGGCGAGGGCTGGCAGCCCGTGCAGTCCCAGCCGGAGCTGGAGGTGTTCTTCCGCACCTTGGCCCGCCTCGACGAGCTCGAGTACCGGCAGACCTGGAGCGGCGATCAGCAAGGCGCGGGCGGCGAGGCCCAAGCCCCGGCGCCCCCCGCCGAGCCCCGCTCGATCGAGCCCTTCTACGACGATGACGACGCGCCCATGAGCCTCGGCGGGGTCACCGAGGAGCGCAGCCGCGGCCTCATCGACCCCCTCGCCCGCACCCAAGAGGCGCGTTGGCGCCAAGACGGCGAGTACAACGGCCTCAGCGAGAGCATCCAAGAGACCGTCGAGATCCGCCACGGCGGCCTGCGCCCCGTAGACGACAGCGACATCGGCGAGCCCACGGAGATCGCCCAGCCCTTCGTGCGTGACCCGACGGACGAGATCGCCCCCGCCGCGATCTTTGTGCCCTCAAAGCCCGCGGAGAGCCCCTTCGCCCAGGCGATGGGCCCCTCTTTGGAGGCGAGCGACACCGCGACGACGACGCTCCGCGAGCTGACCCCCGAGCCGCGGCTGACCATCGCGCCGAAGCCGGCCGCCGTCGAGCAGGACGAGGTCGAGCTGCCGCCCCTTCGCGACGAGGAGCCCCCGGCCAGCCCGGCCTCCGGGCCGAGCTGGAGCACCCGCATCGTCTTCGGCGCCGCCATTGTGCTGCTCTTGGGCGTGTTCTGGTTCACCTCACGCCCCGACGCCACGACGACGCCTCCGGCCACGCCCGCCACCACACCCGCGACTACACCCGCGGCCACGCCCGCTCCTGAGACGACGCCCACGCCCCCTCCCGCCGCCCCGGTGGAGGCGACCCCCGCGACAACGCCCGCCCAGCCGCCCAAGCCCGCGCCCACCACCCCGGCGGACTCTGGCCCAGCGAAGGTCGCCAAGTCCCCCACCCCGCCGAAGCCGCCCGCCGACGAGCCCTCGGCCTGCTCCAGCGCCAAGTCCTGCGCCGACCTCGGCTGGAAGGCCATCGGCGCCGGGGACTACGGCGAGGGCCGGGTGATGTTCATCGAGGCCCTCGCCATCGACCCCAAAAACGCCGACGCCCACTACGGCATGGGCTACGCCGCGCTGCGGCAAGGGGACACGGCGACGGCCCTGCGCAAGTTCTGCCAGGCCCGTCAGTACGCGGGAAACAACGCCGACCTCGCCCGTGAGGTCGAGAACCTCATCACGGCGAACAACGGCACCTGCGACTGAAGGCTCCGCCGGGTTATGCTCGGCGACCCAACCCCTCGTGTACGGAGAGGCCATGTCTGGTTCCAAACACAACCAGGAAGAAGAGTACTTCGCGCGGCTTGAGCGGGAGCAGCTCGCCGCCCTCAAGGAGAAGCTCGCGGTCGAGGAGGCCAAGGCCGCCCGCGAGGAGCGTAAGGCTCTGCACCAGAACCGCTGCGGCAAGTGCGGCGGTGAGCTCAAGGCGCGCCCCTTCAAGGGCGTCGAGATCGACGTCTGCGCCGACTGCGGCGCCGTGCTCCTCGACCCGGGTGAGCTGGAGCAGCTCGCGGGCGACGACAAGACCGGCGTGTTCTCGGCCTTGGGTGAGCTCTTCTCGTTCAGCCGCCAGAAGGGCTGAGCCCAAGGGGCCGACGCCCCAGGCGAGCGCACCATGATCTCCGAGCGTGAGTGGCTCTTGACGCTCTGCCGCGACGCTCGGCTCCCCGAGCCGGACGCCGACGCCGCGGCCCGCCTCGTCGTGTGCCTCGAAGCCATCGACACCCTCTCCCACGGCCCGCCGCCGCCGGATCCCCGGTCGCTGCGGGCCCGTGAAGATCTGCCCCTCGCCCGCCCCTGCCTCGGGGGTGCCCCGGCCTGGGACGAGGGCTGGCTCGTCTGCCGAGGGCCCGCGCTGCGGGCGTCGGGATGAGCGCCCGCGCGCTCGCCGAGGCCGTTCGCGCCGGGGAGCGTCGAGCCCGCCAAGGTGTTGAGGACGCCCTCACCCGCCTCGCCGAGGCCGCGCCGCTGAACGCCGTCGCCGCCGCTGACCCCGACCGCGCGCTGGCC
>JAKLKD010000402.1 GCA_023150845.1 Myxococcota bacterium | reverse complement strand
GCGAATCGCCTCCGCCCACCGTCGCCGTCGAGGCCCCCGCCTCCGCGCCGTTCACCCCCGCCGGGGACGAGGCGCTGCGCTACACCCTGCGCTTCCCCGAGGCCGGGGCGCACATGATCGACGTGACCGCGGAGCTGCCAACCGGCGGCGCCGAGGAGCTCACCCTGTTCATGGCGGTGTGGACGCCGGGCTCCTACCTCGTGCGGGAGTACAGCCGCCACGTCGAGGGGGTCGAGGCGACGGGCCCTGACGGCGCGCCCCTGACGGTCACAAAGACGGCCAAGAACCGCTGGGTCGTGCGGGCGCCGGGGCTCAGCGCGGTGCAGGTCCGTTACCGGGTCTACGCCCGGGAGCTCGGCGTACAGACCAACTTTGTGGATCCCGACCTCGCCGTGCTCAACGGCGCGCCGACCTTCTTGAGCGTCGTCGGCCGCGGGGACAGCCCCCACACGGTCAAGCTAGAGCTGCCCCAGGCGTGGGCGGCCTGTGAGACGGGGTTGGACCCGCACCCCGACGGCGAGGCCTGCCACTTCGTCGCGGCGAGCTACGACGAGCTCGTCGACAGCCCCATGCTCCTCGGCAACCCCACGGTGCTGCCCTTTGAGGTGCAGGGGGTGCCCCACCGCCTCGTCATCGCCGGGGACCAGGGCCTCTGGGACATGGCGCGCGCCGAGCGGGACGTGCGGCGGGTCGTCGAGGAGCAAGCGGGCTTCTGGGGCGGGCTCCCCTATGACCACTTCCTCTTTTTGACCGTGGCCGATGAGGGCAGCGGCGGCCTGGAGCACCTCGACTCCACGCTCCTGCTCACGAGCCGCTGGCGGGGCGCGGACGACGAGGAGTGGAAGGACTTCTTGGGCCTCGTGAGCCACGAGCTGTTCCACGCCTGGAACGTGAAGCGCCTGCGTCCCCAGGGCCTCGGGCCTTTTGACTACGAGCGGGAGGTCTACACCGAGAGCCTGTGGGTCGCCGAGGGCCTCACGGCCTACTACGACGACCTGCTGCTCGTGCGCGCCGGGCTGCTCTCGGAGAGCGACTACCTCTCCCGGCTCTCCCGGGCGATCAACGCCTCGATGGTCCCGCCGGGGCGGAAGGTGCGCAGCGTCGCCACGTCGAGCTTCGACGCCTGGATCAAACACTACCGGCCCGACGAGCACAGCGGGAACAGCGCGGTGAACTACTACAGCAAAGGCACCGCCGTGGGCTTTGTGCTCGACATGGAGATCCGCCGCCTCACCGCCGGGCGGCGCTCTCTGGACGACATGATGCGGCTCCTGTGGGCGCGGCACCAGACGGGGCCGGGCTACACCCCGGCGGACGTGCGCGCGGCGGCGAGTGAGGTGGCCGGGGCGGACCTCGGCCCGCTCTTTGATCAGCTCGTCGACGGCACCGCGGAGCTGCCCCTCGACCGCGCGATGGACTGGGTGGGCCTCAAGCTCCCCGAGGCGGAGGACGAGCCCGACGCCTGGCTCGGCGTGAACACCAACGACAGCGGCGGGCGGCTCACCCTCTCCAGCGTCGTCCGGGACGGCCCGGCCTGGACCCAAGGCCTGAGCGTCGGCGACGAGCTCTTGGCGATTAACGGGCTCCGGGCGAGCGGCGACGTGCTCAACCGCCTCCTGGAGGCCGCCTCACCCGGGGACACGCTCACCATCGTGCTCGCCCGCCGCGGCGTCGTGAAGACCGTCGAGGTGACCCTCGCCGAGCGCCCCTTCGACGCCTGGACCCTCTCCGTAGACCGGGGCGCCGTCGGCCCCGCGGTGAACCACCGCGAGGCCTGGTTAGGGCTCCCCTGAGCCGTTCGGAGGGGCGCCGTTGTCACCCGACCGCCCCGTCGCCGGGCCAAGGGCCGCGTATACTCACCGGGTCACCCCCGTCGGCCAGGAGAGCCCCATGCGTCGTGCACCGCTGCCTTTGTTCCTGCTCGTCATGTCCGCTTGTATTCCTGACCAAGACAAGGTCACAGACGGCCTCGACACCTCGGACACCAGCGACACCGCGCCCGTTGACGCCGATGCGGACGGGGCGCCCGCCCTGTTGGACTGCGACGACACAAACGCCGATGTCAACCCCGACGCTGAAGAGACCCCCTACAACGGACTTGACGACGACTGCGACGCGGCCACCCCCGACGACGACCTCGACGGCGACGGCTTCGGGCTCAGCGACGACTGCGACGACGCGGACTCCAGCGTCAACCCAGGCGCCGCGGAGATCCCCAACAATGGGCTTGACGACGACTGTGACCCGGCCACCCTCGATGACGATCTCGACGGCGACGGCTTCGGGCTCAGCGACGACTGTGACGACACAGACGCCGACATCAACCCCAGCGCTGAAGAGACCGCCTACAACGGCCTTGACGACGACTGTGACGAGACGACCCCCGATGACGACCTCGACGGCGACGGCTACGGGCTGAGCGAGGACTGCGACGACACAGACGCCGACATCAACCCCAGCGCTGAAGAGTCAAGCTACAACGGCCTCGACGACGACTGTGACGAGAGCACCCCTGACGACGACCTCGACGGCGATGGCTTCATCGCCGCTGACGAGTGCGACGACGGCGACGCCGACGTCAACCCCAGCGCTGAAGAGACGAGCTACAACGGCCTCGACGACGACTGCGACGCCACCACGCCCGATGACGACCTCGACGGCGACGGCTACGGGCTCAGCGACGACTGCGACGACGATGACGCCGCGGTGGGCCCCGACGCTGAGG
>JAKLKD010000058.1 GCA_023150845.1 Myxococcota bacterium | reverse complement strand
TCGGCGCGCTCATCAAGGCCCGCCCGGGGGCCTTCGCGGCTGTCTCCGGTGGCGGCGAACAGGGCGAGTCGGCCCAAGGCGAGCACGTCGTCGGCGGGGCGCGCGCCCTCACGCCCGGCGCCCAAGAGCGCCCAGCTCCCGTCGGCGCGGCGCAGGGCGCGCTCGGGGTCGATGGGGCCGAGGCCCGCGCCCTCCTCGTGCAGCGCCGCCAAGGCCGCCGCGCCGTCGTCGAGCAGAGAGAACAGCTCCCGCTCATCCAGGGGGGCCAAGGCCCGCAGCGGCTCACCCTCGACCCGCTCGTGCGCTCGCCAGAGGATCGCCTCGCGACCCTCGCCGGTGACGATCTCGCCGCGGCGCGCGGGCAGGGTGTGGTGGCTCACCCCCCGCAGGGCGCGGGCGCGGGCCATGGCCGTCGGCAGGCGCTCGCCTACGGGGAGGCGCTCGATCATCACCTCGGCGGGGGCGGTCAGGGAGTCGCCGAGGCGGGGGTTGGGGTTGATGAGCGTGGCGGCGTAGAGGCCGGGGGCGACGATGGCGTCGAGGCGGTAGCGGCCGTCGAGGTAAGGATCGGCGGCGCAGCCCCCACAAGGGGCGCGCTCGGTGGGGGCGCCACAGGCGCTGCAGATCACGTCGGACCTCCTGCCGTCAGCGGGGCACTATACCCCGGACGGGGCAGGCGCGGCGGCCAGGGCGGGTCATCGTCGCCGGGGCTGTGAGCGGCGCGTCAACAATCTTTGGCCCGACGTTGCAACTCTTGAGGTGTGGTATAGAGAAGCTCCACTGAGTGAGCATTCATTCATTTCACCCCAAGCCCCGGGGCAGCCTCGGGGAGCGGCTCTCGCAGGCCGCGCAGGAGCAGAGATGGGCTACGACATCCGTAAGGTCGCCGTGCTCGGCGCCGGGGTCATGGGCCAGGGCATCGCCGCGCATCTGGCCAACGCTGGCATCCCCTCGGTGCTCTTCGACATCCTCCCCCGAGACGGCGGGGATCGTCGGAAGATCGCCAAGGACGGCATCCTCAACGCCCAGAAGTCCAAGCCGGCGGTGTTCTACAAGGCCGACGACGCGCGCCTGGTCACCCCCGCCAACTACGACGACGACGCGGGCCTGCTCGCCGAGTGTGACCTCATCATCGAGGTCGTCGTCGAGAACCTGAACGTCAAGAAGAAGGTGTACGAGTGGGTGGCGGCCAACCGTAAGCCCGGCTCCATCGTCTCCTCCAACACCTCGGGCATCAAGCTCGCCGACATGGCGGCCTCGATGTCCGATGAGCTCCGCGCTCACTTCTTGGTCACGCACTTCTTCAACCCCGTCCGCTACATGCGCCTCCTGGAGCTGGTCGCGGGCCCCGACACCAGCGCCGAGGTGCTCGCCGCCGTGGCGAGGTTCGGTGAGCGGGTCTTGGGCAAGGGCATCGTCTACGGCAAGGACACCCCGAACTTCGTCGCCAACCGCGTCGGCACCTTCGGCATCCTCTCCGTCTTCGAGAACATGGGCAAGTTCGGCCTCTCCGTAGACGAGATCGACACGATCTTCGGCTCCGCCATGGGCCGCCCGTCGAGCGCCGTGTTCCGCACCGCCGACCTCGTCGGCCTCGACACCCTCGACCACGTCTTCGGCAACGTGCTGAACAACGCGCACGACGACGAGGCCCGCGAGCGCTTCGTCTCCCCGCCTTGGCTCAAGCAGATGATCTCCGAGGGCAGCCTCGGCGGCAAGACGGGCAAGGGCTTCTACCTCAAGTCCAAGGACGAGAACGGCAAGACCGTCATCCTCTTCCGCGACGTGACGACGGGCGAGTACAAGCCCACGGGCAAGCCCCGCTTCCCGAGCCTCGGCGCCGCCAAGAAGAAGGAGACCTCCGGGGAGAAGGTCGCCACGGTGATCGCGGGCGACGACGCCGCCGCCAAGTGCGCCTGGGCCGTCACCGCCGAGACGCTCATCTACTCGGCGAACCGCCTGCCGGAGATCGCCGACGACGTCGTGAACATCGACCGCGGCATGCGCTGGGGCTTCGCCTGGGACCTCGGCCCCTTCGAGACCTGGGACGCCATCGGCGTGCGCGCCTCCGTCGCCCGCATGGAGGCCGACGGCCTCACCGTCACCCCCTGGGTGAAGGCGATGTTGGACGCCGGCCGCGAGTCCTTCTACGGCCGCGACGCCGACGGCGTGAAGACCTACTGGGATCCGGCGACGGCCTCGGCCAAGCCCGTCCCCGGCTCCGACGGCTGGCTCTTCCTCTCTGAGGTGAAGCTCAAGCGCGGCGCGCTCAAGACCAACGACAGCGCGAGCCTCTTGGACCTCGGCGACGGCGTGCTCGGCCTGCAGTTCCACTCCAAGATGAACGCCTTGGACGAGGGCATCATCACCCTCTACAACGAGGCCATGGACGAGCTCGACGCCGGGCGCTGGGAGGCGCTGGTCGTCGGCAACCAAGGCGGCACGGCCTTCTCCGCCGGGGCGAACCTCTTCGTCGTGGCGATGATGGCGCTCAACGAGCAGTGGGACGAGCTCAGCCGGATGATCTCGGGCCTCCAGATGACGGTGCAGCGCGCGCTCTACAGCCGTCGCCCCATCGTCACCGCGCCCTGGGGCCTCACCCTGGGCGGCGGCCTTGAGGTGGCCATGCAGGCCAGCGCCTGCCAGGCGGCGGGTGAGCTGTACTGCGGCCTCGTCGAGGTGGGCGTGGGCGTGATCCCCGCGGGCGGCGGCTGCAAGGAGATGTTGGGCCGTTACCTCGGCGACATCCCCGAGGGCACCGCGTATGACCCGAACCCCTTCGTGCAGGCGGCGTTTAAGAACATCGCCCTGGCGCACGTCGCCACGAGCGCTGAGGAGGCCCGCGCCATCGGCTACCTCCGCCCCAGCGACCGCGTCACGATGGACCCCGACGCGCTCATCCAGGACGCGAAGAACCTCGCCATCGGCCTCGTGACCGCGGGCTACAAGCCGCGCCGCCCGCGCCGCTTCAAGCTCCCCGGCCCCTCTGGCCGCGCGGCGATCGAGCTCTTCCTCTACCAGATGCACAAGGGCGGCTACGCCACGGGCCACGACGTCACCGTGGGCAAGAAGCTCGCGTACATCATGACCGGCGGCGACATCCCCTCCGGCCACGTGGTGGACGAGCAGCACATCCTCGACCTGGAGCGGGAGGCCTTCCTCTCCCTCTGCGGCGACCCCAACACCCAGGCCCGTATCCAGCACATGCTGGAGACCGGCAAGCCCCTGCGTAACTAAAACGCGCTCGGATCATCCCATCTACGACGGAGAAGGAACCATGGCGAAGAACCCCCGCGATGTGGTCATCGTCTCCGCGGTCCGGACCGCGGTCACCAAGGCGAAGAAGGGCGGCTTCAAGGACACCCGCCCCGACGATCTGCTCACCGCCGCGCTCAAGGGCGCGCTGGCGCGAGTCCCCGCGCTCAACCCCGCCGACATCGGCGACGTGGTCATCGGCACGGCGATGCCCGAGGGTGAGCAGGGCATGAACGTGGCGCGCATCTCGGCTTTGGCCGCGGGCGTGCCGGACAGCGTCCCGGCGATGACGATCAACCGCTTCTGCTCCTCGGGCCTGCAGTCCTTGGCCCAGGCCGCGGCCTGCATCCAGGCCGGCTGGTACGACGTGGCCCTGACCGGCGGCGTCGAGAGCATGAGCCAGATCCCCATGGGCGGCGACCGCCCCTCGCCGAACCCCAAGATCATGGCCGAGCACCCCGAGATCTACGAGCCGATGGGCATCACCTCGGAGAACGTGGCGAAACGTTTCGGCGTCTCCCGCGCCGACCAGGACGCCTTCGCCGTGGCCTCGAACCAGAAGGCCGCCGCGGCCATCGCCGCGGGCAAGTTCACCGACGAGATCGTGCCCGTCGTCACCCAGGTCTTCGACGGCAAGGCCTGGCGTGAGGTCACGGTGAACATCGACGACGGCGCCCGCGCCGACACGACCCTCGAGGGCCTGGCGCGGCTGAAGCCCGCCTTCGCCACCGACGGCGCGAGCCACGCGGGCAACTCCTCCCAGATGAGCGACGGCGCCGCGGCGACGTTGATCATGTCCCGGGAGAAGGCCGAGTCTTTGGGCCTTGAGGTGCTCGGTGTGCTGCGCAGCTACGCCGTGGTCGGCGTGGACCCGGAGATCATGGGCATCGGCCCCGCCGTCGCGATCCCCAAGGCCTTGGAGAAGGCCGGGATCTCCACCGGCGACGTGGACGTGTACGAGATCAACGAGGCCTTCGCCAGCCAGGCGCTCTACTGTGTGCGTGAGCTCGGCCTCGACCAGTCCCGGGTCAACGTGAACGGCGGCGCCATCGCCTTGGGTCACCCCCTGGGCTGCACCGGCGCCAAGCTCACCGCGACCTTGCTGCACGAGCTCAAGCGCCGCGACGCCCGCTACGGCGTCGTGTCGATGTGTATCGGCGGCGGCATGGGCGCGGCGGCGGTGTTTGAGCGGGAGAGCGCGGCCTGAGCCTTCGGGTCAGGCGTGAGATGAACAAGGCGTCCGCTCCTCAGGGGGCGGGCGCCTTGGGCGTTTTGGAGGTCGTGGGCGGGTGCAGCTCCCAGACGGGCCCGACGATGACGAGCTGCCCGCCGCCCTCGATGGCCGGAAACCGGAGCGCCTTCACCGCCTCATGGGCGCATTGTTCGACCACCGGATCCAGGGCGGTCGAGCGCTTCTCGTTGGTGATGACGCTCTTTACGCTGCCGTCGGGGAGCACCTCAACGCGCAGCGCCAGGAGGCCCTCCAGGTCAGGCTTCTCGGCGAGGCGGGCGCTGTAACAGACCTCGATCGGCGCGACGGTGGGCTGGAGCGTGCGGTCGACGTCGGCCTTGGCCATGCTGCCAAGGATGATGACCATGTCCTCCCGCTGGGTGACCGGCGCGCTCGGCTTCAGCGCCTCGGCGGCGGCGTCCACCGAGGGCAGGCAGCCTCTCCCAACGGCGTAGGACTGCCCCTTGGGGCAGGTCGGCTGAGGGTTGACGCCGAGCTTTGGGCCCTGCTGCGCGAGCGCGGTGATCATCAACAAAGACATGAAGCTCATCTACACCTCCATCCCAGAGGCTACCACACCCCAGGGCCGCCGCTCCGCAATCTGTCCCCCGTCATGTCCAAGCCCGTTGTCTTCCTGGAGCCCCGCCTGATGAACCCCTCCGTGCCCCAAAGCCGCCTCCGTGTGGTGAACGACCGCGAGGTGCGCCCGGACGGCGACTATGTGCTCTACTGGATGATCGGCAACCGCCGCACACGCTACAACTTCGCGCTTCAGCGGGCGGTGCTGGAGGCCGAGCGCCTGGGCAGACCGCTGGTGGTGCTGGAGGCCCTGCGGGTGGGCTACCGCTGGGCGAGCGACCGACACCACCGCTTCATCCTGCAGGGCATGGCCGACAACCGCCGCCGCCTGCAGGCCGCCGGGGTCACCTGCTGGAGCTACGTCGAGCCCAGCCCCGGCGCGGGGTCGGGCCTGCTCGCCGCCTTGGCCGCCCGGGCCTGCCTGGTCGTCACCGACGCCTGGCCCTGCTTCTTCTTGCCCAAGATGGTGGCGCGCGCCGGGCGCGCCCTGCCCGTGCGCCTTGAGGAGGTCGACAGCGTCGGGCTCTTGCCCCTGCGGGACCCCGGCCGCGACTTCACCGCCGCCGTTCACTTCCGCCGCCACCTGCACAAGCAGCTCCCGGTCCACCTGCTCGCGCTGCCCGAGGCCGAGCCGCTCAGCCTGCTCACCCCGCGCCCGCCGCCGCCCCTGCCCGCCGAGCTCGCCGCCCGCTGGCCCGACGCGGAGGCCGAGACGCTCCTCGACCTCACCCGCCTCGCCGCCTTGCCCATCGACCACAGCGTCAAGCCCGTCGCCCACAAGCCCGGCGGGTCCGTGGCTGGGGAGCGCCGCCTCACCGAGTTCATCACCCGCCGTCTCGCCCGCTACGACGAGGACCGCAACGAGCCGAGCCTCGACGGCGGCAGCGGCCTCTCGCCCTACCTGCATTATGGCCATGTGAGCCCGCACGAGGCCCTGCGCCTCATCATGGACGCCGAGGGCTGGAGCCCCGCGCGCCTCGCCCCCAAGCCCACGGCCTCAAAACGCGGCTGGTGGGGCATGAGCGAGGCCGCCGAGTCCTTCATCGACGAGCTGGTCACCTGGCGTGAGCTGGGCTTCAACTTCGCCTTGGAGCACCCCACGGACTACGAGCGCTACGAGCGCCTGCCCGACTGGGCCCGGGCGAGCTTAGAGAAGCACACAGACGACCGCCGGGAGCGGGTGTACAGCCTGCAGCAGCTCGCCGAGGCCAAGACCCACGACCCCATCTGGAACGCCGCCCAGCGGCAGCTCGTGCGGGAGGGCGTCATCCACAACTACCTCCGGATGTTGTGGGGCAAGAAGGTGCTGGAGTGGAGCGCCACGCCCCAGGACGCCCTGGAGGCGCTCATCGAGCTCAACAACCGCTACGCCTTAGACGGCCGCGATCCCAACTCGTACAGCGGCATCTTCTGGACCTTCGGGCGTTTTGACCGGCCCTGGGGCCCCGAGCGCCCGATCTTCGGGACCGTGCGCTACATGTCGAGCGACTCCACGGCGAAGAAGCTCGACCTGGACGCTTATCTCACGCGCTGGTCGGCCTAAGCCGGGGCGTCCGGCGGCTGGATGAGCGCGAGGGTGGCCCCGGCGGGGTCCTGGATGACGGCGAGCTGGCCCCAGGAGCCGAGGCTCTGGACCGGGCGCAGCACACGTCCACCTCGGGCGGCCGCGGCGGCGACGCTGGCGGCGACATCCGACACGGTCACATACGGCAGCCACTGGGGCGGGAGGTCGGCGTTCGGGCCCCGGGCGTGGCAGACCCCCGCGACGACCTGACCGCCGGGGGCGGTCATGGTGTAGTCGTTATAGCCGCCCATGTCGATGGGGGCGGCCGTCCAGCCGCAGACCGCCGCGTAGAACTCGCGGCCGGCCTCGGCGTCGGGGATGGTGAGGTCAAGCCAGCCGATCGTGCCGACGGCGGGAGGGGAAGGATTGGACATGGCGGCTCCGTAGGGGCGGAGAGCATACCCCGGCCGCCGCAGATCCGCCAAGGGCGTCAGCGAACGTCGCTCAGGCCCGGCGCGCCTCGGGGGGCCCGCCGAGCAGGTTGACGAGGGCCTTGAGGAGGAGCCAGCTCACGCCGACGACGGCGGCCAGGGCCAAGAGCGGGACCACGACGGCGAACAAGACGACGCCGCCGACCAGGGCCGTCGCCGGGGAGACCTTCACCGCCCTCATCTGCCCGGCCTGGGCCTGCCATTGGGCCTGCCACTGGGCCTGGCGCTGGGCTTGCCACTGGGCCTGCCACTGCTCTTGGCTCCACTGCGGCCCGGCGCGGCGCGGGGCGGGGCTCGTGAGGCTCAGGTCATAAGAGGCGCGGCGCTCGGGGGTAGAGAGGTCGTCCCAGGCGGCGTTGATGTCGCGGATCTTGGCCTCGGCCTGGGGATCGCCGGGGTTCTTGTCGGGGTGCCAGCGCTTGACCAGGGCCCGGTAGGCGCGCTTGATGTCCTCCGCGGGGGCGGTGGGCTCGACGCCGAGGGTCTCGTAGTGTGTGGACATGCGGGCTCCGGTCTCTCTTTGTTAGCTCCGCTGGGCCCGCCGTCAAGACGCTCCCAGGCGCCCCTGCGTCACGATAAGGGTTGGAGACCCCAACCCTGAGCCTGGAGCCCCTGATGCGCCTCAAAGACAAGGTCGTCCTCATCACCGGCGCGAGCCGCGGCGTCGGCGCCTGCGTCGCCTTGGCCTGCGCCCGGGAGGGCGCGCACGTCGCCCTCGCCGCGAAGACCGTCGATCCCGATCCCCGCCTGCCCGGCACCTTGGGCCAGGTGGCTGAAGAGATCCGCGCCTTGGGCCGTGAGGCCCTCGTGGTGCCCACCGACGTGCGCGACCCCGCCGCCGTCGAGGCCATGGTCGAGGCCACCGTCGCCCACTTCGGCCGCCTCGACGCCTTGGTGAACAACGCCGGGGCGATCTTCTGGGCCCCCGTCGCCGACTGGCCGGTGAAGAAGTTTGACCTCGTCTTCGGCGTGAACGTGCGGGCGGCCTTCTTGGCGAGCCGCGCGGCCATCCCCCACCTGCGCGTGAACGGCGGCCACGTCATCATGATGTCGCCGCCCATCCACCCCAAGGCGTCTGTGGGCAAAGGCCCCTACCTCGTGAGCAAGCTCGGCATGACCATGCTCGCCATGGCGATCGACGGCGAGGAGGACAACGTCGCCGCCCACGCCCTCTGGCCCGTCACGGCGATCAAGACCGCCGCCACGGTGAACTTCGGCATGGCCCCCGACGAGGAGATGCGCAACCCCGAGATCCTCGCCGACGCGACCGTGGCGCTCCTCGCCCGGGACCCCAAGACGAGCAGCTTCCGCGCCTGGCTCGACGAGGAGGTGCTCGCTGAAGAGGGCGTGACCGACTTCACGGTCTACAACTGTGTGCCCGGAACGGCGCCCGGCCCGATGAGCATCGCCTTGGTGAACCCGGATTATCAGGGCTGAGACGCCGCCTCGCCTGGCCCCTCCTCCCGGCGCGGGGGAGCGGGGGCTGGGCGCGCGGTCTGCGGCGGGCGCGGGCCGGGGCAGCCCCGCCTCGCCCGCGCTCCCTCCAGGAGAAGGCATGTCGACCCTGCTCTATGTGGTCCTCACCCTGCTCGTCGCCGCCGTAGACAGCGCCGATCGGGACGCGCCGATCGTCACCCTCACGAACATCGTCCTCCGCGTCGCCGTCCTGCTCCCGCTGCTGTTCTCCGTCCTCGGGGGAGCGTCTCGGTACACCCACACGCTGCGGCGGACGCTGTGGTGGGTGATGGTGGCGGACGTCCTGCTGCCCCTCTTTTTCCCCGCTGGGATGCTCGTGTTCTTGTTTGTGCATGTGCTCAACGCGCGGAACTTCGCGCAGCACGTCACGCTCAAGCCATCGCCCAGCGTCATTGTCCCCGGCCTGCTGGTGAGCGCGCTGGGGCTCTGGCTCTACGCCGTCTTCCTCTTCCCGACGATGGAGGACATCTTCCGGGTGCTGGTGGGTCTGTATCTGATCCCCATCGCCCTGGCGTGGTCCTTGTCCATCACGAACGCCCTCCAGCGTCCTTCGCGGTGGTCGGTCATGGCCACGAGCGGCATGGCCTTGTTCTGCTTCACCGACCTTCAGGTGGCGATGGAGTTCTTGACCACGAACAAGATCCCCTACTACGGCGTCGTGAACGCCCTCAGCTACTACAGCGGCCTGTACCTCATGAGCCTCGCCAGCCGGACGGCGCCTGAGGAGGGGGAGACGGGCTGACGGCCCTCCCCTCCCCCACAAAAAAAGGCGCCAGGGCCTCGCCCCAGCGCCTTCGGTCGTCTCTGGCGCTCGCGCTTACTGCACCAAGGCCATGTTGCACGACACCTCGACCTTCTCCTTCGCCCCACCGGCGCAGGACTGGTTACGCACCATCACCATCACCTGCTGGCCGGGGGCGGGGAAGGTGACGCCGGTGGACCAGCGGATCTCCTTCTTGCCGCCCACGTCCACCACCTCGGCGGGCACGTCCTTCTTGAAGGGCTTGCCGTTCAGCCAGAGGTCGTAGGAGTAGGTGCAGCCGTCCTTGGCGTCCCGGCCGTCCTGGCCGAGGTAGTGGTAGAAGGCCTCCTCGGTGGCGCCGAAGGTGCAGCCCTGGTTGGGGTAACAGGCCGCGATGTCTTCAGGCTTCGCGGGGTGGTCCTTCGACTTACGAACGTAGAGGTCGCCGGAGTCCGCGCAGTGCTCCCAGAGGAGCTCTTCCTTGGTCTGCACGAAGGGGTTCGTGCCGACGGGGTTGGAGTCCTCGACGCGCTTGCCGTTGTAGATGGTCATGTACATGTCGGTGATGCGCAGCTTGCAGGTCTTCGTGTCCACCTTCGCCCACAACAGGCCCTGGAGCTTGTTCGCGAGGTTGTTGTTGTTGAACACGAACTGCTTCCACTCGGGCTTGTCCTTAAACTTCGCCACGTCGGCCATCGCCGTCTCGACGGCCTTGGCGAGCTCCTCGTCGGTGGCCTCGGGGGCGAACTCCTTGAGCTTCTCGACGGTGCAGGTCGAGCCGTCCGCCACGGCGAGGGCCTTGCAGAAGTCGATGAGCTTCGCGGGCTCCTTACAGACGAGCTCCTCGTTCTTCACGTCGCAGTTGTAGGTGTACATGTCCGCGAAGGAGCCGACGTTGTACTTCACCTGGAACTTGTCGCCCTCTTTGTAGATGCGCAGGCGAGTGGCGGGGTTTGGGGTCACCGACTTGTCGGGGTTGATCTGCTCGATCACCCAGTCGGTCCCCGCGAGGGTGTCCAGCGTGAGCGCGCAGTCAACCTTCTCGCCGCTCAGGCTGATCTTCGACTTCTTCTCTTCGCAGCCGGTGAAGGAGAGGGCGCAGAGCGCGAGGGCGGTCAGGAGAGAGGTGCGCATGGTGGGCTCCGGGTCGACGTCTTTGGGGAGGATCGGGATGCTATCGCGCGGAGGGTGCGTTGGGCAAGCGGCGGGGGTAAAGGAGACCTGACCCCGGAGGATCTCCTGATGCGCCTCGACGGCCGACGCCACGACCAGCTCCGCCCCTTCCGCCTCACCCCCGACGTCAACAAACACGCCGAGGGGAGCTGTGTGGTGGAGATGGGTGACACCCGCGTGCACTGCACGGCCACGGTCACTGACGAGCTGCCCCGCTGGCGCAAGGAGCTGGGCGAAGGCTGGGTGACCGCCGAATACCGGATGTTGCCGCGCTCCACGCACACCCGCGTGCGGCGCGAGGGCGATCACCCCTCGGGGCGCACCGCCGAGATTCAGCGCCTCATCGGCCGCTCCATCCGCGCGGCGGTCGACTACAAGGCGCTCGGCGCCTACCAGATCACCGTGGACTGCGACGTCATGCAGGCCGACGGCGGCACCCGCACCGCGGCGATCAACGGCGGCTTCGTCGCCTTGGCCTTGGCCATCGGCAAGATGGTCGAGCGTGGCCAGCTCACCGCCTCGCCGCTCAAGCACCTCATCAGCGCCGTCTCCGTGGGCCTCGTCGGCGTGGGCCAGGCCGAGCCCGCCCCGATGCTGGACCTCTGCTACAAGGAGGACGCCGGGGCCGAGACCGACCTCAACCTCGTGATGACCGGCGGCGGCCTGCTCGTCGAGGTCCAGGGCTGCGCTGAAGGGGAGCCCTTCCCCCGGGACGTGCTCAACGAGCTCCTGAGCCTCGGCGCCTTGGGCAACGCCGAGATCAGCCGCGCCCAGCGCGCGCTCCTCGCCGACCGCCTGCCCTGGTGGAGCTTATGAACCCCGCCCTCTTCGCCGCCATCGCCGCCGGACGCCCCCGCCGCCTCTGGCTGGCGTCCCTAAACGTTCACAAGGCCGAGGAGCTGGGCCGGATGCTCGTGGGCCACAACGTCGAGGTCATCTCTTTGGCCACCCGCCCCGACCTCGGCGAGCCCCCGGAGACCGGCGCCACCTTTGAGGAGAACGCCCTGCAGAAGGCCCGCTACGTCTTTGAGGCCGTCCGGGAGCCCGTCTTGGCCGATGACTCCGGCCTGGAGGTGGACGCCTTGGGCGGCGCGCCCGGCGTTCACAGCAAACGGTTCACCCCCGAGGCCACCGCCGCGTCGAACAACCGGGCCCTGCTCTTGGCGCTCCAGGGCGTCGAGGACCGCCGCGCGCGTTTCGTCTGCGCCCTCGCCTTGGTGAGTGAGCTCGGCGAGGAGGTCATCCGCGGCACGGTGGAGGGCCAGATCGGCCACGCGCCCCGGGGTGAGGGCGGCTTTGGTTACGATCCCCTCTTCTTGCCTGACGAGGCCCCGGGCCGCACCATGGCCGAGCTTCGCCCTGAGGAGAAGGACAAGATCTCCCACCGCGGACGGGCCGTGGCGCTCTTGCCGAACCTGCTCGCGGATCTCCTGTAAGAGAGGGGGACAAACCTCCCGAGGGCGCACATGACGACGGCGGCCACCCACATCGACCTCTACCAGCTCACCTCCCTCGTGCCGCACTGGGACGCGGGCCTCGCGGGCAAGACCGGGGTGATGTCGTTCTTCTCCCGGCGCCTGCCCAAGCGGGAGTCCGACGGGAAGCCCGCCCGAGGCTTCTTGGTCTGGGCCGGGCGCCGTCGGGCCTTGGATTGGCTCCAGGACGCCCGCTTTGACGAGGCCGCCCTCGACGCGCTCCAGGCGCACCCGCTCTTGGGCCCGGCCCTGCGCGCCCGCCCGGCCTTGGTCCAGGCGCTCCGGGCCTGGCGTTTTGAGGGGCGGATCTGGTCGCCCGCCGAAGGCACGCCCCTGTTCGCCGGGGTGGCGACGGACGTGAGCGGCGTCCCGCTGAACATCGACGGCGTGCGGCCCAACGCCCAGTGCCCTTACCTCGTCGTCGAGTGTGACCTGCTCACGGCGAAGCTCATCGAGACGCCGCTGCTCTCGATCATCAACCACATGAGCATGGTCGCCACGAAGGCCGCCGCCGTGGTGCGCGCCGCCCAGGGCCGCCCGGTGCTGGAGTTCGGCCAGCGCCGCACCCACCCCGAGGCCGCCGTCGACGCCGCCTACGCCGCGTGGGTCGGAGGCGTGGCGGCCACCTCCAACGTCGCGGCGTATGTGCGCTACGGCGTGCCTGTCGCTGGGACGATGGACCACTTCGCCGTGCAGGCCTGGGAGCGCGACGGCGTGCCCCGGCACGTCACCGAGCGGGCGTTCTTTGAGCGCTTCTTCGAGATCTACGGCCCTGCGGCGACCTTGCTCGTCGACACCTACGACACCTTCGGGGAGCACACCGGCCTGCGCGCCGCCGTCGCCGCCACGGCCGGGCGCCTCGGCGGGGTGCGCATCGACTCCGGGGTCACCGTCGAGAACATCCGGCGGGCCCGGGCGCTCCTGGACTCCCTCGGCGCGACCCAGGCGAAGATCACCGTCTCCGGTGGGCTTGATGAGGAGGTCATCCTCCGGCTCAACGAGTCCCCGGTGGACGCGTATGGTGTGGGCGAGCGCATCGTCACCTCCAGCGACGCCCCGGTGGGGGTCGGCGCCGTGGCGAAGCTCGCCGAGGTGGACGGGCGGCCCACGATGAAGCTCAGCCGGGGCAGCGGCAAGGCCACCTTGCCCGGCCGGGTGCAGGTGTTCCGCGCGCCCAGCGGCCAGGACGTGGTGGGCCTCCACGACGAGGCCCTCGACGGGGAGCCGCTCCTGCGCCCGGCCTGGGATGCGCAGGGCCCCATCCACGACACGGGCTCGCCGAGCCCGCCCGAGCGCCTGCGCGCCGCGTTGGCGGCCCTGCCCGACGCCGCGCTGATCCCCCGAGAGGCCACCGTCGCGGTGAGCCCGCGCCTCCACGACCTCATCCAGTCCCTCGTACGGAGCGCCTGATGTCCCTCCACGCCCTGCTCCCCGTGACGCTGAGCCCGGTCGCCCTGCGGCCCGAGGTCGGCGTCGGGCTCATCATCGTCGACGCCGGGGTGGCCTTCACCCGCCAAGGCGCCCTGTCCGACCCCACCCACATGGTCCCGATGGTGGAGCGTATCGACGCCTTGACCCGGCGCCTCCAGGCGGCCTTGGGCCCGCGGCTCCAGGTGCTCTGCTTCTTGGACACCCACCACGCCGACATCCCCGAGCCCCCCTACCCCACCCACGGCGTCATCGGCACCGGGGAAGAGCTCATGGACCCCCTGCTGACCTGGCTGGAGGCCGCGCCGGGGGTGCTCATCGTGAAGAAGGACTGCATCAACGGCTTCGTCGGCGCCATCGACCGCGCCACCGGAGAGAACGCCCTCTGTGAGTGGGTGAAACGTCACGGCCTCAAGGAGCTGCTCGTGGTGGGCGACTGCACCGACATCTGCGTCTCCGACCTCGTCGTCTCGCTGCTCAGCGCCCGCAACCACGGCCTGCTCACCGACGCGAACCCCGCCGAGGAGCGGGCCCGGTACGTCGCCGACATCGTAGGCACCCGGATCCTCGTGCTCAGCGAGGGCGTCGAGACCTTCCACGCGCCCTTCCACGACCGCGAGGCCGCCCACCACGTCGGCCTGTGGGTGATGGCCTCTCGGGGCGCGGTCCTGGTGAGTGAGCTTCAGGTGCAGGAGCGCGCATGACCCCGAGCACGTCTTGGCGTGAGGAGATCCCCGTCGGTGAGGCCGAGGCCCACGAGGCCCTCGCCGCCCGCCTCGTCGCCCTGCAGCGCCGCCGCGCGGAGTCGCGACCCCTCGGCCGGGCCCTGCACTACCGCAGCTTCGGTGACCCCGTCGGGGTGCTGGAGACCTTGCCCAACCTGCCGAGCTGGGCCCAGGTGAGCATCTTCGCCACCCCGGGCCGCTACGACTGCCTGGCGCGCTTCTCCAGCGGCAACGGCGAGCCCCAGCCCGACACCAAGCCCGACGCCCGGGGCCTCGCCGTGAAGGTGCTCGGCGTGCCCGGCAAGAAGCTCATCAAGGGCCTGGAGGACGCCACCACCTTCGACCTCGTGTGTGTGCTCAACCGCACCATGCCGGCGCGCACGGCGGCGGAGTTTGTGGGCCTCGTCGAGACCGTCGCCGCGCCGCCGCTCCAGGCCCCGCGCCACTTCTTCGGGGCGATCAAGCTCGGCGAGGTCGTGCCGACCTTACGCCGGGCGAAGGAGGGCCTGAGCAAGCCCGTTCCGAGCCTCTGCGCCGTGGAGTGGCACACCGCGACGCCGATCCGCTGGGGCGCCGCCGCGGTGAAGTACGGCCTCTTCCCCGTCTCGTCTACGGCCCCGGCGAGCCCGCCGCCCGAGGACGCCGCCGACCGCCTCAGCCGTGACCTCCGGGGCCGCCTCGCCGCCGGGCCCGTGGTGTTTGAGCTGCGTATCCAGCCCTACATCGACGAGGCGCGCACGCCCATCGAGGATCCCCGGGTTCTGTGGGAGGACGCCGTGAGCCCCTGGCTGACCGTGGCCCGGCTCACCTTCCCGACGCAGAGCTTAGACGACGAGGCCGGGCGCCGCCGCCGGGACGCCGCCGAGCGTATGTCGTTTGACCCCTGGCACGCCCCGGTGGAGCTGCGGCCCTTGGGGGAGATCAACCGCGCCCGGGCCGTGGCGTACCGGGAGAGCGTGCTCGCCCGGGGCGCCTCACCGGAGCCCACAGCCCTGCCCTGAGCTTGGCCGGGCTCAGGCCGCCGCGGCGTGGACGGCGACCTGCTCGAGCTCGTTGGGGTGCTTGATCACGAGGCCCTCCCGCAGGGTCTCGACCACACCCTCGCGCTGCCAGCGGGTCATCACGCGGATGATCGTCTCGACGCGGCAGCCGACGAGGTCGGCGAGGTCACCGCGGGTGAGGCGCAGGGGCAAGAAGATCCCCCGGGCGTCGCGCAGGCCGACCTCGTGGCCGACGCGCAGGAGCACCCGGGCGAGGCGCTCCTCGACGCTGCCTTGGCCCAGCTCCTCCAGGCGCTCGGTGATCGCCGAGAGGCGCTGGCAGGACAGGCCGAGCAGGCGCTCGTAGAGCTTGGGGTTACGCTTGAGCAGGCGGCTCAGGTCCTCGCTGGAGACGCGCAGGGCCTTCCCCGGGGTCATCGCGGTCACCGTGGCGACGCGCTGGCTGCCCGAGAGCGCCGCCTCTTCGCCGAGGATCTGGCCGCGGTGGGCGAGGGCGAGGATGGGCTCACGCTCGCCAGGCCAGCGCCGGGAGAGCTTCACCGTGCCGCTGCAGATGACGGTCACCCAGTCCGCCTGCGCGCCCTGACTCCACAGCACGTCGCCGCGGCGAAAGCGGAAGGCCTCGCCCGCGCCCATGAGGGGGGCGTTGAGCATCGACTCCGCGCAGGGCATTCCGCAGGGGCATCCGTTGGTCAGGCGGTTCATGTCGTCTCCACATGATCTGGGGGTGGTCGGTCTGCAAAGAATCAAAGCAAGGGCCGTGCCAACATGACAAGGATCAGGAAAATCCGCTCCTGACCGGGATCAGGGTCATCCGCGCCGCGTGGCCCCCCTGGCGAACGCGGCGCGGCTGTGTGATATGCCCCAATCAGATGAGGGAAAGCGCACATGACGGGGTCGAGCACCATCCTGGTCTGTGATGACGAGGAGCTGATCCGCTGGTCGCTCGCGGAGCACCTCCGCAAGGACGGTCACCGCGTCAGCGAGGCTGAAGACGGGCTGCAGTGCCTAGAGAGCATCACCCGCGAGGCCCCGGACCTGGTCATCACCGACCTGAAGATGCCGGGCCTCGACGGCATGGAGGTGCTCCAGCGCCTCCGGGAGCAGGGCAACGACGTGCCGGTGATCGTCATCACCGCCCACGGCGACGTCGGCTCAGCGATCGAGGCCACGCGCCTGGGCGCCAAGGCCTACCTCTCGAAGCCCTTCGACCTGCGGGAGGTCGGCCTCGCGGTGACGAAGGTGCTCCAGACGCACCGCCTTGAGAGCGAGGTGCGCTACCTCCGCAGCCAGCAGAGCAAGGGCTACGGGCGGCTCATCGGTGACTCCCCGGCGATGCAGCGCCTCTTCCACACCCTGCGGCGCCTGGAGCGCATCGACGCCCCGACGGTGCTCATCGTCGGTGAGTCGGGCACGGGCAAGGACCTCATCGCCCGGGCCATCCACGAGGCGGGCCCCCGGCACGAGGGCCCCTTGATGGAGGTGGACTGCGCGAGCCTGCCCGAGCAGCTCATCGAGTCCGAGCTCTTCGGCCACGAGAAGGGCTCGTTCACCGACGCCCGGGCGACGAAGCGGGGCCTGTTTGAGGTGGCCCGGGGCGGCACGATCTTCTTGGACGAGATCGGCGAGATGTCCCCGAACACCCAGGCGAAGCTCCTGCGCGCCCTGGAGAACCGCAAGTTTAAGCGCGTGGGCGGCGTGGCGGACATCCCGCTCGACGCCGGGGTCATCGCCGCGACCAACCGCGACCTCTCCTCCGAGGTGAAGAAGGGCGGGTTCCGCGAGGACCTCTTCTTCCGCCTCAACGTCATCCGCATCGAGGTGCCGCCCCTGCGGGAGCGCCGCGAGGACATCAGCACCCTCGTCGAGCACTTCATCCGCCGGTTCAACACCGACTTTGGCCGGGCGATCACCGGGGTCTCCGCCGAGGCGATGTTCCGGCTCACGAGCTACCCCTGGCCGGGCAACGTGCGTGAGCTGCGAAACGTCGTCGAGCGCATCGTGATCCTGGAGGCGGAGGACGTCATCCGCTCGGAGAACCTGCCCCCGGAGATCCGCTTCGCCCGCGCCGAGGGCGGCTCCGGCGCGGCGAGCTCCAAGGGCGCGCCCTTCGTCTTGCCCGAGGAGGGCGTGAACCTCGACGAGGTCGAGAAGAGCCTCATTCAGCAGGCCATCGACCGCACCTTGGGCAACCAGTCCGCCGCCGCCCGCCTCTTGGGCGTCAGCCGCTATACCCTCCGGTATCGGATGGAGAAGTACGGGCTGGCGACCCCAGAAGGGTGAGCTTGAAGCAGGCGCCGCGCAGGGGGCGGCTCGGGTCGTCCTCCTCGAGGGTCAGCACGGCGCCGATGGCCGTGGCGTACTTGCGGCAGATCGCGAGGCCGAGGCCCGTGCCGCGGACCTTCGAGGTCACGAAGGCGTCGAAGATCCGGGCGCGCTGCGCCGCGGGCACCCCGGCGCCGCTGTCGATGACCTCAACCTGGGGCCCCGGGCCGACGACGACGAGCACCTGACCTTGGGCGCCGACGGCGTCGCGGGCGTTCTGCAGGAGGTTCACGAGGATCTGCATCACGAGCTGGGCGTCGGCCCAGACCGTCACCGGGGCGACCACCCGCAGCTCCGCGGGCACGGCGGCGCTGCTGATGGCCTCGGCGCAGAGGCTCTCCAAGGCGACGACGTCCATGCGGGCGACGGCGGGCTTGGCGTAGCCCAAGAGGTCGCTCACCAGGCGGTCGAGGCGGAAGACCTGCTCCTGGACCTTGGTGAGGATCGTCCGGCGGCGGTCGGTCTCCTCCAGGGTGCCGCCGATGACCTGCAGGGTGGCGGAGATGGCCGTGAGCGGGTTGCGGATCTCGTGGGCCAGGGTGGCGGCGAGGCTGCCGATGCGGGCCAAGGACTCGGCCTGCTGGGCCCGGGCCTCGGCCTGCACGGCGTCGGTGAGCTCCTCGACGTGCACGAGCACCTCGGCGAGCTCGTGGGAGAGCGGGACGATGTTCACCCGGAAGGTGCGGGCGGCGGGGCCCTCGCCGAGCACCACCCGGGGCACGCTCACCTCGTGGCCGCGGGCTTGGGCGCGGCGCAGGTTGGCCTCCAGGCGGGAGACCTCGATGAGCTCCTGGGGCAAAAAGTCGCTGATCGACGAGCCGATCTCCGCCCCGGCGCCGAATAGCCGCGCCGAGGGCCGGGTGGCGGCGGTGACCACGCCCTCGCGGTCGAGGCAGAGCACGGTGATCGGGAGGCTGCGGATGATCACGTCTTGGAGGCTTCGTAGGCGCTGGTCCTCATGCGCCTCCATGAAGGTGCTGCACATCACGGCGAGCTCCAGGTCACAGACCCGGGCGATGGCGTGGCAGGTGACCCAGGCGCGGTCGTCGGGGAGGTGCTGCCGGGCGATCTCCACGAGCTCGGCGCGCAGGAGGTTCATCGCGGTGAACATGTAGCGCTCGGGGAGGCCCACCCGGACGTGGGTGCGGCCGATGCTCCGGCGGCGCTCCCAGTACGCCCGGTCCCAGGGCCCCTCCAAGAGCTGCCGCAGCCAGCGCTGCATCGACAGCTTGAGGCGCTGTATCTGCGCGTCGTTGACGAAGACGCGCCGCGCGCCGGGGTTACGATCGATCGCGTCGTAGAATCGCTCGGCGATCACGGTCAGCACGGGATCCGCGTGAGGAAGGAGCGCCTGGAGGGCCAGGCCGTCCGCCTCGGAGAAGCCCACGTAGTCCATCATCTCGCTGATCGTGTCCATCCTCGACCTCCTCCGCTGGAGCGACCCCTGCCACTCCCATCGTGCCGACGCCCTCTCTGGTATCATCGGGGGGAGGGCTCGTGCTTCAACCTGGTGACCTGATCGAGCTTTGGGCAGTAGACGCGCGCCTCGGCGGCGAAGGCGGGACCGCGTTCTTGGCCCACAACCGGGAGGACCGCGCCCAGAAGGTCGTGGTGAAGCTGCTCTCGCCTCGGGAGGGCCGCGTGGACCTCATGCGGGAGCGGCTCTTACGCGACGCCCGGGCCCTGATGAACCTGGAGCACCCCGGCCTCCCGCGTATCCTCTCCCTCCGGCTCACCGGGCCCCTGCCCAACGCCGTGATGGAGCACATCCCCGGCGAGCCCCTGAGCGCCCGGATGCCCGGCCCGCCGCTGAACAGCGAGACGGCCGTGTCCTTCATCCGGGAGCTTTGTAAGCCCGTGCAGGCGCTCCACCAGGCCGGGCTGCGCCACCGGGACATCAAGCCCGCGAACATCCTCCTGAGGCCCGGTCAGGGCCCGGCCCTCGTCGACCTCGGCCTGCCCGCGGCGATCGCCCCGCCCCGCCGCTCGTCGTGGCCCTATGTGCCGCCGGAGTGGCTGTCCGACCGCCAGCCCTCGGACTCGTCGCTCTGGGACATGTACAGCCTCGGCGTCGTGCTCTACGAGCTGCTCCGGGGCAAGTCGGTCTACGCCGGGCACCACGTCGAGACCCGCGACGAGATGCTCGCGCTCAAGAAGGCCTACGGGGCCCTCGACCCCGGCCGTGAGGTGCCCGTGGACCTCCGCCGGGTCGTGCGGCGCCTCACCCACCCCGATCCCCGCAAACGGATCCGCCGGGTGGAGGAGCTGCTCGCGCGTTTTGACGCCATGGACCTCGACCGGGCCGAGCCCTCGATGTCTCTGGACGGGCACACGACCTTCCCCGGCGACGAGACCGTCTCCCCGGACCTCACCCTGCGCCCGGACGAGCCCACGAACGTCGAGGACATCGACCTCGACGCCGAAGAGGCGGCTGAAGACGAGCCCCCGGTGGAGCCGCCCGCCCCTGGGGAGCGCCTCCTCGACCCCATCGCCCCGCCGCTCCCCCGCCGCGTGGCGAAGCCCGCCGGGGCGGAGGCCGACGAGACCGGCGTGCCCCCCACAGACTGGCGCTGGGTGGCCTTCTTGATGTTCGCCTTGACCGTGCTCGGCCTGCTCTTGGCGGCCTACTTCACCCGTCCCTTCTTTTTTGGTGGGAGCTGATGGTCGACTTCCCGGCGAGCCCCTTCCGTGTGCCCTACGACGGCAGCTTCCGCGTCGCCAAGGCGCCCACCCGCGTCGAGGGGGACGACGAGGACGACGACAAGGACGCCCTACGAGCGGCCGTCGCCCGCATCAGCGAGCTCCAGGAGCGGCTCTACGCCCACAACCGGGTCTCCCTCCTCTGCATCTTCCAGGCCATGGACGCCGCGGGGAAAGACAGCACCATCCGGGCCGTGCTCTCCGGGGTGAACCCCGCGGGCTGCCAGGTGCACGCCTTCAAGTCGCCGTCGACTGAAGAGCTCGACCACGACTTCTTGTGGCGCACGACCTGCCGCCTGCCCGAGCGCGGCCGCATCGGGGTATTCAACCGCAGCTACTACGAGGAGGTGCTCGTGGTGCGGGTTCACCCCGAGCTCCTCGCGGCCCAGAGCTTGCCCGGCGAGCTGGAGCCCGAGCGCCTGTGGGCCGAACGGTACGAGTCCATCCGGGACCACGAGCGCCACCTCGCCCGCAACGGCGTGGTGATCCTCAAGTTCTGGCTCAACGTGAGCCTGGAGGAGCAGACCCGCCGCCTGCTCCGCCGCATCGACGACCCCAAACGTTACTTCAAGTTTGAGCCCCGGGACGTCACCGAGCAGGCCCACTGGGCGGACTACATGGCGTCGTATGAGCTGGCCCTGCGGCAGACCTCGACGCCCTGGGCGCCCTGGTACGCCATCCCCGCCGACGACAAGCCCAAGATGCGCCGCCTCGTCGCCGAGCACATCGCCGAGACGATGGAGTCTCTGCACCTGCCTTACCCCGAGCTGCCCCGTCGCTCCCGGGACGAGGTCGACGAGCTGCGGCGCACGCTCAAGGCGCGGCTCAAGGACTGACCGGGCGCCGCCCCAGGTCTCGGGTGAGGATCCCCGAGAGCCACACCACCAGCCGCCGGGGCACGAGCCGGGTCAAGAACGCCGTGAGCCCGGTCGTGGGCCCCACAAACACCACCGGCTGGCGACCCAAGGCCCGACGCCCGGCGCGCACGACGTCTTCAGCCTCGATGGTGAGGGGCCCGGCGGCGTCACCGTTCACCCCGGCGACCTCGGCGAAGCCCGTGCGTGTGGGGCCGGGGCAGACGGCCAGGGCCTTGACGCCTTGGCCGCGGACCTCCTCATAGAGCGTCTCCATGAACACCAGCTCGAAGGCCTTCACCGCGGCGTAGGTGCCCAGGCGCGGCGTCGGCAGCAGCGCGCCGACGCTGGAGAGCACGACGAGCTCGCCGTGTCCCCGGGCGATCATGCCGGGCAGGAGTCGGTGCACGAGGTCCACGACGCCGCGGCAGCCGAGGTCCACCATCTGGGTGAGGCGCTCGCGGGGGGCCTCGGCGACGGGGCCATACGCGCCGAAGCCCGCGGCCAGCACGGCGGTAGAGACGGTCCACCCGGCCTCGTCGATGGCGCGCATCACCCGGGCCGGGGCGTCGGGGGCGGCGAGGTCGAGGTCCACGATGAGGCAAGGGGCGGTCATCGCGGCGGCCAGGGCCTCCAGGCGGTCCCGCCGCCGGGCGACGAGCACGAGCGGTCGTCCCTCCGCGGCGAGGGCGCGGGCCCAGGCGGCGCCGATGCCCGAGGAGGCCCCGGTGATGAGCGCGGCGTTGTTCGTGTGGACCATTCGGAGCTCCGGCGTTCGGGAGGGCGCACTTAACGGGCTCGCCGGGAGGGTGTATGCTGCCGGGGTGACCCGAGGCCGCCTGTGACCCTGCGCCGCATCGTCGCCGTCTGGACCGCGCTCGTCGGGCTCGCCCCCGCGGCCTGGGCGGACCCTCAGACCCGCGCCGTGGAGGACCCCGCGGCGGTGGAGCTGCTGAACGAGGCGCCCTGGCCCGACGCGGAGGACGCCCTGCGGGTGTCCTTGTCCCGGGAGCTGAGCCGCCTGGACGCGGACGAGGCGGACTGGTCCGCGGCCTTGAGCGCGCTCGACGAGTCGCGGATGAAGGGGGACTGGCAGCGGCGGTCGCTCCAGCGCCAGCTCGACGACGCGCTGTCGGTCGGCGACGTCGAGGGCGCGCGCCGCGCGGTGCGTGACCTGGAGTCCATCACCGGGAGCCTCGACGCCCAGGCGTGGCGGCGCATCCAGTGGGTGCGCGCGCGGCAGGTGGCGTGGATGTTTTTGCCCTGGCTGCTCGCCTTGGCGGCGGCGGGGCTGGTCGGCTTCGGCCTCGACGCCTTGGCCTCCCGACGGGCCCAAGGTGGCCGCGCCCGTACGGTGATCAACCCCTACGTCACCGGCCGCCCCCTGCGCGACAGCCGCCTCGTGTTCGGGCGAGACAGCATCATCCGCGACGTGCGCCGGGGGCTCAGCGACGGCGAGAGCTTCTACCTCACCGGGGAGCGCCGCATCGGCAAGACGACCATCCTGCTGCAGGTGGGCGAGCTGCACCGCCGGGCCGGGGGCGCGTCTGTGTTTGTTGACGTGGCGGGGAGCCAGGGTGACCAGGCCCAGGGGGTGCTGCAGCGGGCCTTGGTGCAGGCCTGCCGCGGGCAAGGCTTAGAGGAGGGCGGCGACCCCATGGACCTGGCGCGCCGCCTGCGCGCCCGGGGCGAGCTGGCCTTGATGGTGGACGAGGTGGACTCGTTGAACCAGGCCGACCTGCCGACGCGGCGTCTGTTTCGGGCGATGTGCCTTGAGCCCGACGCCCCGGCGCGGATGGTCGCCGCCGGTGTGGGCCTGGACGTGCAGCGCGACGAGGAGGCCCAGCGCTGGGGCCCCTTGCTGCGCACGATCCAGGTGGGCCCCTTGCCGGACAACGCGGCGCGGACCCTGCTCACCGAGCCCGTGGCCGGGGCCCTGACCTGGACCGAGCCCGCGATCCGCGCGGTCTTGGAGCTGGCGTCGGGTCGCCCGATGGTGATCCAGCTCTACGGTCTGCACGTCGTGGACCAGCTCGGCACGACGGGCCGCAGCCGCGTGATCGCCGCGGACGTCTCCGAGGCCCGGACGAAGGTGGAGCGCGCCTGGAAGGCCATCCGCGACGAGGGCTTAGAGGACGAGCTGGTGCCCGTAGACCTCGACACCGCCCTGATGGAGCTCGGCCGCCTGGGCCAAGAGATCGACGACCTGGAGCGCATCGTGGCCCTGGAGCACGGCGCGAGGTGAGCGGGGGGGCGCTGGGGTTGGGCGCTCTGTGGGTTCGGCGGGTTCGGCCTCCCCCCGCCTCCGTGGAAATTCGCCATCCGTCGAGTAGGGATGGTTTGCCAGGGAGCAGATCATGGCCGAGTGGAAGAAGACCGATACCAACGACCCGAGCTACGACGCTGACTTCAAGGAGAGCTCTGTGACGCTCATCGTAGAGCACGGTCGTCCAGTCACTCAAGGCTCTCAAGAGCTTGGCGTATTGCAGACCGCCTTGCGTGAGTGGCTGATCGCCGCGAAGCGCTCGGCGTTAGGAAGGGCCACGGTTGTCGGCGGTAGCCGACGGGAGAGCGAAGAGGTGGTCTGGCTCAAGCGAGAGCTGAGGATTGTCACGGAGGAGCGAGAAATACTAAAGAAGCCGTAGCCTTCTCCGCGAGAGAAAGTCGTTAGCGTTTCGCTTTATCGATGCGGAGAAGGCCACCTAACCGATTCGAACGATGTGTCGGGTGTTGTTGACCACCACGTCAGGCTAATACGCTTTGCGCAACTGCCTCGCGTCTGAGAGTAGTCAGGTTACGGCGCCTGTTCTGGAGGCCCTCGAGCGCCAGCGCGGCGTCTATGGCAGCCCTCGGGTTCACACCGAACTGCGAGCCAGACGCGGCCATGGGGTAAGATCATGGGTCTCTGGAGCTGTGAATGCCGCCGGTTGACGCTGCGCTTGTTGCCCTCCTCCCGAAGCTCTTCGGCGCGCCCGAACTGCGCCGTCTCCTCCAGCGTGAGCCGTGGGGCGCGGACCTCGTGCAGCACCTCGCCCCCTCGGAGCACCAGGCCCCGAGCGCGTGGTTCCACGATCTTGTCCTCGCCGTCGATCAACGCGGATTGCGGGCTGAGGTTCGTGCCCTGCTCCTGCGCGAGCGGGCGGGGCGTGCGGCGGAGATCCTGTCTGTTCTGTCGGACGTACTCTCGCCCGGCCTCGCCCCGACGCCGCCCATCGCTTCGACCCTGATCGCCACGCCGCGCACCGTCGCGCCTCCGCCGCGGGCGAAGGTCGCCCCGATAAACACGCGGCCCGCGCCGCAGGGGTGGAGCCCCATCCGCTTGCTCCACCTCTCGGATCTGCACTTCTCGGCGAAGACGGCCTGGGACTCGGGCACGGTGCTGGGTCGGCTCGCGGCGGATGTGGCCTCGCTGCGGGAGGAGGTCGGCGAGATTGACCTCGTCGTGGTGACCGGCGACATCGCCAACCACGGCCTCGCGGACGAGTACGCCCAGGCGTCCGCGTGGCTCACCGTGCCGCTCGCCCAGGCGGCGGGGGTAGACGCCGCGAAGATCCGCGTAGTGCCGGGCAACCACGATGTTCACCGGGGGAGCATCAGCCGCTCCGCCCGTTTGGTCGCTGAGGGCCTGCTCCGCGACCCCGATCCCCAACAAGCCATCGCCGAGATGCTCGACGACCCCGCCGAGCGCGCCCCGCTCCTCGCCCGTCAAGCCGCTTACCTCACCTTCGCCAAGGCGTTTCACCCCGGCCCCGCCGCCCCTTGGTGGTTTGAGCGCGCAGAGATTCGTGGCCTCACGCTCCACTTGGCGGGCTTTAACTCAGCCTGGCTCTCCTCCGACGACAACGATCTCGGGCGCTTGTTGGTGAGCCGCTGGCAATGCCACCAGCTCCTCGCTGGGGCGGCGGAGGCCGACCTCTCCATCGCCTTGCTCCACCACCCTTGGAGTTATCTACACGAGCAAGACCAAGGCGTTGTCGAGGAGGAGATCCGTCGCCGCTGCGGGGTCATCCTGCACGGTCACCTTCACCAACAGAAGGCCCGCCTTACGAGCGACCCCGACCGGGACGTGCTCCAGCTCGCCGCGGGCGCGTCTTACGCGGGCTCCAAGTGGGCGAACGCCTATCAGCTCTTGGAGCTCGAACCCCATCGCGGCGAGGCCCTCGTGCACTTCCGCCTCTGGGACGGCCACGACTGGATCCCCGACCGCAACCGCTATCAGAAGGCCCACGACGGAGTGGCGACGCTGCCGCTGCGACGCTCGCCCAAGCATCGTCCAGCCGAAGATGATCCCACGGAGGACATTGCGGACGACCCCACCCCCATCCGCACCGCGCGCGAACACTACGCCGCCTTGCTCAAGGACCAGCTCGACCAGCTCCCCGACGTGTTCCGGGTCGGCGACGGCCCTAGCACCATCGCGGGGGTCTACGTCGAGGTCTGCCTCGCCACGAGCGGGCACGAGCTGGACTGCGCCTCCGACGCGCCACACGCGACGGGCCGCGAGGCCACACGCAAGTACATCGCCAGCGTCGAAGACCTGGGGGGGCGGGTGCCGTTGATGGAGGTGCTCGCCCATCGTCATCGCCGCTGGGGCCTCCTCGGGGATCCCGGCAGCGGAAAGACGACGCTGTTGCGCCACGTCGCCGTCGAGATGCTCAGTCGGGCGGACGGCCCGCTGCCGATCTACCTCAAGGTCGCCGAGCTGGAGCACGGGCTCTCCAAGGCGATCACGGCGCTGTGCGCATCGTTCAACGCGCTCTACCTCGCCACTTACATGCTCACCGAGGCCCATGCCGGTCGGGCCGTGCTCTTGATCGACGGGCTCGACGAGGCCGTAGACCTCCCCGCCGCCCGGAAGTGGGTCATCGGCGCCGCCGCCGATGTCGGTGAGAGTCCGGTCATCGTGGCCAGCCGCCCTATCGGCTACAAGGAGCCGTCCGCGGCGTTCAAGACGCTCACGATCTGCCCGCTCGCCGCCGACCAGCAGTCCGAGCTGCTCACCCGCTGGGTCAACGACCGCGCCAAGGTCCACAACGCCCTGGAGCGTTTGAGCCGCACCCCGCGCCTGCGTCGCCTCGCCGAGAACCCGCTCCTGCTCACCCTCGTTGGCCTCTTGCTCCGCGCCGGGCAAGACGCGCCGAGCCGACGCGGCGACCTCTACGAGCGCGCCCTCAAGCTGCTGCTCACCCGCGACCACAACGCTGAGGACGCCGCCCCCGCCGCGCCGATGCGGGAGCCTGAGCTCACCTTAGAGCTCCTGGGCTGGGCCGCCCTGCGTCTGCATGGCCTGGAGGGTGATGCGTACCGCGCTCGGGAGCTGATCGCCGCCCTGGACGCCGACCCTCGCAACACCAAGCGCCTGATCAAACATTGGTCGAGCCCCGCCACCTTTGTCGCTGAGGTCGCCGAGCGCACGGGCCTCCTGATCCCCGACACAGGCCGAGTGAAGGATGCGACCGCCTACAGCTTCCCCCACCGCACCTTCCGCGAGTTTTTGGCGGCGACGGCCTTGGAGCGCGACATGGGCGCCGTCGCGGCGGGCGTTGCGGAGGGAACGGGCGAGCTGTCCCGCGTGCTCGCCGAGGGTAAGGCCCGCCCCGAGCGCTGGGCCGAGGTCTTGGCCTTGACCTGCGGTCGCCTGGGGCCGGGCGGCGCCGATCGCCTCGTGCGACGCATCACCCAGGAGGGCAACACAGCGTTGTTGCTGCGGGTGGTGGCTGACGCCGAGGGCATCAGCGCCGACACGGTGCGGGGCACGCTCAAGTTAGAGGCGGGGTGGCAGAGGCAGCAGCTCGAAGTTCGCCAGAAAGTGATCGAGGAGATCCCGGCCTTGGTGAAGGATTTGGCCGTGGCCGTGGGGCTATTGGAGCAGGTTGGTCGAAACACCACCTGCGGCCATGACCTGTTCTGGGTGCGTGAGGTGCTGCGGCGCGTCGAGCGCGGCGACGTGGCCGGTGGTGTGCTCGACGGCTCGGTGGAGGACGCCAAACGGGCGGCGAAGGGTGCAGCGGATAACGTGTTGAGCCACCTCGACGCGGGTAAGCGTGCGACGTTGCTAGCGCTGCTCGAGCCTTGGTGGCGTCCCATACCGGCAGGTTCGTTTGATATGGGCGGCAACGAGTTCGACGATGAGAAGCCCATCCACCGCGTCACCTTCACCTCGGGCTTCCAGATGCTCGGCGTACCGGTGACCTGGGCGATGTACCGTCTGTTCGACCCTGGCCATGACGCGGCGCGGGAGACCTTCGGCGGAAAGCTTCCGCCAGAGGCCCAAGACGAGGTGCCGGTCTACAACGTGAGCTGGTTCGCCTCGGTGATGTTGGCAGAGTGGGTTGGGACGAGGTTGCCCATGGAGCCAGAGTGGGAGTACGCATGCCGCGCGGGGACGAAGACGCGTTTCTGGAGCGGCGACACGGATGAAGACCTCGCGCGGGTGGGGTGGCACGGTGACTTCAGCGGCGGCGGCAACGCCCAAGGGAACCCCACCCCGTCGCGCAGAAGCCAGAAAACGCCTGGGGCCTCCACGACGTTCACGGGCTTGTATGGGAGTGGTGCCTCGAAGAACAAGGCGACTATGCCAGTCGCACCGACGGCCTGACCGTAGACCCTCTGCGCTTGACCTTGGCTGTCGGCGGCCTGTCCCCAGATTTGGCAGTTTCCGCCAACCGTGGCGCATCGCGCGTCCTGCGCGGCGGCTCCTGGTACGACAGGCCCGTGTACACGCGCTCCGCACTCCGGGACAGGGACTCGCCTTCGGTCACGCGCGAGGTTGTAGGCTTTCGCCTGTTGTTGTGCCCGCCCGAGCCGGTATTAGCGGCAGGTCGCCCACCACCGAGTGTGATCAAAGAGTCGTCAGTTCAGCAAGCCGTCCGCAAGATCGCCCTCGGCCCTCTCGCCACCACCCGGCCCTCCCCCGTGCATAGCGGTGCTGCATTGCCCCCACCCGAGCAACCCCTAGGCGAGCCCCCAGGCAGGTTAAGCTCCGCACCTCGGAGCCGCCGATGCCCGTAGTCTCCTCAACGCTCGTACAGCTTCTCCAGGCCCTCTTCGACCAGGGTGCGCTGTCGCGCGCCTTGGAGCGTGAGGACTGGTCCGCCAAGCTGCTGCCGCAGCTCACGCCCGTCGAGCACACGACCCCTGACGCCTGGTTTCACGGTCTTGTGCGCCTCGTGACGCAGCATGGCACGATGCAGAGGCTGTTTGAGCTCATGCGGCGTGAGCGGCCCGGACGTGTCGCGGAGATCGACGCGGTGGCCCAGAGCTTCGCGTCGACCACGATGACGGCTGGTGCCGCGGCCCTGCGTGCACGATACGCCACCCTGCTCCGAGGACAGCTTGACAAGCTCCCCGACGTGCTCCGCATCGTGGGCGGACCACGTACAGTCGAGGCTGTCTACGTTGAGGTCAAGCTGGCAGCGCACGAGCATGAGCTAGACTACGGCATCGACGCACCGTATGCCAAAGGTCGTGAAGCCGCGCGCAGGTTCCTTGAAGGTGGGGACGATCTGCGTGGTCGGGTGCCATTGACGCAGGTGCTGAGCCACCCGCACCGCCGCTGGGGACTGCTCGGCGACCCCGGCAGCGGCAAGTCGACGCTGCTGCGCCACGTCGCCATTGAGCTCCTCGGCGACCCCGACGGCTCGCTCCCCATCTACCTAAAGGTCGCCGACCTATCACGAGGGCTCTCCGAGGCGGTTGAGACGATGTGTCTGGCGTTCCACGACACCGAGCTCATCAGTTTTGTGTTGGGTGAGGCCCAGGCCGGGCGGGCGACGCTCCTGATCGACGGGCTTGATGAGGCGGAGGACCTGCCCACGGCACGTCGCTGGGTGAGCGGCGTGGCCTCAAAGGTCGGGCACAGCCAGATCGTCGTGGCCAGCCGCCCCATCGGCTACACAGAGCCCGCGGCAGACTTTCGGACGCTCACCTTGTGTCCACTGGCGGCGGCGGAGCAGCATGAGCTGTTGACGCGCTGGGTAAAAGACCCGGCGCGGGCGGAGCGCGCTTTGGAGCGCCTGAGTCGCGCCCCACGCCTCCGTCGCCTCGTCGAGAATCCACTCCTGCTCACCCTGGTCGGCGTCCTGCTTCGGAAGGGCCAGGATGTGCCAAGCCGTCGGAGTGACCTCTACGAGCGCGCCCTCAAGCTGCTCCTCACCCGTGACCACGACGGGGAGGACGCCGCCCCCTTCGCGCCAATGCGTGAGCCAGGTCTCACCTTAGAGCTCCTCAGTTGGGCCGCGCTGCGCCTGCATGGTCTTGAGGGCGAAGCCTACCAGCGCGACGCCCTCATCGCTGCCTTGGAGGCCGATCCACGCCGGGCTGTGTTCCTTGCCAAACACTGAGCGCGACATCGTTGCGACGGAGCATAGCGCGGGCGAGCTGTCGCGGGTGCTGACCGAGGGCAAGGCGCGTCCCGAGCGCTGGGCCGAGGTGCTGTCGCTGACCTGCGGACGCTTGCCCGCAAACGACTCGGACGCCCTTGTGCAGCGAGTCACTGGAGAGGGGAGCACGGCGCTGTTGCTGCGGGTGGTCGCCGACGCCGAAGGGCTGAGCTCGGAGACCGTGCGCGGGGCGCTGAAGATGGAGGCCGGGTGGGCTGAGGACCAGCTCAGGGCCCGACAACGGCTCATCGAAGAGATCCCAGCCTTGGTGGGGGATCTAGCGGTGGCCGTGGGGCTCTTGGAGCAGGTCGCCAAGTCCACCACCTGCGGCCATGACCTATTCTGGGTGCGGGAGGTGCTGCGGCGGATTGAGCGTGGTGAGATAGGGGGCGAAATGAATGACCGCACGGGGGAAGATGCTCGCCGAGCGGCGAAGGGCGTGGCCAGCAATGTTCTGGGGCACTTGGACCCAGCGAAGCGGGCTGCGCTTTTGGAGCTGCTCAAGCCCTGGTGGAGGGAGATCCCCGCAGGGTCGTTTGAGATGGGTAGTACTGAACGAAACAATGAACAGCCAATTCATCGAGTGAACTTTCCTGTAGGCTTCTCGATTCTTGGTGTGCCGGTGACCTGGGCGATGTACTGCCTTTTTGACCCCCACCATACCCAAGCTCAAGACACATTTGATGCGCGCCTCCCCATCGAATT
Source organism: Myxococcota bacterium (assembly GCA_023150845.1). Lineage (GTDB taxonomy): Bacteria > Myxococcota_A > UBA796 > UBA796 > CAJQPC01 > JADKFE01. The sequence continues at coordinate 3,096 of JAKLKD010000058.1, read as the reverse complement.
GCAGAGCGACGTACCAGTCTACCATGTGAGCTGGTTCGCGGCTGTGATGTTTGCCGAGTGGGCCCAGGCACAACTACCGCTTGAGTCAGAGTGGGAGTACGCTTGCAGAGCTGGAACGACGACTCGATTCTGGAGTGGTGACGCTGAGCAAGACCTCGCATGGGTGGGTTGGTATAGCGACTTTGGTGGCGGCGGAAACTCGGGTGGGCATCCACATCCGGTCGCTGTGAAGCCTGCGAACCCGTGGGGCCTGCACGACGTTCATGGCAACGTGTGGGAGTGGTGCCTTAACGTCTACGATGGTGATGAGTATGAGCGCCGCTATCGTACATCTGAGCGCAGTGGTTCTGCCACCAAGATCGAGCCAGGCCACCCACCATTTTTTGAATCCAACACCCTCGTCGCATCACGCGCGCTGCGTGGCGGATCCTGGAGTAATGAACCGGAGGCGACACGTTCAGCGGTGCGACTTCGCTACCCTCCTTCGGCTGTGTTCAGGTATCTGGGCTTTCGCCTCGCACGTTCATACCCATAAGCGATGATGCTCACAGACCTTCCGCAATATACGATATAGTGATCGGTTTTCCGACATCCTCACAATAGGGGGATTTTAGCCATATTACACAACACTGTGCGCTGACCCTAAGTTCGCCGGAGTCATTACTAATCGCGTCTTGATTAAACCTCTTTGCGCCGCAATTTTTGTGCGTCGACTGCGCCGCAGCACTTCCCGTCGAGAGGAGACTACAACTTACAGACCCGTTCATGGGCCTAAGCGCATCTCCATAGGTGCTGGGTCCGTTGGTACCGTATCCTACCTTGACGTGCTCACACACGTCATTCGATCCAATCGACACGGTTACATCAATAAAGGCGCCAGATTTAGATTTATTCGCATTCAGGCCTATCTTGGCCTCCCTCAGCGCACTTTTTAGGCACTCCCCAGGCGCCCCATCCTCAGCGCCGTCACAGTTGTTGTCAATCCCGTCACAAAACTCGGGCGCGCCCGGAAAGCTCTTTATGTTGGTATCATCGCAGTCCTCGACCCCCTTAAACGCCTCGACCGCTTGGCAGGCGTGCGCTTCGGACGGGGAGGCGACCAGAACCGCAAATCCGTCGCCATCGTCGTCAACATAGCAGGGGGGCGGTGGAGCCACGACCAATGGCTCTGGGGCTCGCTCTGGCGCTGTGGCAGGCGCTTCTATAGGCGCGGGCAGCTCGGGAGGTGGCGGCTGGACCATCACAACGACCATGACCATGATCAGTCCAGCAGCGAGCACGAGCGCCAAACGTTTACCCGAAGTGAAGGTGGGCGTCGGAGCCGGGGCCTCGGGTCGCGACTGGGGCGTGGTCGTCTCGAGCGCTGGAACTGGGCGATCAGTGGCGTTCAAGCTCTCGGACGTGAGCGCCGGACCTGCCTTCGACGATTCTTCGTCAATCCCGAGCGAAACTAAGCCTTTGTGTCTTTGTGAGATTTGTACAGGCGGGGACAGCTCCGGCACCAGCGGCGCCCCAATCGCTGGCTCCTCCGTCTCTGCATCGTCCTCCCCGAGAGGGGCACCCGGCTCAGCGGGCGCCAAATCCTTCGTGTGCTGAGTCATTGTCGCTGAAGACGACTCGTCGACCGCCTTGTTTGGCGCGGGCACCGCCGAAACAACGAGCGGCCTGGGGAAACGGCCCACATCATCCAGCCAAGACAGCGCGTAAGGCTCCTCGTCGGTTGGGTCTACGAAAGCTCCAAGCTCGCGACCGAGCACCACGTCACCGCGTGGCGCTAGGCCACCGCGCGCGGGGGAGCCCGTTCTTGGCGTCGGTGGGGGGGCGTCCTTTGGCGGTTGGCTCGGGGGAGCCAACAAGACTGGGAACGCAATATCGAAATCTTGGGGGATGATCCCCGCTTGGCCAGTAGGGTCAGCTGCAGCCCACGCGCCGGGAGCGGTCAGCGCGCCATCGCGCCGCTCAAGCTCGGACGCAGGGGCTGAACCTTGCTCATGGTGTTGGCCAGCCAACGGTACGAGCGGCGCTGGCAAGTCGTGCTTCGCAAAGATGTCGGGGAGCCGACGAAGCACCGCGGCTGCCACCTCCACCGCGACACAAGGTCGCCCGTCATCTAGTTCATGAAGGGCCTCCTCTTGGGAGATGAACAGCGCGCGGGCGTCGTTAGACGTCTCATAGTAAGTCGTCTCGCTCAGCACAGCGTAGAGCGCGGCGATGTTCGCCTCGCGGCGGCCCTCCTCGTCGGGGCCGTATAGCCGATCGAATGTCTGGGCGAGCAGTGACTCTGGGTCGTTCGACGGCAGCGGTGCTTGGGCCGCGATGCTGTGCTGAAAGAGCGCCCAACGTCCGGTGTTTCGGAGGTACAACTCGCCAACGAGCGTCCAGACGAGGCCTAGACTCGGGAAGGCGTTGCTCGCGAACACCGCGAACGCGCCGTTCGTCTCCGCTAAGCAATGCGCCGCGTGGCTCTCGAGCTGGCCGCCGATCGCCCCTGGGGGGAGATCAGACGCCGTGGCGAAGCCTTCTGACCAGCGGAGCCTGAGAAAATGGTGAAGGGGCATCCGGCGATCTAGTGCCTCGACCTGGCTCGCGCGAAGATCTTCGTCGCCACTGGCTCGGGAGGGGGCTGGTCGGGGGGACCGTCGAGCGGATCGAAGTTGGGGTTCTTGAGCATCGGGAGCTGAAACCGGTCCAGGATCAGCCCATAACACCGCTGGAACCCCGCACCTGTCAGCATGGAGCCGGCCGTGTACTCCACAGGAGTGTCTAGATAGGCGGCGATGATGTTCATCACGTCAGAGGTGATCTCCTTACGAAAGACCTCAAGCAGCCCGACGATCTCGCGTTCCCGCTTGGAGCCAACAAGCTCCGGAGCGAGGACATCGACCTTGTTGAAGAGCACGACGATAGAGGCCACCGTTGAGATCGCGAGCTTGGAGCCGTACAGGTTGCTGACCCGCCCCTTGAGGAAGTCTCGATTCACCTCAAATGGCTTGCTGCAGTCCCAAACAAACAGAATGACTCCTTTCTGTAGGCTGGTACCCCGGTCCTTTTGGTAGCGCTCAAGGCAGTCCAGCAGCGTCGATCCACGCTCGCCAG
>JAKLKD010000057.1 GCA_023150845.1 Myxococcota bacterium | reverse complement strand
CTTCGCCTGGATCTTGAGGATGCCGTTGGCGTCGATCTCACAGGTGACCTCGATCTCGGGCATGCCGCGCGGCGCGGGCGGGATGCCGTGCATCTCCAGGCGGCCCAAGGACTTGTTGTCCTCCGCCATCTCACGCTCGCCCTGGACGACGTGCACACGCACCATGTCCTGGTTGTCGAGCGCCGTGGTGAAGACCTTGGACTTGCGGCAGGGGATGGTCGAGTTGCGGTCGATGATGGGCTCGACGAGGCCACCGGCCACCTCGAGGCCAAGGGTGAGCGGCGTCACGTCGAGGAGCAGGACGTCCTTCACCTCACCCGTGAGCACGGAGCCCTGGATGGCCGCGCCGACGGCGACGACCTCGTCGGGGTTGATGCCGTCTTCAGGGGGCTTGCCGAAGATCTCCTGGACCTTCTGCTTCACCCGGGGCATCCGCGTCATGCCGCCGACGAGGAGCACGGTCTGGATGTCGCGGGGGGTGACCCCGGCGTCGGCCATGGCCGCCCGGCAGGGGACCTCCAGGCGATCGATCAGGTCGCCGATGAGCTTCTCAAGGTCGGCCCGGGTCATGTGGTAGGTGAGGTGGATGGGCCCGGCCTTGCCCGTGGCGATGAAGGCCAGGGTGATCTCCGTCGAAGGCGACGACGAGAGCTCGTGTTTGGCCTTCTCCGCGGCCTCCTTGATGCGCTGCATCGCGACGACGTCGTCGCTGAGGTCGATGCCGTGCTTGGCCTTGAAGTCGTCCAGCAGGGCCTCGACGATGCGGTTGTCGAAGTCTTCGCCGCCCAAGAAGGTGTCGCCGTTCGTGGCGCGCACCTCAAAGACCGAGTCTTCGAGCTGCAGGATCGAGACGTCGAAGGTGCCGCCGCCGAGGTCGAACACCGCGATGAGGCCGTTGGCGTGGCTGGCTTTGCCATAGGCCAGGGCCGCCGCCGTGGGCTCGTTGATGATGCGCTCGCAGGTGAGCCCGGCGATGCGCGCGGCGTCTTTGGTGGCCTGGCGCTGGGAGTCGTTGAAGTAGGCCGGGACGGTGATCACCGCACGATCGACCTTCTCGCCGAGGTAAGCCTCAGCGCTCGCCTTCATCTTCTCCAGCACGATGGCGCTGATCTGCGGCGGCGAGAGGCGCTCGCCGTCGAGGCCCACCCAGGCGTCGCCGCGGTCCGAGGCGACGATGCGGTAGGGCACCAGCGCCGAGGTGTGGGCGATGGACTCGTCCTCAAAGCGGCGGCCGATGAGGCGCTTCACCGCGTAGAAGGTGCGCTCGGCGTTCGTGACGGCCTGGCGGCGGGCGGTCTGCCCGACGAGGCGCTCCCCCTCGGAGTTGAACGCGACCACTGAAGGTGTCGTGCGGCTGCCCTCCTCGTTGGGGATGACGACGGGCTCGCCGTCTTCGAGGATCGCCACGCAGGAGTTCGTGGTGCCGAGGTCTATGCCGATAATCTTGGACATCTTCTGACCGCCTCCGACGGCCGATCCCGACCGCGTCGCGCGAGCATAACTCGCCGAAAAACTGAGGATGACGTGCCTTTGACCGGGAGCGCCCTACTCGCCGCTGGGAGAGGGGTTCTGCGCAGGAGACGATCCCACCGGGGCCGAGCGCGCGACGGTGACCCGCGCGGCGCGCATGAGCCGACCGTTCAAGGTGTAGCCCACCTGATGGGTCTCGCAGATCTGCCCCGACTCCAGGCCTTCGCTCTGAATGTAGGAGATCGCCTCATGGAAAGAAGGATCAAACCGATCGCCGCGCTCGCCGATCACCCGGCTGAGCCCGATGCGCTCCAGGACGTGCTGGAGCTGGGAGACGATGATGCGCACCCCCTCGGCGAGCTGCTGCGGCTCACGCTCGCGGTGGGAGTACGCGAGCTCTAAGTGGTCGAGCACGGGGAGCAGCTCCCGGATGAGCGCCTCGTTGCCGAAACGCTTCATGTCGGTCAGCTCGCGGCCGTGGCGGCCCTTGGCGCGCTCACGATCCTCCTCAAGGCGCTGGGCCAAGGTGCGCAGCTCCGCCAGCACCCGGGCCTGGTTCACGGCGCCGAGGTTCAGGGCGTCGTGCTCTTGGCGGAGGCGCTCGTACAGCTCTTTTAGGCGCTCATGGCGAATGTGGAGCTTGTTCCCGCGCTCTCGCACGTCTTTGAGCTTCGCCCGGGTGTGGGTGAGCTCCTCCTCCAGCTCCGCGATGCGGGCCTTGGCCTCGGCCAGCGCGGCGTGCTGGCCATCGGAGGGGGCGCGGTCGTCGCCGACGACCCACTCGGGATCCGGGGCGCTGACGGCCTGATCGGCGTCGCCATCGTCAGGGGGGATCGTGTCATTGAAGGCGCGCAGGTCGATGTCGAGCTCAACGGGCGGCGGCGGAGGCGTCGGCGCGGGCTGGGGCTTCGCCGCGCTGAGGTGCTGCTCGACGGAGGCGAGGGCCGCGGCGATCAGCTCGTCGGCCCCCTCGATGGACGGGGCAAAGAGGCTGTCGTCGGGAACGTCCGGTTCAGCTCGCACGGGATCCCTTTCCTGGGGCATGGATGGCGCCTCGTCAATGAGGATGACCGCAGGATTCTCTACCAAGCGGCGCGTAAGGTCAACCCCGAGGCGGCGCGGGTTGACCTTTGACCCATCGGCTCGGCGCGGCTCAGGCCGAGGCGCCAAAACGCGCGGCGCAAGCGTCGATCCGCGCCAAGGTCTCCGCTTTGCCGAGGAGCGCGAGCACCCCAAACAGCGGCGGCGACACCGGCCCGCCGCTCACGGCGATGCGCAGCGGCTGGGCGAGCTCGCCGAGCTTGCCCTCACAGCGGGCCTCGGCGAGGCCGTGGATGAGGGCCTCCAAGGCGCCTTCGCTCCAGTCATCCTGAGCGGCGAGGGCGTCGCGGGCGGCGGCGAGGTTCGGCAGGCCGCGGCCGTTGAGGAGCTGCTTCTTGAGAGACTTCTCGGGGCCCCACTCCGTCGGGCGCTCAAAGAAGAAGCGGGCCGAGAGGTCGAGCTCACGCAGGGTCGTCGCCCGCTCTTTGTACAGGCTGATGAGCTTGAGCAGGGTCTCGTCCGAGGCCGCGGCGAGGGGGGTCTCGTTGAGGGCGGCGTACTCCCGGAGGCCGCGCAGCAGGCGCTCGTCGCTGGACTGGCGGATGTAGACGCCGTTCATCCAGCGCAGCTTGTCCCGGTCGAAGCGGGCGGCGGTGCTGCCGACACGCTCCAGGCTGAACGCCGCGCCGAGCTCGTCGAGGCTGTACAGCTCGCGGTCGCCCTCCCCGGCGTTCCAGCCCAAGAGCGCCAAGAAGTTCACCAGCGCCTCGGGGAGGTAGCCCGCGGCCCGGAAGTCCACGACGTCGATCTCCGGCAGCTCCAGCTTGAGCGCGGCGCCGATGGCCAAGGCGAGCTCGACGTCGTCGGTCTTCTTCGCCAAGAAGTCGGCGAGCACGGCCTCGTCGAGCCCCGTGCGCGCCGCCAGCGCCGCGGCGGTGTGACCGTCGGCCAGGGCCTTGGCCCGGGCGGTCTTCGCCTTGTCGCGCTTGGACATCTTGCCGCCTTCCATCGAGAAGATGAGCGGCATGTGCCCGTGCTCGGGCGGGGTCCAGCCCAAGGCCTGGTTGATGGCGAGGTGCTTCGTGGTGTTGAGCAGGTGCTCTTGGGCGCGCAGCACGTGGGTGACGTGCATGTCGTGGTCGTCCACCACCACGGCGAAGTGGTAGGTGGGGAAGCCGTCGCCCTTGAGGATGACGAAGTCCTCAAGATCCTCGGCGGCGACGGAGACCTCCCCCAAGATGAGGTCCACGAAGCGCTGGTCGATGCCCGCGGCCTGGAGGCGCACCACGGGCTGGCGGCCCTCAGCGCGGTACGCGGCGACCTGCTCCGGGGTGGTCGGCCGGCGGCGGTACCGTAAGGCGCCCTGGGCGCTGCCCTCGGCGCGGCGACGTAAGGCGTCGAGCTCCTCGTTCGTCTCCCAGGCCTCATAGGCGTGGCCGGAGCGGATCAGGGCCTCGGCGACCTCCCGGTAACGCTCCAGGCGCTCGGACTGGCGGTAGGGGCCATAGGGGCCGCCGACCTCGGGGCTCTCATCGACGACGATGCCCAGCCAGCGCAGGTCCTCAAAGATGAGGCGCTCCGAGGCGAGGCTTGAGCGGAGCTGATCCGTGTCCTCGATGCGCAGGATCATCGTGCCGCCGGTCCTGCGCGCGAAGAGCAGGTTGAACAGGGCGGTGCGGGCGCCCCCGACGTGCAGGCGGCCAGTAGGCGAAGGGGCGAAACGACAGCGGACCATAGCGGCGGCTCCTTGAACCCGCCCCCCCTAACCTGAGCGCGCCACGCGCGCGCCGCGCGCCCGACGATCCCGCGGGGGAGCACCGCTCATTTTTTTCCCTGATCCGCCTCTCAAGGCCCTTGATTCATGCGCAGCGGCGGGGCAAGAGCAACGGCGCGCTGGATCTGGTAGAGTCCACTTCCCCACATTGTCAGGAGAGAGCCCTTTGGCCACCGCAACGAGGACCGTCGTCTTCACGGACCTCGTCAACTACACCGAGAAGACGGGAAACATCGATCGCGAAGGGCTGCGTCGACTCCTCGACGAGCACCGGCGGCTGGTGGAGCCCATCCTCATCAAGCGCGGCGGGCGTGTCGTCAAAGAGCTTGGCGACGCGTTTATGGCTCTCTTTGACTCCGCGACGGACGCCGCCCAGGCGGGCCGAGACATCATCGAGAAGGTCGCCTCGGCCAACACCTTCCAGATTCGGGTGAGCGCGGCCACGGGCGACGTCGAAGAGATCGCCAACGACGCCTTCGGCGACGCGGTGAACCTCGCCTCTCGCATCAACAGCGCCACGGGCCCCGGCGAGTGCTGGTTCTCCGAGTCCACACGCATCTGCATGAACCAGTCGGAGATCCCCTGGGAGCCCGTGCGTGAGGTCACGCTCAAGGGCATCCACGGCCCGGTCATGTGTTACCGCGTCGTCGGCAAACACAAGGCCTGGCTGCCGAACCAGGTGCGCGACGCCTTCAAGTCCTCGAACCTCCTCCGGGTGCGGCGCAACGAGCCCCTGGGCGCCATGCCCGCCGACCCGGTGATCCTCTTCGAGAACTTCGCCCCGGGCAGCGTCGAGCTCAAGCGCGCCGTGGACTCCATCCCCGTCCTCGACCCCTCGCGGCTCTGGCTCAGCGCCTACCACATCGGCCCCGCCGACCGCCTGGAGTGGACCTCCAACGGCCACGGCCTCGTCATCGGCCACCCGGCCTCGGTGGACCGCGCCTTTGAGGAGGTGCGCGCCGAGACCAGCCACAAGATCGACCGCGACACCATCATCATCGACAAGTCCGACACCGAGGTCGACCTCGTGCTCTCGGGCTTGGCCCTGCCCGCCGTGCCGATGGCGGACGTCGTCGCGGGCTACACCTACGACCTGCTCTCCGACCGCCGCTGGGTGAACCGCAGCGATCAGGCCGTCTTGCGGGTTGAGGTCAGCCAGCCTGGCGTGAAGGTGCTCGCCATCGCCGCCGGGGTCTCCGTCGATGGGCGCCCCGTCGCCCCCGGCCAGTCCGTGCCCCTCGCCAACGGCGCGAGCCTCAGCGGCCCCGGCGGCAGCCACCGCTTCGTGCTCCTCCAGGACGCCCCCTACATCGGCCTGTTCATCAACGACTCCCCCATCCCGATGGGCGTCGCCGTGGGCCAGGTCACCGAGATCGGCCGCGAGCCGCAGATCCCCGGCTTCTTGTTGCCCGACCGGCGCGGCCAAGAGAACATCCGCTGGTGCCCCGGCCCTCGCGCCGCGCGCGCGCGTGAGGGCGGCTTCACCCTCGACCGCGCCTTGGCCGGTCGTCGCCAGGCCGCCGTCGAGGTCGAGCGCGGCGGGCACTACCGCCTGCGGTCGCTGCACCCGCGCTGCCCCACCTTCATCTTCTCGGATCATCGCCCCCTGGAGCGTGTGGACACCGAGGCCACCCTGCACCTCGGCGATCTTGTCATCGCCGGGACGACCTTGGTTGGCCTCCGCGGGCCCCAAGGCGAAGATTAAACGCCGTCGTAGAGGGTCATGAGAGGCCTCGCCTCACCTCGGGCCGACCTCATCCGGTATCCTTGCCACGACGATTGACGGCGAGGCGGTGTTGGGCACGGCGACGCGCACGGTGATGTTCTCGGATCTCGTGGGCTACACCGCGCGGTCCATCAACTCCAAGCGTGAGGAGCAGCGCCAGCTCGTCGTCACCCACGAGCGTCTGGTCGAGCCCCTGGTGCTCCGCCACGGCGGCCGCATCGTGAACCGCATGGGCGACGGCCTGCTGCTCTGTTTTGACTCGGCGACCGAGGCCGCCTTGGCCGGTCAGGCGATCTTGGAGCAGGCCGCCTCGGAGGACGAGATCGAGCTGCGCCTCGCCGCGGCGACCGGGGACGTCGAGGAGCTCGGTGATGACGTGCTCGGCGACGTCGTGAACCTCGCCGCCCGGGTGAACGCCGAGGGCAAACCCGGCGAGCTCTGGATCACCGACGTCACCCGCCAGTGCCTCAACCAGCGGGAGATCGCCTGGGAGCCCCTCGACGCGCTCTCGCTCAAGGGCATCCCCGGCATGGTCGCGGTCTGCCGGGTGGTGCCGCGCCACCGCTGCCACCTGCCCCCGGTCATCACCGCGGCCCAGCGCGCGTCGCACCTGCTGCGCCTGCGGCACAACGTGCCGACGAGCGTCATCCCCGCCGACCCCGTGGTGCTCTTGGAGGGTTACGCCCCGGGCAGCCCCGAGCTCCAGCGCGCTGTGGACGCCGTGCCGGTGATGGACCCGGCGCGGGTGTGGCTCAGCGCCTACCAGCTCAGCCCGGCGACGCGGCTGGAGTGGCTCAGCCGCGGGCACAACCTGCTCATCAGCACCCCCGAGGCCCTCGACCGCGCCCTCGGCGTCATCATTCCCCAGCCGCCGACCGACCCCGCCCAGCCCAACACCCAGTCCTTCGACTCCGAGGACGCCTTGACCTTGGCGGGCCTCGCCTTGCCGACGGCGCCCTTCTCCAACATCGTCGCCGCCTACAGCTTTGACCTCCTGAGCGACGCCCGCTGGGTGAGCCGTGACCACAGCGCCATCGCCCGGGTCGAGGTGCGCGCCGAGGGCGTCTCTGTGCTCGCTTTGGGCCCCGGCGTGAGCGTCAACGGCCAGGCCGTGCGGGCCGGGGAGCGCCGCGCGCTGAACCACGGCGCCTTGCTGCGCACGGCCACGAGCGACCACCGCTTCACCGCCCTGGCCAGCGGGCCGTACCGGGGCCTCTTGGTGAACCTCTCCCCCGCCGACCTGCTTGTGAGCCTCAAGCAGCCCGTCGAGCTGGGCCGAGATCCCCAAGGCCACGGCTTCTCCGTGCACGACCGGCGCGGCGAAGAGAACCTCACCTGGTGCCCTGGCCCACGGGCGGCCCGGGCCCGAGAGGAGGGCTTCAACCTCGATCGTTCTTTGGTGAGCCGCCGCCACGCCCGCCTGTCCCCGGGGCGTGAGGGGCAGCTTCACCTCACGAGCCTCTCCGAGCGCAGCCCGACCTACCTGCACTCTGAGCGGCGCGGCCTGGAGCGGGTCGCCGGAGACGCCACGGCCCACGACGACGACCTCATCGTGCTCGGCACCCACGTCATCGGCGTGCGCCGGGGCGTCGGCGCCTCGGGCTGACCCGCCCGGGGCTAAGTCCGCCCGAGGCTAACCCGCCCGGGGCTAAGTCCGCCCGAGGCTACCCCAAGAGCGCGGTGAGGCCCGGCGAGCGGCGTAAGGTCCAGCCCGGCTTGAGCGCGGCCTGCTGCTCCCGGCGACGCGCGGCGCAGACCTCGACGGGCTCCCGGGGGAGCACCCGCTCGCCTTCACTCACGACGAGGCGGGCCAGAGGGGTCGCCCCGGCGCGGATGAGCGCCCTCGCCTCGGCCTCCAGGCAGAGGAGGTCGTGGTCGGCGTAGCGCAGCGCCTGCTTCACGCCTGGGTCCGCCGCGGCGCCGGGGTGCCGCAGGGGCTCAAGCTCCAGGCCACGCTGCATGTCGGCGATCTTGTAGGCCATGCCCAGGTTGGGGAGGCCCTGGCTGAGCGCCGAGCCCACGGCGAAGAGGTCCACGGGCGCACGCTGGCGAACGAGCTTGGTGATGCGCGCCTCGTCGAGCTCCCCGCCGCCCAAGATGAGCACGCCGCCCATGCCCGCAACGTTGAGCGCGCCGCGCAGGCGGCGGGCCGGGGCGTCGAGGTCGTCGTGGTCGAGGCGCACCACCCGCAGGTTCTTGCGGTGTTTGGACAGGGCCAGCACCCCCTCCACCATGTCCCCCGGCGGCAGGCTGACGTAGCCCACGTCGGGGAAGTAGACCCGGAACGCCTCCAGCGCCGCGTCAAGCGCCCCGTAGGCGGCGTAGAAGCCCGAGGAGAGCGTGCCCATGGGGGGCGTGGCCTCGGCGATGGCCGTCTCGGTGAGCCCGCTCCCGGCGACGCCGCCGACGAGGGCGGCCCGGGCGGCCCGGGCGGCGGCGTCGGGGCTCGGGTGCAGGGGCGCGGAGAGGTCAAACACCCGGCGGCCCTCGGCGGCGTCCACGAGGCGGGCGGCGCGGGTGGCGACGGCGCAGCCGAAAGTCACGGCCTGGGTGAGCGCAGTCTCGATGAGCGTGGCCTCGATGAGCGGCGCGGTGATCCGCAAGATCGGCTCGCCGGGCAAGACGACGCTGCCTTCGGGGACGGCGAGGATCTCACCGGAGAAGCGCAGCTCCCGGAGCTGCTCCCAGAAGGCCTCGCTGACCCCTGAGAGCGCGGTGATGCCCCGCAGCGCCCGCACGTCGTCGGCGGAGAAGCCGAGCCCCCGGGCCGCGTCGACGGCGTCCTCGACCCCGCCGACCACGATGGGCCCGCCATCCTCAGGCGCCCGGGTGGCGCAGAGATCAAAGGTGGCCTCCCCCCAGAGTCCGTCGGCGTGGTAGACCGCGGCCAGCACAAGCAGATAGAAGTCCGAACGCAGGCCGTTCGGATGAGCGCGCAGCAGAGGATTCACCATGAAGAGACCCTATCGTGCGCCGCCCGGTCGGCCAAGCCAGACCCCGTCCGGCGCCGTCGTCATCAACGGTTATTCCGCGCGCTGGTTGAACCAAGACTTCTGCTGGGTCTACCCCGCCGAGGTGGTGAGCCGCCCGCCGAACCTCAAGCCCGGCCAAGAGGTGAAGCTCGTCGATGAGCAAGGCAAGGCCCTCGGCGTGGGCCTCTGGGACGAGGGCTGGATCTCCGTTCGCCGTTACCGCAACGACGAGGGCCCCGTCGACGCCGCGCTGATCTACGCCCGCCTCGACCTCGCCTATGCCTTACGCCAGACGATCGTCGAGACGAACACCAGCGCATATCGCCTCGTGAACGCCGAGAACGACGAGCTCCCTGGCCTGCGGGTGGACCTCTGGGGCCACTACGCGACGATCACGCTGGACGCCCCCGGCGTCGCGCCGCTCATCGACTGGGTCTGCGCCTGGCTCGACGAGCACCTGAGCCCTCGGGGCGTCTACCTCCACTGGCGCCCCGACCCTCGGGAGAAGGCACGTTTTGAGCCGCCGATCCCCGCCGGGCTCATCCGCGGCCACGCGCCCCCCGGCGACGTGCGCGTGACCGAGCGGGGCCTCACCTGCCTCGTGCGGCCCTCCTTGGGCAAAGACGTCGGCCTCTACACCGACATGCGCGCCAACCGCGCCCTGCTGGAGCCCTACTGGGGCGGCCGCCGGGTGCTCAACCTCTTCGCCCACACCGGCTTCTTCTCCGTGGCCGCCGCGGCGAACGGCGCCTCGGAGGTCGTCTCCATCGACCTCTCCGAGTCCGCCTTAGAGCGCGCCGAGGCCAACTTCGTCGCCAACGAGCTCGACCCCTCGGCGCACCTCTTCTTCGCTGAAGACGTGCGCGCGGCCTTGGACCGCCTGCGCCGGGCCGGGGAGCGCTTCGACCTCGTCATCTTGGACCCGCCCGCCTTCTCCCACGGCCCCGAGGGCGTGATGAGCGCGGGCAAGGACTACCCCCGCCTCGTCGCGGCCTGCCTGCGGGTGATGGAGCCCGGCGGCTGGCTCGTCGCCGCGCTCAACCAGGGCGAGGTGAGCCCCCGCGACTTCCACAACGCCGTGCGAGACGGCGCCCGCCGCGCCGAGCGCCCCCTGCAGCACCTCTACGACGGCGGGCAGGCGCCGGATCACCCCGCCGCCGCCCACTTCCCCGAGGGCCGGTATCTCAAGTTCGGGATCTGGCGCTGCATGGACGCCTGATCCCGACCTGAGCCGCTACGCCCCGCTCACTCCTGGATCTGGGTGTTCGCGAGGTCGGCGCGGATCTTGTTGATGGCGCTGCCGGCCTTGAACCACTCGAACTGCTCGGGGGAGTAGCTGTTCTTCGTGGCGATGCGCTCCACGCTGCCGTCGCTGTGGGTGACCACCAAGGTCGGCGAGCCGCCCTCGGGGATGCTCCCGACGCCCTCGATCGAGAGCAGGTCGTCGCCCTTCACCCGGTCGTAGTCGGCGGGGTTGGCGAAGGTCAAGGCGAGGATGCCCTGCTTCTTGAGGTTGGTCTCGTGGATGCGGGCGAAGCTGCGCACGATGAGCGCGCGGCCGCCCATGTGCCGGGGCTCCATGGCGGCGTGCTCGCGGCTCGAGCCCTCGCCGTAGTTCTCATCGCCGATGATCACCCAGCCCTGGCCCGCGGCCTTGTACTGCTTGGCGAGGTCGGGGTGAGAGGCGCGCTCGCCGGTGAGGTGGTTCACGCCGACGCCGTTCTCGCCGGTCTCGTCGTTGAGCGCGCCCAACATGAGGTTGCCGGAGATGTTCGTGAGGTGACCGCGGTACTTGAGCCAGGGGCCCGCCGCCGAGATGTGGTCCGTGGTGCACTTGCCCCGGGCCTTCACCAAGACGCGCAGGTTGAAGAGGTCCTCGCCGTCCCAGGCCGCGAAGGGCTGGAGGCGCTCCAGGCGGTCGGAGCCCGGCGCGATGGCGACCTCAACGTTCACCCGCTCGTTCATCGGCAAGGGCGCGATGAAGCCGTCGAAGCCCTCCTTGAAGCCCGTGGGGGGAAGCTCAGGGCTCTCGGGCGGGGTGAGCTTGAAGGGCTGGCCGTCGGCGCCGATGAGGCTGTCGGTGATGGGGTTGAAGCCGAGGTCACCGGCCAAGGCCACCGCCGTCACGAGCTCGGGGGAGCCGATGAACGACAAGGTCTCGGGGTTCGCGTCGTTGCGGCCGCGGAAGTTGCGGTTGAAGGAGTTGATGATGGTGTTCACCTGCCCCTTCTTGACGTCGTCCCGGCGCCACTGGCCGATGCAGGGCCCGCAGGCGTTGGAGAGCACGACGCCGCCGATGGCGTCGAGGTCACCGGCCTGGCCGTCGCGGATGATCGTGGCGTAGATGGTGTCCGAGCCCGGGCTCACCATGAACGGCACCTTGGAGCGCACGCCGTGGGCGCTGGCCTGCCGGGCGACGTGGGCCGAGCGGCCGATGTCCTCGTAGGAGGAGTTCGTGCAGGAGCCGATGAGCGCCGCGCTGAGCTTGGTGGACCAGCCGTTCGCCTGGGCGTCCGCCGCCATCTGAGAGATGGGCCGGGCGAGGTCGGGGGTGTGGGGGCCGACGACGTGGGGCTCAAGGGTGGAGAGGTCAATCTCGATGACGCGGTCGTAGTAGGCGCCGGGGTTGGCCTCCACCTCGGGATCCGCGCGCAGCTCGCTGGCGTGGGCTTCGGCGAGCTTGGCGATCTCCTCGCGGCCCGTGGCGCGCAGGTAGGTCGCCATGCGGTCGTCGAAGGGGAAGAGCGAGGTGGTCGCTCCGTGCTCGGCGCCCATGTTGCAGATCGTCGCTTTGCCCGTGGCGCTGATGCTCGCGCAGCCGGGGCCGAAGTACTCGACGATGCGGTTGGTGCCGCCCTTCACCGTCAGGATCTCGCAGACCTTGAGGATGACGTCCTTGGGGCTCGCCCAGCCGTTGAGCTTGCCGGTGAGCTTCACGCCGATGAAGCCGGGGTTCAGGACCTCCCAGGGCATGCCCACCATGGCGTCCACCGCGTCCGCGCCGCCGACGCCGACGGCGATCATGCCCAGGCCGCCCGCGTTGGGGGTGTGGGAGTCGGTGCCGATCATCATGCCGCCGGGGAAGGCGTAGTTCTCGAGCACGACCTGGTGGATGATGCCCGCGCCGGGCTTCCAGAAGCCTACGCCGTAACGCTCGGACACGCTGCGCAAGAAGGAGAAGACCTCGGCGTTCTCGGAGTTTGAGGTGTTGAGGTCGGCCTCGGCGCCGACGTGGGCGCGGATGAGGTGGTCACAGTGGACCGTCGAGGGCAAGGCGACCTCGTCGCGGCCGGCGGTCATGAACTGCAAGAGCGCCATCTGCGCCGTGGCGTCCTGCATCGCCACGCGGTCGGGGTGCAGGGCCAAGAAGCTCTTGCGGCGCTCAAACTCGGCGCCCTCGGGGTCGGCGAGGTGGGAGAAGAGGATCTTCTCGCCCAGGGTGAGCGCCCGGCCCAGGCGGCGACGCGCGATGGCGTGGCGGGCGGCCTGGGACTCATACAGCTTCCGGATGGCGGCGACTTGGATCATGGTGGTGTGGCTCCGATGCGGGGAGAAGGAGAGGAGCCCCTCTTAACACCTCAGCCGGGCAGCGCCGGGGGCGGTTTCGGGGCGAGGCGACGCAAGACGGGGCCGAGGAGCGCGTCGGGGAGCAGCGCCGCGAGGCGGCTCGCCAAGGCCAAAGGCCACGGGAAGACGAGGCTGTCACGACCGGCCAAGAGCGCCCGCACCATGCGGCGGGCGGTGTCGTCGGCCTCCATGGTGAAGGGCGGCAGCGCGCCTTCCACCTTGAGCATGTCGGTGCGGACGTAGCCGGGGCAGAGGTCGGTGACGGTGACGCCGGTGCCGCGCAGGTCGGCGCGTAGGCCCTCCAAGAAGGCGCTCACCCCGGCCTTGCTGGCGCCATAGGCCGCGATCTGGGGGATGGGGCGCATCCCGGCGATGGACGAGACGGCGGCGATGCGCCCGTGGCCGCGCCGGGTCATGGCGGGGAGCACGGCGCCGATGGCCAAGACCACGCCCTCCAGGTTCGTGCGCAGAACGCGGCGAACGTGCGCCAGATCAAGGTTCGC
The DNA here is from genome assembly GCA_023150845.1 of Myxococcota bacterium. Lineage (GTDB taxonomy): Bacteria > Myxococcota_A > UBA796 > UBA796 > CAJQPC01 > JADKFE01. Next base: position 16,340 of record JAKLKD010000057.1, on the reverse strand, counting down.
GGCGTCGGTGTTCTCGCCGATCCCGGCGTTGGCGATGAGGACCTCGACGGGGCCCAGCACCTCCTCCAAGGCGGTGATGGCGGCCTGGAGCTGCTCGGGGTCGTTCACGTCCGCGGCGCGGTAAGCCGCGACGCCGCCCCGGGCGCGCACCCGCTCGGCGACCTCGGCCAGGCGATCCGTGCGGCGGGCGATGAGCCCGACGTCATAGCCCTCAAACGCCATCTCTCGCGCCAAGGCGGCGCCGATGCCCGACGAGGCCCCGACGATGAGCGCGTGCTGTCCCATCAGCTCTTCTCCCCGAGGCGAAAGTACCAGCGCGCGGCCCGATCAAAGAGGAACGCCGGGATGAGCCGCGAGAGCCCCAAGGCGAAGCTCATGAACCAGGGCGTCGTGAGCACCCCGCCGCCGCCGCGCTGCACCCGGGCGACGATCACGTCGGCGAGCTCGCTCGCCTGCCAGGTGCCCGGCATCGGGAAGGTGTTGCTCGCGGTCATGTCCGTGGCGACGAAGCCCGGCTGCACGACGGTGACGGCCACCCCTTTGTCCGCGAGGTCGAAGGCCAAGGACCGGAAGAAGGACGACACCGCCGACTTGGACGCCGAGTAGGCGTAGGAGCCAGGCAGGCCCCGCAGGGCCGCGGCGGAGGAGATCACGACGAGCTGGCCCCGGCGGCGGGCCAACATGCCGGGCAAGGCCACGGCGGCGGCGGTGATCGCGCCCTCGACGTTCACCCGGAGGATGTTGACCGCGACCTGGGGGTCGAAGCTCTCGGGGCGCTGGAAGGCCAGCACGCCCGCGTTGGCGATCATCACCTCGCAGGGGCCGAGCTCGGCCTCCAGCGACTCGAAGGCCGCGCGCATCGAGGCCTCGTCGGCGACGTCGGCGACGGCCCAGGCCGCCTTGGCGCCGCCGCGGGTGAGGTCGGAGGCCAAGGCCTCCAGGAGCGCTTGTCGGCGCGCGATGAGGCCGACGCTGTACCCCGCGCTGGCCAAGGAGCGCGCGAGCGCGGCGCCGATCCCGACCGACGCCCCGGTGATGATGACGTGTCCAGGCATGACCGCAGCGTATCGGCGCGATGCGGGGAGGGCAAGGTGGCTCAACCGCGATAGACGCCCGCCCCATGAAGCCTAAAACCTGGCCGCTGTTTGTCGTCGCCCCGCCTGGCCTGGAGGCCCCCCTCGCCGCCGAGCTCGGCGCGCTCACCGAAGGGGAGGTCACCATCGAGGAGGGGGGCGTGCGCCTGCAGGGCGACCTGCTCGACGCCGCGGCGATCTGCCTCTGGAGCCGCTGCGCCGCCCGGGTCCTGCTCATCGTCGGCGACGAGGTCCCCGCCCCGTCGCTGCAGCAGCTCCACGCCTCGGTGCAGGGCCTCCCGTGGCGCACCTTCTTGCACCCCGGCCAGCCCCTCACCGTGAAGGCCACGGTGAAGGAGGCCCAGTTCAAGCGCGCCGACGCCGTGGAGCACCACGTCTTGGTCGCCGCCGAGGAGGCCCTGCGTAAGGCCCCCCGCCAGGACGGCCCCCGCCGCTGGGAGCTGCCCACCGTCGAGCTGCGGGTGCGGGTGCGCGGCAAGAAGGCCACGGTGTCCATCGACGTCGGCGGCGGGCTCCTGCACAAGCGCGGCTACCGCCAGAACCTCGCCCGGGCGCCTCTGCGGGAGAACCTCGCCGCCAGCGTGCTCCTCGCCGCGGGCTGGCAACCCGGCGTGCCCCTGGCCGACCCCATGTGTGGCAGCGGCACCTTCACCATCGAGGCGGCCTGCTGGGCGGCCGAGCGCGCCCCGGGCTTCGACCACCCCCTGCCCATCCTCAAGGCGCCGAACTTCCCCACGGCGAAGTGGAAAGAGATCGTGCAGGACGCGCGCTCCGCCGCCAAGGCGCCCATCGGCAGCTTCTACGCCGCCGACCGCGACGCCGGCGCCGTGCGCGCCACCCGGGAGAACGCCACCCGGGCGGGGGTCGTGGAGTCCATCCGTATCGAGAACCGCAGCCTCGGTGAGCCGATCAACCCGCCGCTGGACTCCAAGCCCGGCCTCGTCGTCATCAACCCGCCCTGGGGCCTGCGCGTGGCCGAGAACGTCTCCTTGGCGCCGCTCTACCACAAGCTCGGCGCGGCCCTAAACAAGCAGTTCGCCGGGTGGCGCCTCGCGGCGATCTGCCCAGACCCGGCCTTGGCCGGGCGGCTGGGCCGTGGGCTGGAGGAGATCACACGGTTTGAGACCGGCGGGATCCAGGTGGGGCTGTGGGTGGGGAAGCTCGGGCGGGAGGGCTGAGCGAGGCCTGCGCTTCACTCGCCGCGCAGGATCATCCGCAGCAAGGTCGGGTCGGAGAAGCGCCGTGAGCCCGCGCCGAGCCGCACGATGACCAGCTCCTCCGAGGGCACGACGTAGAGCCGGTTGTCGTTGTAGCCCGCGGCGGCGAAGAGGTCGGCGGGGCCGTCGGGGTCCAAGATGCGGCCCTCCTCCGCCAAGGTGTCGAAGGCGCTGAGGTCCACGTCGTCGGCCACGTCCTCGTTGAGCCACAGGGTCATGCCGTAGGCCGGGTTCGCGGCGCTGCCCGTCGTGCAGCGGTCTACGCCGCCTTCAGGCAGCCTCGCCTCCCCGCCCCAGCGCCCGTCGTCCCGCAGGAGCACGCCGTACTTGAGCCACTCGTTCGCCGTCGTCCAGGCGCCATAGGCCAGCATGGGGTTGCCCGCCGGGTCGTGGTTCCAGCCCCCGAAGCGCAGGCCCATCGGCGTGAACAGCCGCTCTTCGAGGTACTCCAGCGGGCTCTGGCCGATCTTCGCCGTGATGAGCGCGCCCAGCACCGCCTGGTGCGACGAGCCGTAATGAAACACCGCCCCCGGCGCGCTCTCTGATGGCAGGCCGACGGCGTAGCGGTACTTGTCCTCGATCCGCTGCTCCTCCATCAGCCCGTCTCGGGTCAAGGCGCGGTTGTCTTGGGCGATCCCGCTCGTGAAGTGCAGCAGGGTGTCGGGGGTGACCCCGGCCCCGGCGGCCAGCTCCGGGAGGGTGTCCAGGACGTCCTCATCGAGGCGTAAGGCCCCGTCGGCCTCCAAGAGCAGGGCCAAGGCGCAGGAGAAGGACTTTGTGCCGGAGAAGATGTGCACCGGCGTCGTCGGGTCGTAACGCCGGGCGTAGGACTCAAAGATCACGGTCTCGCCGCGCAGGATGACCAAGGCGAGGCCGTCCCGCGCCTCAGACCACCGGGCGGCGGCCTCGTACCGCTCCAAGAGCGCGCCGGTGACGGGCTCCCGGGGGAAGGTGTCGTCGATGGGGATCGCCGTCTCGTAGCTCTGGCGGGCTCTGCAGCCCAAGCTGAGGGCGAGGAGCAGGGGCGTGAGCGGCCCAGCGCGGCGCATGAGGGGCCCCTCAGACATGCTCGCTCAGGTGCAGCCGGGGGCCCGAGCGGGCCACCATCGCCCGCCAGGGGTCGCCAGGACGGGCCGAGGCCCACATCAGCGTCGCGTCCTTCCGAGGCGTCACCCCCGGCGGCGGGGCGCCCGCGCCGCTCCACCAGCCCTCGGCCTTGGGCAGCCCCGCGCGGTGGGCGAGGAGCGCGTAGAGCGCCGACACGTCGGCCCAGGTCGCCGCCCGGTGGGGCAGGTCCGACTCCAAGATGAGCAGGGCCTCGGGGGTGATCGCCGTGAGCACCTCGCCGCCGAGGCCATCGTCGCGCTGGGCGAACCACGAGCGCAGCGGCATGTTGTGCTTACGGATGAGCCAGCGGCGATAGTCCGGGTCGCGGTCCACCCCCCACTCGAAGCCGCAGGGGTCCACGGGGCAGGGGCGCGGAGGCAGCTCCCCCAAGGCCCAGCGACCGGCGGCGGCGTCGCTCGCCGGGGTGTGGTGCTCGTAGGAGGGCACCCGGACGAAGCCGAGGCGCTCGTAGAAGGCCGGGTCGATGTCGGAGTAGAGGATCCAGTCGAGCACGCCGTGCTCGGCGCTCCAGGCCATGACCTCACGCAAGAGCGCCGTGGCGTAGCCCCGGCCTCGCTGGGCGGCGGGGGTGTAGACCGCGCCGATGGCCCCCGCCGGGCGGAGCCCCCCGGGCCCGAAGAGCGTGATCGGGAAGACCCCGAGGCTCGCGCCGAGCTGATCCGCCTCGTCGAGGCCCACAAACCACGCCGCGCGCTGGTGATGGAGCGACGCCAGGCGCCGCTCCAGGTGAACCGCGGGGTCAGGATCGTGGGGCCAGTCGGGGTGAACCGAGGCGAAGGCGAGGCGCCTCTCGGCCTCGGACGCGAGCTTACAGCGCAGCATCTGCGGCTCCTGGGCGGGGTCCTCGGGCCCCACTATCCCCCGCTGGCCCGGTCCGGCCAGCCGCTGGCCAGCTTGCGACACGCGGACGGGCCGATCTCGTGGCAACCTGTGTCAGTTCCACCCAAAACTAGGTGCCTCCATGATGACTCGCCCCACGATGGGACTGCTCGCGCTCCTCGCCCTCACCGCGGCCTGCAACGGCAAAGACACCGTTGAGCTTGAGGACTCGGTCGGCACGATCGACGACACCTCCACCACGACCGACGACACCAACACGGACGACTCCGGCGCGGACGACTCGGGCACCGACGACTCCGGCACCGACGACTCCGGCACCGACGACTCCGGCGGCGACGACACCTCCACCGGCCCCGACCGGGACGGCGACGGCACCCCCGACTCCGAGGACTGCTCCCCCGATGACGCCACGGCTTACCCCGGCGCCGAGGAGCGCTGTGACGGCGTCGATGACGACTGCGACGGCGAGGTCGACGAGGAGGCCGTCGACGCGAGCACCTGGTACGAGGACAACGACGGCGATGGCTATGGCGACGACGACCGCTCCACCGTCGCCTGTGACCAGCCCTCGGGCGCCGCCGCGCTCAGCGGCGACTGCGACGACACCGACGTCGCCTTCAACCCCGGCGCCACGGAGAGCGACTGCGAGGATCCCAACGACTACAACTGCGACGGCGCCACGGGCTTCGCCGACGGGGACGGCGACGGCTTCGCGGCCTGCAAGGAGTGCGACGACGCCAACGCCGAGGTGAACCCCAACGCCTCGGAGATCTGCGACGGCGCCGACAACGACTGCGACACCCTCGTCGATGACGGCGACGACTCCCTCGACGCCAGCAGCACCTCGACCTTCTACTCCGACGCCGACACCGACGGCTTCGGCGATCCCGAGGCCGCGGTCCAGGCCTGCGCCGCCCCGGCGGGCAGCGTCTCCGACGCCACGGACTGCGACGACTCCGACGCCGGGATCAACTCGACCGCTCAGGAGGTCTGCGACGGCGCCGACAACGACTGCGACGGCCTCACGGACACCGACGACGACAGCGTAGACCTCTCCTCCACGGCCACCTACTACGCCGACGTCGACGGCGACGGCTACGGCGATCCCGACTTCTCCACCCTGAGCTGTGAGCTGCCCACGGGCTACGCCGCGAACGCCACGGACTGCGACGACTCCGACGGCGCGGTCAACCCCGGCGCCGCCGAGGTCTGCGACAGCCAAGACAACAACTGCGACGGCCTCAGCGACGACAGCAGCGCCACCGACGCCAAGACCTACTACGCCGACGCCGACGCGGATGGTTACGGGGACCCCTCCTCCACCGCCCAGGCCTGCACCCGCCCCACGGGCTACATCGGCAACAAGAAGGACTGCGACGACGCCGACGGCGCGGTCAACCCCGGCGAGTCCGAGGTCTGCAACGGCGTCGATGACGACTGCGACGGCGACATCGACGGCGACGCCATCGACGCGGTGACCTACTACGACGACCTCGACGGCGACGGCTACGGCGACGCCAGCGCCGCGACGGTGAGCTGCACCGCGCCTTCAGGGGCGGTCACCGACGCCACGGACTGCGAGGATCTCGACGCGAGCATCAGCCCCGGGGCGACGGAGACCTGCGACGGTATCGACGATGACTGCTCGGGCTCCGTGGACGACGGCGGGGCCTGCCCCTGCAACGTCGAGTACTACGACGGCGACACCTACCTCTACTGCACCTCGGGCCTCGCCTGGACCGACGCCGAGGCGAGCTGCGCGAGCTACGGCTACCACCTGCTCACCATCGACGATCGCGCCGAGAACATCTGGAACGACAACACCGCCGACGCCTACAGCACCGGCAAGTGGTGGATGGGCCTGAACGACCGATCCAGCGAGGGCACCTGGGTGTGGAGCGACGGCACCCCCCTCTCGTACACCAACTGGCACTCCGGCGAGCCCAACGACGGCGGCGGCAACGAGGACTGCGGCCAGCTCAACCGCTTCACCGACGAGACCTGGAACGACGAGCCCTGCACCAGCGCCTTCGCTTACATCTGCGAGCTCGACTAAACGACGATCGCGCCGCCGCCGGGCCTTGACCCCGCGGCGGCGCCCGCGCCCCCAGAAAAAAGAGGCGGCGCCTCGGACATCCAGAGGATGCTTCGAGGCGCCGCTTTGACGTCCTTGGGCGGACGGCCAGGGTGGATCAGGCCGTGGTGCGCTGGAACCCGAACTCGCGGCGCTGGATCCACTCGGGGAAGCCCTGGCCCATGTTCCGGCCAGCCCAAGCCTCGGTGATGCGCGCGATGAACAGCCGATCGCCGTCCTTCATCTTCGCGCCGAGCAGGTCGCGGACCTGGCGCGGGTTGATCTTGGTCTCCAGGATCCAGGCCCCGTCGATACGGTTGGACCAGTTGCCCAAGGACTTGAGCTCAGCGATGAACTCGGGGTTGTCCTGGGTGAGCTTGAAGCAGACGAGCATCATCATGGTGCGGATACCTCCAGCCGCTAAGTATCTCACAGAAGCGCCTGAATCCGGAGCGCGCCCATCCGATGAGGTTTTGGGGTAAGCTGAGATCGGTGAGTCGCCTGGGAGTCCTCCGTTGAGCCGTCCCCTGGAGCTGATCCTCGCGCGCCAATGGGCGGCGCTCCTCTCCACGCCGGTGATGCTCTTCGACATGGAGGGCTCGCTCATCTTCTTCAATGAGGCCGCGGGCTTACTCCTGGGCCGAAAGTACGACGAGACCGGCTCCATGGTCGGCCCGGAGTGGCAGGCCGCCTTCCCGATGGAGGACGACGCGGGCCGGGTGATCGGCGCCACGGACAGCCCCGTCGGGACGGCGCTGCGCTCGGGATCCCCGGTGATGCGCACGGTGACGGTGCGCGCGATGGACGGCGTGCGCCGCCGGGCCACGGTGACCGTCTTCCCCGTGCACGGCTTAGAGCGCACCCGACAGGGCGCGGTCTGCCTGGTTCACCCCGCATGAGCCGAGGCTGGAACACCGACGGGAGGGGGCTCAGCGTCACGCTCTTCGGCACCCGCGGCAGCCTGCCCGCGCCGGGGCCCGACACCACCCGCTACGGCGGCAACACCTCCTGCGTGATGGTGAAGAACAGCGCCGGTCAGGCGCTCATCCTCGACGCCGGGAGCGGCGTGCGCATCGCCGGGATGCGCCTGCCCAAGGACGTGAAGCGGGTGGATCTCCTGCTCACCCACCTGCACATGGACCACATCCAGGGCCTGGGCTTCTTCGCGCCGCTCTACACCCCGGGCCTCGACGTGCACCTCTGGGGCCCGCCGTCCACGACCCGCACCCTGCGCAGCCGCCTCAACCGTTACCTCTCCCCGCCCCTCTTCCCCGTGCGTATCCGCGAGCTGCCCTCGCGGGTGCACTGCCACGACGTCACCCAGGGGGAGTGGGAGATCGGCGACTTTAAGGTGCGCAGCGCCTTGGTCGCCCACCCGGACCCGACCCTCGGCTACCGCCTGGAGTCCGAGGGGCGCATCGTCACCTACCTGCCCGACCACGAGCCCCAGCTCGGCTGCCGCACGGGCCTGCCGACGACGGAGTGGCTCTCCGGCCACCACCTCGCTGAAGGCGCCGACCTGCTCATCCACGACGCGCAGTACACCGAGGACGAGTACCTCGCCCGGGTCGGCTGGGGGCACTGCACGCCTACCCTCGCCGTGCGCTTCGCCGAGCTCGTGCGCGCCCGGCGCCTGCTCTTCTTCCACCACGACCCCTCGCGGAGCGACGGTGAGGTCGAGCGCATCTGCGGCGAGGCCACCCGCACCCACAAGCAGGGGATGCTGGTGACCGGCCCCGCCGCCGAGATGGACGAGATCAAGGTCTAACGAGGCTCACCCGCGGGCGGTCACCACCCGCACTGGCGATCCTTGTTCTGCTCCTTGAGGTAGCCCATGAGCGGCGTGAAGTACTCGAGCATCGGCCCGCCGTCCATCTGGCGGCTGCCGGTCATGGCCTCCAGGGCGTCGGGCCAAGGCTTCGAGGAGCCCATGGCCAGCATCGTCGCCAGGCGGGTTCCGGCCTCGTCGCTGCCGTAGATCGAGCACTGGTGCAGGGGGCCCTCGTAGCCCGAGGCGTCGCAGAGCGCCTTGTGGAACTGGAACTGCAGGATCATCGACAAGAAGTAGCGGCTGTAGGGCGTGTGGGCGGGGATGTGGTACTTCGCGCCGGGGTCGAAGTGCTCCTCGCCGCGGGGGCTCGCCGGGGCCACGCCCTGGTACTGGTCACGCAGGGCCCACCAGGCGGCGTTGTACTCGTCCGGGCTCGTCTCGCCGGAGAACACGCCCCAGCGCCAGCGGTCCATGAGCAGGCCGAAGGGCAAGAACGCCACGCGGTCGAGCGCCGTGAGGAGCTGGTCGTTGATCACCGCCTCGGGGCTGTCGCTCACCTCGCTCAAGAGGCCGACCTGCTTGAGGTACGACGGGGTGACCGAGAGCACGAGGGTGTCGCCGATGGCCTCGTGGAAGCCGTCGTGGGCGCCCTGCTGGAAGAGCACGGGCTTGTCGTAGTAGTAGAGGTAGTAGTAGTCGTGGCCGAGCTCGTGGTGGACCGTGATGAGGTCGTCCATCGTGGGCCGCGTACACATCTTGATGCGCACGTCGCCCTCAAAGCTGAGGTCCCAGGCGCTCGCGTGGCAGACGACCTCCCGACCCTCGGGGCGCGTCAACATCGAGCGCTCCCAGAAGGTGTCGGGCAGGGGCTTGAGGCCCAAGGAGGTGAAGAAGCCCTCGGCGAGCTTCACCATCCGCACGGCGTCATAGCCCTGGTCCACCAAGGAGGCGGTGACGTCGAGGCTCGGCTGGTCGGGGTACGGGATCATCTCCGGGTAGAGCCCGGCCCAGGACTGGGCCCACATGTTGCCCAGGAGGTGCGCGGGGATGGGCCCGGTGGGGTTGACCTTCTCCGGGCCGTACTGCTCGACGAGCTCGGCGCGCACGGCGCAGTGAAGCTGCTCATAGAGCGGGCTCACCTGGCCCCAGAGGCGGTCCATCTCGGTGACGAACTCGTCCGGGGGCATGTCGTAGCCCGAGCGCCAGAGCGCGCCCATGTCGCCAAAGCCCATCTCTTTGGCGCCTTGGTTGCCCAGCTCGGCGAAGCGCGTGTAGAGCGGCTTCATCGGCGGGGCGACGGCGTGCCAGCCCTCCCAGAGCGCGAGCTGCTCGTCGTAGTCTCGGGAGGTGCTCAGGCGCTCGGAGACGTCGTCCAGGGTGAGCGTCTCGCCCTTGTACTGGACCTTGCCCGTGGCGTAGAGCGAGTTGAGCTTGGTGGAGGTCTCGGCGAGCTCCTTCCGCGAGGCGTCGTCGTCGGGCGCGGGCAGGGGCGTGGCGAGCATGAGCAGCTTGAGCAGGCGCTCCGTCGTCTCGTCGGCCTCGACGTCTTGGTACCGTTTGGCCTCCTTCACCAGCTCCGTGAGCCCGGCCATGGCCTTCTCATCCGCGGCGGACGCGGCGGCCTCGGTCTCCGGCGTGATGTTCGTGGCGAAGGCCCAGGCGGCCTGGGACTGCTCGACCCAGAGCTCCTTGAGCCGGGCGTCCGCCCGCAGCGCGAAGGCCGCGGCCTCCTCCGCCGTGGGCTTGCCGCCGCCGCCGCCCGACTTGGGGCCGCAGGACGTGAGGGTGAGCGCGAGGAGGGTGACGAGGGCGAGCGGGCGAGACGTGTGCATCCGAGCGTCTTAGCAGGCTGCGCCGCGGTTGTCAGGGGGGAAGGCGGGGGTTTGGGGGGTGAAGGCGCCTCCGAGGTGGGATCCTCCCGAGCTCCGGCGCCCCAAAGCACACCTTCTCCACTGCCGCTGAAACTACGCCCTGAGCGCGTCGCTAAATGGCTCCTCCTTCTCCTTCACCTACGGAAGAGGCAGGGGCGTCTGCCGCTGGCCACAAGTACAGGTTTCGAATGCTTAGGGGATAGGCCATCAGCACACCTGTCAAGTATCCACGCGACATTTCGGGATTCCGTATTATTGATACATCACTTCAAGAAAACTCGTACATATAATACCTTGAATAGTTCCTGTCTGCATGTTCAACTGCCACTTATGAACACCATCCAGCAAGTGATCGGCGCGAATCTCAGGCAATGCCGAAAACAGCAAAAACTCACCCAGGAACAATTGGCTGAACGATCCGCGAGGTCGGTCGAAGCCATATCTGCATTTGAGCGAGGTCGCCTCACGCCCAGCGTTGAGACACTGCTGCTCATCTCTGGCGCCCTTCGTGTCTCCCCCATGCGCCTGCTTCAAGGAACTTTCGAGAATGACTCTGCAGGGGAAAGCCATGAAGAGAAGAGTGTAGACACGGAACTAAAGTCAATCTATGTCCAACTTCACGATGACTATCGGGACCAACTCGTAATGTATGGTCGTTTCTTACTGTCATCTCAGTCTTCGCAGGACAAACCCTGATGCCCCGCGCTAACGGCAACGACATTGCAGAGATCTTTGGCTACGCACCAGATGATCTGAGCCCGCTTTCGGTGGATGCTTGGAAATCGAAGGTTTGTCCCTTCACCCACAACGTTTGCTCAAAACGCAAGCAGAATAACGAAATCACGGGCGTTTGTTCTATCACCAACGGAAGCACCGGCAACTCTGCCCATGATGTAATAATTTGCCCCAACCGTCTCTACGTCGACAACTACAGGATTCTTAGAGAGGTCACTCAGCAAGCCTGGCCAGAGGCCCATCGGGGCAACTTTATCGCTGGCGGTACACTCGACGATCTTCGTGAAGGCGCGCTCCACTGCGGTGATGAATCAGCGTTTGTCGCGTTTGGGCAAAGCTCAGGAAGGGAGATAAAGCCCCAAGGCGTCGAAATGAGCATGGACTGGATTGTCCAAAAATACTCAATCCACAATGGTCAACTCGCCGCAAGAGAGTTCCTCGGAATAGAGGTGCAAAGCATCGACACAACAAACAACTACAATGAGACCCTTCACGCATACAACAGACTTCGGGCTGGTGAGAATCTGGATGAGGTACCAATTTCATCGCACGGCCTCAATTGGGCAAATGTTCACAAACGACTAATTCCGCAGCTTATTCGAAAGGGAAATATATATGCACAATCCCCACGGTGCCGAGGATTCTTTTTTCTCACACCGGAGATCGTCTACCGTAAATTTGAAAGAGTATTAGGTATCATCAGCACAACATCGGCCATTGACCGGGCGAACCTGACGGTCATTACGTTCTCACTTGATGAACCTACGGAGACCGGAGTCCAACGAGCATTAGTCAAGAGTCGCCAAGTTTCCTATCAACTATCGGACGTTGTACACGCATTTACAACGTACATTCCTGCTGGAGCGGCGGACTCGCTCGACATAGCCCTTAGGCGGATTCTGTAGAATCGCTACACCGTACCCCAACGAAGAGATGTTTGGATCTGCTCTAACTCAAAAGAAGCGCCATGAATCGCGTCTAAAATACGACACCCAATCACCGAGGCAAATACGGGGGGGACAGCGTTTCCTACTTGTTCGTACTGTTGCGAAAGGTTTCCAAAAAATCGAACGCGGTCAGGAAACGATTGAATCCGAGCTGCCTCTCGAACGCTCAGCACCCGGTCTTGGTGAGGGTGAATAAATGAACCCCAATGCGGATCACATTTGGTCAGAATCGTACTGCAAATTCCATCTGGATGTAGCCGACCGTATCGCTTGGTGTGATCAGACTTCCGGGCACGCTTCATCCCCGTCGGCAGCAGGTCATAGGGGATATCGCGCCAGGATCCACCCATCGGAATGAACGGAAGGCGGACAAGGTTCGCCGCTCCAAGCCCCGCGCATTGATGATTAAAGATGAAATCTCCAGCACCACGGCGCATCATCTCTTGGTATGCAGTCGCCGGAGCAGTGGCATAGGTATTACGCTCTGCTCCACTGCCGTTCTCGATCGCGGGTAAGTCTGACAGGGCATCCCAAACGGTAGCCGCCGGGCGAAGCATCTGCCTGAGCGCTGGAGCTGACTGCATTACAATAATGCGACCGTCGAGCCTCTGTGTGAAATTTGCTCGCCCTGACGCGAGGTGAGTTGGAGGAGGGAATACCAGCTCAGATGCTACACCCACCCGATTACCAATGATTATGGTTCTCCAACGGGATTGAGGAATGCCGTACTGCGCCGCATAGAGTATTTTCACGCCACAATCATATCCCAACTTCTGCAAAGATTTCAGTATGGAGCGCACCACATCACCGCCCTCAAATGAGATGATACCAGGAACATTCTCAATGAGGATGAACTTGGGGCGCGCCACCTCAACAAAATGAAGGTAACGCCAAAATAGATGATTTCTATCGTCAGTGATAGACCTGATGGGAGCGTTTATGCTAAAGCCTTGGCAAGGCGGTCCACCCGCCAACAAATCCAGATCTCCGGGCTTTATGTTTACCCGTTCAAGAACATCAGTCGCATCCACAAGCCGAATGTCTTGAACGTCAACCAAGGTCTCCGGGTGATTCTTACGCAACGTCTCAGCGTAGATTGACTCTACCTCATTCGCGTACAGCACGCTAAAGCCTGCCGTTTCTAATCCGGTGCTAAGTCCTCCAGCGCCAGCGAACAGATCGAACGCGGTAGCCACAGTGTTGCTCTCCATGTGCGGTTTGAGCTTGCCCTGTAACGAGGGAGGGGGCGTGCTGGCAAGCCCGCTCCTCTGGCTCGGACCTTTAGTCCGGCTCGCGGAGCAGGCAGGGCGGTCTGGCGCCTGGAAGTGAACCCAAATCCCAAGCGCCACCGCGGCCCGCCGCTGGGGCGTGGCGCCCCCCTCACCTCCGCCTCTGCTCCAACAGCGCCTTAAACGCGTCGTTGAACGGCTCCTCCTTCTTCTTCGGCTGGGGCGGAGGCGGCGCCTGGCGCTGCTGCCCGCCGGGGCCGGGCCTCGGGCCGCCGCCTTGGGGGCGCGGACCGCTCCCCTGCCCTTGCCCCGGGCGCTGCTGGCTCTGGGCCTCCACGACGACCTCGACGCGGCGGTGGCCGAGGCCTATGGCTGGCCGGTGACCCTCACCGATGAGGAGCTGCTGGAGCGCCTCGTCGCCCTGAACGCCGAGCGCGCCGCTGAAGAGGCCGCGGGCAAGGTGCGGTATCTGCGCCCCGAGCTGCAGGCCAGCGCCGGGGAGCAGCTTGGGCTGGTGCAGGCGCAGGAGGCGCCCGAGGCCGAGGCCGCTGAGGAGTCTGCCAGGGCCGTGCCTTGGCCCAAAGAGCTCATGCAGCAGATCGCGGCGGTCTTGGCCGTGGTGCGGCCCCGCGCCGCGCCCTGGACCTTCACCGAGATCACCCGCGCCTTCAAGGGCGCCCGCCGCGAGACCCTACGCGCCCAGCTCGACGGCCTCACGCTCATGGGGCAGCTCGTCGCGGTGACCGAGCCGGTGGATGGGTGGCGGAGGAGGTGAGGCGGCGGGGGCGAGACGCCCGCACCCACGACGGGAGCCCAAATCCCAAGCGCCACCGCGCCTCGCCTCGCCCCTGGGCGTGACGCCGCCGATCGCCGCGACACCCGCACCCGCGACGAGAGCCAAATCCGAAGCGCCAAACCCCAGGCGCCGCGATCAGCGCGTGATCGCCCACCACTCCACGGCGTCGGCGGTGAACACGAGCGCGGTGGTGCCATCCGGCGCGATCGCGACGACGCTGCGGCCCTTGGGGGGGCCTCGCCGACTCCTCATTTACGCGCCCGCAGCGCCCTGTGGTAGCCTCCTCTCAAGCTCTCGTCCTCATTGGCCCCAACGAGGGGGCGACCCCACGAGACACCCAATGTCCCGCCTGCTCTTCACCGCCCTACTCCTCACCTCTTGCGCCGACGAGGTCGCCCCGCGCGCTGACGCTGGCGACCCACACATCTTGCCGGTTGGCGCGACCGCCGCCCTCGACGGCAGCTTCTCGGAAGGCGATGGGCTCGCCTACCTCTGGACGGTTCAGCCCGCCGAGGGCGCCACCCTCACCGAGCCCGAGAGCCCCTTCGCCACCTTCACCGCTGAGGCGCCCGGTCACTACACGCTGACGCTAGAGGTCTGTGACCCCGAGGGTCGCTGCGATTTCGCCGAGACTTGGGCGCGGGTGGACGATCCGGGGAGCGCGCAGCGGATCTCAAGCTGGGGGATCGACATCTTCGCTGGGGTGGAGAGCGGGGCGGGCGCCCTCGACGGGCTCTCCTTCTCCAAGTCCATCTGCGCGCAGTGTTTTGAGACGGCGAGCAAGACGAGCTCGGAGTGGGAGGCGTTCTGCCGCACGATCAAGAAGAACGGCGCGACAGACAAGGAGATGGCGATCTGCTGGGGTGCGAGCCATCAGACGACCGGGGATCGAAAGAGCGCCTGCCGCGCGCTCGGCTGCAAGGGTTGACATGAACACGCGCTGTGTACATCGCCTTGCCCTCCCCTCGGGCGCCACGCTCCGCCGCGCGGCGCACCTCAACGACGCGCGGGCGCTGCTGTTCTTTGACGAGGGGGACGGCGCGCGGGTGGAGATCGTGGATCCAGACGGCGCGCGGCGGGTGCTCCTGCGGCGTGACACCCACGAGCTCTCGCTCTCCGCCTGGGACACCCACTCCGGGCGTCTCGTGGTCAGCGTTGACAGCGCGCCCTTCGTGTTTGATCTGCGAACAGAGGAGCCCCTGGGGCGACTCCCTGGCGTAGCGCCGACCCTCTGGGAGCTTGAGCCCGCTGGAGCCGGGCAGGTGATGGGCTCCTCCTCAGACGGCTGGCGAAGGCTCTGGGACCTCCAGACCTTGGCCTTGGTCACCCAACGCCACCTGCGCTGGTACAAAGGCTGGTCAGCACCCGTGGGCCTCTTGCCCGGAGATCCGACGCTCACCTGCCTGACGTCGATGCGCCAGGGTCGCTGGGTGAGCGCCCTGGTGAACGCCCACACGGGCCGCGACGTGGGCCGCCACCACCGGCCCGCGAGGTCACCCGCGCACCACGCCGTCCTCCCGCGCCCGGGGGCCTTGGAGTGGGTGGGTGTGCTCGCCGAAGGAGACGAGCGAAGGTACGCCCCCGCGCAGCTCTTTCACTTCACCCAAGACGGCGCGCGGCTCATCGACGAGGCCCCCGCGCGCCGACTTGGCCGCGAGCGCCGCAGCGCGCCGGGGATCGTGCGTCTTCAGTTCATCACGAACGATTGGTTGTACACGGAGGGCGCGCGGCGACCTCACCAGGCCATCCACCTGCCCACAGGCGCGCGGCGAGACTGCCCGCTTGTGTACGGTCGCTCCCCGTCGGGCCTTGTGGTGGACCACCACGCCAGCACGGTGCTCGATCTGGCCTCTGGCGAACGCGCCGCGCTTTACCCCGGTGACGCCCCCGAGAAGGGCCGCGCCGTGGACGAGCTCTCGCCCGATGGCCAGACCGCCCTGGTGCGCACCCCCGAGGGCCTAGAGTGGTGGACGCTCACACGGTGAGGGGGGTCGGCGCGATCCGAGCCCCAATCCCAAGCGCCCCCCCTCACCGCCGCCTCTGCTCCAACAGCGCCTTAAACGCGTCGTTGAACGGCTCCTCCTTCTTCTTCGGCTGGGGCGGCGGCGGCGGCTGGCGCTGCTGCCCGCCGGGGCCGGGCCTCGGGCCGCCGCCTTGGGGCCTCGGACCGCTCCCCTGCCCTTGCCCCGGGCGCTGCTGGCTCTGGGCCGCGCCCGCGTCGCTGCGCATGGTCAGGGCGATGCGTTTGCGGGGCAGGTCCACCTCGACCACACGCACCTGCACGATGTCCCCGGCCTTCACGACCTCGTAGGGGTCCTTCACGAAGCGGTCGGCGAGCTGGCTGATGTGCACGAGGCCGTCTTGGTGAACGCCGACGTCTACGAAGGCGCCGAAGTTGGTGACGTTCGTGACCACACCCTCCAGGCGCATCCCGGGCTTGAGGTCCTCGACCTTCTCGACGCCGTCGAGGAACTTCGCGGCCTTGAAGCTGGGGCGCGGGTCGCGGCCGGGTTTTTCGAGCTCGGCGAGGATGTCCTTCACCGTGGGGAGGCCGAACTGCGCGTCGGTAAAACGCTCGGGGCGCAGGCTACGCAGCACAGACTCGTCGCCGATCACCTGCTGGATGGGCTTGCCCGTG
>JAKLKD010000401.1 GCA_023150845.1 Myxococcota bacterium | reverse complement strand
AGATGCTCGCCCGCATGGCCACGCGCCGTGGGGACACCAAAGCCGTCGAGGAGCACCTCCGCGCGGAGCTCGACCGTTACCCGATGAACCACGCCGCGCGCTGGGCCCAAGCGAACATCCTCATGGATCGCAAGTCTTGGGACGAGGCCGCGGCGGAGTACCGCTTCATGGCCGAGGCCGACCCCGAGCAGCACAACGCCCGGGTGATGTGGGCCCAGGCCGTGTTCAACACGGCGGACTACGAGCAGGCCGCGCAGATCCTCGCGCCGACCCTCGCCGCGCAGCCCAAGAACCCTCGGGCGATGATGCTGCACGCGAACATCCTCGCCAAGACCGGCAAGAAGGCGGAGGGCGAGCCCATCGCGAAGGAGGCCCAGGCCCTCTTCCTCGCCGAGGCGGAGGCGAAGAAGGCCGCGCGCCCGTCGGCGGGCACCAAGTCGGACGTGTTCCAGGACGCGCCGGAGCAGGATGACGCCGCGGACGCGGGCAAGGTCGCGCCGAACCTGCTCCCCGAGCTGCCGAAGACGCCGCAGGCGCCCAAAGCGCCCTGAGCGAGCCCTAGAGGACGCGCTCCCCGCTGGTGGGCAGGGGGCGCGTCCTTTTTTGTGCCTGGGGGAGGGCGACGGTCGCCGATCCCGGCGCGCGACACACACCCCCAGAGCAAGACGAGGCGGCCCTTAGGCCACCTCGCATTGCCTTAGGGGCCGAGGCCCCTAAGCCGCCTGAGCGCTGACGCGTCTCAGTAGGTCGTGCCGTAGCCGTACCAGGTGCGGGTGTAGTAGTACTGCTGACCGTTGTAGGAGTAGGGGTACTGGTAGTAGCCGCCACCGAACACGAGGTTCGTGCCGTCCCACTGCGCGCCCCACACGGGCGACCAGTCGCCGTAGTCGGGGCTGTAGTACCACATCACCTCGTAGTAGCCGTAGTAGTCGGCGTCGTAGCCGAGGGTCCAGCTGAAGTCCGAGCCGTCGTGGCAGCCCAGGTCGTCCACCGAGGCGGAGGAGTCGTAGGCGAGGTTGAAGTCGAGCTCCCACTCGCAGTCGGGGCAGGCGTCAGCGCTGGAGGCCGAGCCGGTCGTGTTCCAGAAGAGCACGCAGCCGAAGGCCTCGGGGTCGGTGTCGAAGCCGTAGACGAAGGCCATGACACCCGAGAAGCCGGAGACGTCGGCGTCGGAGTCAGAGTCGGTGTCAGCGTCGGTGTCGGAGTCGCTGTCGGCGTCAGCGTCGGCGTCACCCTCGGTGTCGTCGACGACGGGAGCGGTGTCGTCCGTGGAGGACTTGTCGCCAACGCAGGCGAACAGCGAGCTGATGGCGAGAGTAGAGATGAGCAGTCGCGTCATGGGTTTCCTCTTGGGGTGTGCGGGAGGGCCAGCGTCGTACCCAACGCACGGTATATCAAGACTGGCTTGGCGACAAGCCGGGCTTGAGAAAAATCGCGCGCGTCAACCGCCGATCGGCGTGTATCGCGCGAGAACAGAATCGTAGTGGTTGATGATAGATCGGACCCATGCGCGCTTCTCCAGATAGGTCCCGGGGAAGAAGCTCCGCTTGAACCCGTAGATGAGGGTGTTGCGGATCTCCTTGTCGGTCATCTTGAAGGTGCGCACGGCGAGCTCAAGCTCCCGGGTCACCGTGGTGTGGGACACGAGGCGATTGTCGGTGCATAAGGTCGCGCTGAGCCCGGCGTCGAGCATCTTCCGGAAGGTGTGGTTCTGCGCCGCGCCGATGCGCGGGTTCGTCTGGAGGTTGGAGGTGATGCAGACCTCCAGGGTCACGCGCCGATCGGCGATGAACTCCGCGAGGTCGCGTACGTAACGGTCGCGGTCCTCGACCTCCTCGTCGCGGATGAGCTCCGGCGAGAAGAGGTGAAAGCCGTGGCCGATGCGGTCGGCGTTCAGGGTGCTGATGGCCTGGTAGATCGACTCGGGCCCGTAGGCCTCGCCCGCGTGCACCGTCTTCTTGAGGAAGTGGGCGTGGGCGTAGCGGAAGGCGTCGTTGTAGCGCATGGCGGGGTAGCCCGCCTCGTGCCCGGCGAGGTCGAAGGCGACGATGGGCAGGCCGAGCTCGTCCCGCGCGCGCACCGAGGCCCGGGCGAGCTCCAAGGCCGCCGCGGCGTGGAGCTGCTCCTCCGGGGACTCGCTCAGGGTGTCGAAGAGCCGCGCGAACCAGGCCGAGAACTCGGGGGTGAACATCCGCATCGCGCAGACGATGATCCCGTAGTGGAACCCGGGGAGCCGCCCGGCGCGCACGGCCTCGGAGTCGTTGTGCTCACGCTGGGCCCGCTCCAGGCCCCGGTTGACCGCGCGCAGCACCTCGGCGTAACCGAAGCCCGGCCGCATGTGGAGCTGGGGCGCGAAGCGGGGCTCGACGTAGTAGACGTGCTCGTTGAGGTTGTCCCAGGCGAGCTCATACGCCGCGCGCTCCAGGGCCTCGGCGTCCTGCAGCACCGCGCAGGTGAGGCCGAAGCCCGTGAGGTACTCCTCCAAGGAGCTGTACTGCGGCTTAAAGACCAGGGCGTTGAGGCCCTCTTCAGTCTCCGAGGGCAGCGCGACGCCCCGCGCGCGCGCCAGCTCGATGAGCGTCGGCAGCCGCAAGGAGCCGTCGAGGTGAACGTGAAGGTCGGTCTTGGGGAGGTGAAGGAGCAGCTCGGAGGAGGGCATACCACTCAGGATAACCCCTCGCCCTTGCGCAGACCTCACGCTCGCGGTAGCAAGGCGCATGAAGGGGCCGCGCGCCCAAGCCCGAATCCCTGTAC
>JAKLKD010000056.1 GCA_023150845.1 Myxococcota bacterium | reverse complement strand
AACGTACTCACGACCCATGTTCGTCAACTCTCAAGATACCAACGTACTTACCAGCCGAACCCCCTCATTGACCCGTACTTCCGCGTACTTCCCAGTACTTCCCAAGCTCGTTTGGTCAACGATTGTTCGCGCCTCTTCGCTGCGAATCGGCAAGCCTAAGGGCACGCCCCGGCCAAGCCCGACCGGCAGCGCATCACCCCAACCCCGGACGCACATGCCCACCCACCCAAAGACGGACCCCTCAACGGCGGACCCCCACGAGCCCATCGCCCGGCTCCAGCTCCGCGCGGCCCTGTTCGCCGCCCCCGACACGCTCGTCACCGCCAAAGAGTTCGCCCGCGCCATGGGCGTCCGCCGACTGTCCGCCTCCCAGCGCCCACAGACGGCCCGCCCCATCGGCGGCAGCCTCCGCGCCCCCTTCCGCGACTGGCTGGAGGCCATCGGCGCGACCTCAGCCCCCAAACGCCACAGAGGAGCCCCATGAACAAGCCCCGCTACAAACGCCCCGCCGCCATCGACCTCGGCGACCTCCACCTCTCCATCGTCCGCGGCCCCAACGCCGAGGGCCGCTGGTACTGGCGCGCCCGAGACGCCGATCGCGCGACCGTCTGGACCGGCTGGGCCACCCGCGACGAGGCCGCGCGGGAGGGCGCGGCGGTGCTCGCGAGGCCAAAGTCGAGCGCCAACACCGTCCAGACAGAGGCCGCCTCCACAATGGGGCAGGTGCTCGATTCGTGGTGGAGCATCATTGAGGGGGATACTGTGCTCCGTCGAGCGACCAAACGCACCTATCTCGGTCGTCTCCTATGGCTCCGACGTCTCCTCAGCCAGGTTCCCGTGTCTGGGATGAACCGAGCGGCGCTTCAAGGCTATCTCGCGAAGCGCATCGATGAGGGGGCGGCGCTCAGATCCATTCGCGGCGAGCTCATCTCCTTGCGCCATGCGTGGCGGCTCGGCATTGAGCGTGAGCTGATCCCCAATCGGCCTTTGCCGAGCCTCAAGCTGCGCATCGACCCCAAGGTCCACGTATGCAATCACCGTACCCCCACCCCAGACGACGTCACTCGAGCGCTCGCGGAGCTCTCCGGCGAGCTGGCGCTGACCGTCCAGCTCCTGGTCGCGACCGGCGCGCGTGTGGGTGAGGTGATCGGCCTGCGTCGTAACGATCTTGATCGGGCGCGCGGCACCCTGCGCCTCAACGGCAAGACCGGCCCACGCGATTTTCCCGTCACTGAGGGACTGCGCACCCTGATCGGCGACCGATTCGACGGCACAGACGCGCCCGTCCTGCGCTTCGACGTGAAAGAACCCCGCGACCTGATCCGCGTCCAGCTCCTGCGCGCCTGCGCCCGCGCGGGTGTGCCCGAGTTCACCCCACACGGTCTCCGCCGCATGGCCGTAGACCGCATGGCCCGCGCAGGCGTCGAGCCCGCCGTCGCCGCCAGCATCACCGGCCACGACCCCAAGGTGATGCTGAAGCACTACCGCGCAGTCTCGGACGACGACCTTCGGCTCGTCGCCGAGCAGGCCGACCTCGGCTGGATCGCCCGCACCCTAAACCCCGCCATGGAGGTCACATGACCACGCCCCAACGCCCGAGCCCCCTCCGCCTGCGCGGCCTCTCCTACAGCGTCGTGCGCGGCCCGAACGCCGACGGCGACTGGTACTGGCGCGCACGCGACGCTGAGGACCGCACAGTCTGGACCGGATGGTCAAGCCGCGCCGCCTTGCTCCAGAGCGCTCCAGGCGAGGCTCCTGAGCCGCCGTCGTTGCGCACCGTGGCGGATCTCGTCACACAGTGGATGGAAGCGCGGGAGCGCGACCCGCAGCTCAAGCCCCAGACGCTGATGAGCTACGCCGCACGCGCCAAGGGCGTGCTCGCGGCGGTGGGTGATGAGCCGCTCACGGACCTCGGCCCAGGGTTCATGGAGCGCCTGCGCGACCGCCTGATCGCCGCGGGGCTCACCCAGCGTGGCGTCAACGCCCGGCAGTGCCTCATCCGCTCGGCGGCGCGCTGGGCGGCGGAAGAGGAGCGCCTCACGCACAGACCTCTGCCGGTGGTGCGCCTGCGCAGCGCCGAGCGGGTCAACTTGGACTACACGCCCACCGAGGCCGAGGCCCTCGCGGCGCTGCGTGAGATGAGCGGTGAGACAGGCCTCGCCGCGACTGTCTTGGCCATCACCGGCGCGCGAGTGAGCGAGGTGGTGAACCTCAAGCGCGGTGATCTGGATCTCTCCGGCGGCTGGCTGCGCCTGAACGGCAAAACCGGTCCCCGACGCTTCCCGCTCATCGCCGAGCTGCGGGTGCTCTTGGGTGACCGGGTAAGTAGCACAGACGGGAGCCCACAGCCAACAGACCCAGACGCGCCGCTGTTCCGCTGGCTCTTGCGCGTTCCTGATGCCGCCGTGCGAGACCAACTCGCCGAGGCCTGCCGACGCGCTGGGGTTCCAAGGTTCACGCCCCACGGCCTTCGTCGCATGGTCGTCAACCGCATCTTGCGCGCTGGCGCTGACATCACCGCCGCGGCTGAGCTGATGGGCCACTCCCCAAGCGTCATGCTCTCGTACTACCGCCGGGTCTCTAGCGAGGACCGCGCAGCGGGTGTAGCCCAGGCAGGGCTGGGGAAGCCGTTGGTGGTGGCGGCCATCCAGCACAAACCGGGGCACACATCTCGGCACAGCGGGTGATAGTGCAGGTTGTTCCTTGGTCGCCATAGTCGCGGCAGGTAGACGATCGCGCCACGATCGTTCATGGCGGTTGTCTGGCTGTGGGTGCCCGGGTCGTCGGGGTCGTCGCCGGGGAGGCTGGTGCTCAGGAGCTGGTTGTTGTCGGTCTCATAGGCGTAGCCACGGCGCCAGAGCACCGTCCCGGCGTCGCCCTGTTGGTGTTTGACCTCCAGGATGTTCCCGGAGGCGTCGTACTCGTAGCTCTGGGTGTACCGGCGCAGCACCCCCGAGCCGCTCTGCGGGATGCCGCCCATGGCCCCGGCGTAGTTGGCGTAGAAAGCCGTGGACTGGGTCTGGGCGTCCTTCTCGCGGCCTCGGGCGCTCACGAGGCGATAGAGCGCGTCGTAGGTGAAGGTGCGGGTGGGGCTCACCTGACTGTTTCCGAAGTAGACCGTCTCTTGGGCGTCGTCGGTGATCTCGGTGATGTTGCCCACGGCGTCGCGGGTGAAGCCGAGGTCTTGGAGGGTCGCCGCGCCGTGGCTTGATGCGGAGGAGCGCGTGGTCGTGAGGCCGGTGAGCCAGAGGCGCTCGGGGTCGTAGGCGTAGCTCGTCTGGGTGTGGTTGCCGTAGACGATCTGCTCGCGTTGGCCGCGGGCGTTGGTGGTGATCGAGGAGACGAGCTCGGTGGCGGTGGTGTCGCCGCGAACGTAGACCTCGACCTGGGACAGACGACCGCCCTCGTCGTAGGTGGGGACGGTGCGGGAGGTGTCGGGGGCCGTCTGCTCGGTGACGCGGTCTAGGGCGTCGTAGGCCGTGGAGACGGCGAAGGTGTCGGCGGTGTCGGTGCTCAGGCTGGCGTCGGTGCTTAGCCAAGTGGCGATGTCGGCCAGGCTGCCCTCAGACTCCAGGCCGGACCAGTCGGCCTCGGTGGTGATGTCGGCGAGGAGCGTGCGGGTCTGCGCGGTGACACGGCCCTTGAGGTCATAGGTCAGGGTGACGCGCCCGGCGGTGTCGTAGATGTGGACGGGGCGACCCAGGGCGTGGTTCGTCGAGGGGAGATCGCTGAGGGCGTCGCCGAAGATGGAGAGGGCGACGAGTCGCTCACCTGCGCCCTCATCAACGAGGAGGCCGATCGGGCGGCGCGCGGCGTCGTGGAGCGGACGGAGGCTGAGGCCGCCGGAGCGCCAGGAGCGGAGCGGGGTGCCGGCGGCGTCGGGCAGGATGCGCGTCTCTCCTCTGCTTGAGCTTGGAGTATAGCCCTCGTCGGCGGCATCATCGGCGGCACCATCGGCGGTCATGTCAGCGACATAGACCTCGGCGCCGTCGTGGGAGAATGCGCCACAGGGGTCACGCTCCTCAGCGGCCATCAGCGCCCGCCGCGCCCGCCGCGCCCCTCGCCGCGCTCCTCCCGCTCATGGAGCTCGCAGCGCCACGACCAGCGTCGGGGTCGGCCCCGCGTGGGGGCTCGGGTCGTCTCTCGCGGGAGCTCTGGAGGCTCGCGAGAGGCCAGGATGGCCGGAGCGAGCCGGAAGCGCAGCGAGCTCCGCCCCCGGACGGGCTGGAGTGAGCGGTCCCGCGAGAGATGGCCCGAGTCACCACGAAGCAGGGGCCGACCTCGGCGCGTTGTTCTCTGCACGACGCTCAACGCCCCAAAGCACCACCGAGAGCCCAAATCCCGAGCGCCACAACGCCGACCACAACCTCAGTCGTGACGCCCGCCGAGCCAAGACGCCCGCGCCCCACCGAGAGCCCAAATCCCAAGCGCCACAACGCCGACCACAACCCCTGCCCCGACGCCCGCCGAGCCAAGACGCCCGCGCCCCGCTCAAGCCCACCCAACGACGCGGCCCATCGGCCTAAGGCGCGGCCTCAACCTGTGACCCCGGGGCCTCGACCGGCGCCGTCACCAGGCCGCGCACGTCGTCGAAGGCGGGGTGGTTCGGCCAGCGGGCCAGGGCCTCGGTGAGCTGGGCGCGGGCGGCGTCGTGCAGGCCCGACTCCCAGCGGCGCAGGATGGCGGCGGCCTCGGCCTCGGCGAAGCGCGGCGGCTCGGGGTGGATGAGCATCTTGAGGCGGCGCACGTCGTCCCGGCGTTTGCCCGAGGCGGTGAGCGCCTTGAGCGCGGCGGCGGCGGTGTCCTGGAGGCCGAGCTTGTGGGCCTCCTCGGCCACGACGATCTGGCCGACGGGGTTCGTCGCCACGAGGGTGAGGGCCTCGGCGGCGAGGCGCTGGCGGGCCTCGCCCCGCTCCCGGGCCGCCTCGTTCACCCGCTTCCGCGCCATGCGGGTGCTGTGGTTGGCCTTGAGCATCGGCAAGGACAGCACAAAGAGGCCAAAGACGAGGACCGCCATCACCGTCGGCGTCATCTGCACGCCGAACATCGCGGCGATGTCCCGCACAAGGTTGCCTACAGCGCCCACGCGCTACTCCGGCTCTAATCGGGTCAAGGAGAGGTCCGCGGCCGCGACGGTGCTCGCGACGCCGAGCTGCTCCTCCAGGGCGGCGAGGCGGGCGAGGAGCTCCGGGTCGTTCGGGCGCAGGCTCAAGGCGCGCTGCACCCAGCGCCGGGCGGCGGCGGGCTGGCCCTGCTGCTCCAAGGCCTGGGCGTAGAGCGCGCAGGAGTCGGCGTCGCGGTGGCTGTGCGGGGCCAAGGCGTCGAAGGTCGAGATGACGGCCTGGGAGCGGTGGTCCTCCCACAAGGCCGAGAGCAGCTTCACGAGCTGGCGCTCCCCGTGGGGACGACCCTCGGGCAGCTCAAACACCCGGCGTAAGGCGCGCAGGGCGTCGTCGAAGCGGCCGACCCGGCGCAGGCCGCGGCTCAGCTCGGCCAAGGCCTGGGGGCTCTGGGGGTGCAGGCGCACGCTGTCCTCTAAGGCCACGAGCGCCTCGGCCTCTAAGCCGCAGCGCACGAACACGTCGGCGACCCGGCGGGCGACCTCGGGGTCGGCCTTCGTCTCCTTGAGCCACAGCGCGGCCTCTTGGAGCGCCTGAACCCGGGCCCCGACGGCGTCGAGCTGGCGGAGGCGCTGGCGGCGGGAGGTGTCCGGGGCCTCGCCGTAATGAACCCCCGCCGTCGCGAGCTTGAGAGAGAGCACCTGCTGGCCCAAGAGCGCGGCCTTGTCCGCGGCCTCGACGAAGCTGCCCGCGCGCAGCTTGTGGGTGATCTCCATGTGCATGTGCCAGTCTTCCCGGGCGTTCATGCCGCAGCCCTCACAGGCCGGGGAAGGATCCCGCACCCCGCCGCCCTCGACGGTGACGTCTACGTCCTGGGAGACCCGCCGCCCGCCGCAGTTCGCGCAGCGGTCGGGGCGGAGCAGCTCCAGGGGCGCGATCCAGTCCGCGACGGCGATGGGCGTGCCCTCAGCGTCGAGCTTCACGTCTCGGGGCTGACCGTCGATGATCTGCGTGGCCCAGCGGCGGGGCTTGGCGGGAGGCGTCGTACCGTCATGGTCGCTCGTCATGTCGCAAACGTAGCGCGGCGCGCGGGCGCTGGCAGCCTTGCGCGCGCCCCTCGCCCCGGTCATATGGCGGACTCCCCCGGCGCCTCGTCGCGCTGGGCCCTGAGGAGGCCTGGATGCCCCGATCCAACGGATCCCCCCAAAAGCACGCGGTGATCGCCCTCGTCGTCGGCCTGATCGCCTTCGGCGCCGCGACGCAGCTCCTGCGCCCGCCGACGCCGCCCTCGGCGCAGCCCGCCGCGCCGCCCGCCGAGGCGCCCACCCCGCCGATCGTCGAGCCCCTGGTGGAGCTGCCCGTCTCCGAGCAGGAGCCCCTGCCCGCGGAGCTCCTCGGCGAGGGCGGCGGCCAAGGCTTCGACAAGGACGCGGCGACGGCCTTGGGCTCGGGGACGGCCTCGGTGCAGGCCCGGATCAAGGGCCCCGACGGCACCCCGCTCCTCTGCGGCGCCACGCTCTACCGTGTGGTCGGCCCCGGCGTGCGCGCCCTGACCCCCAACGCCACCCGCACCTGTGAGCCAGACGGCACCCTGCGCTACGAGAAGCTCGCCGCCGGGGACTGGCGCCTCATGGTGCAGGGCAGCGGCACGACGCTCTGGGACGTCTCCTTCAACGTCACCGAGGGCCAGGCCGTCGATCTCGGGGAGCAGCAGCTCAAGGACGGCGGGCGCATCGCCGGGCTCATCACCCGGGACGGCCAGCCCGTGCCCAAGGCCCAGGTGCGCACCAGCGCCGGGCACGCCGTGCTCACCGACGACCGCGGCCGCTACCGCGCCGACGGCGCCCCGGTGGGTGAGGTGCTCGTGCGGGCGGCGAAGGAGGGCTGGGGCGGCGGCGGCACCGTCGTCGTCAAGAAGGGCGAGACCCTCACCTACGACATCCAGCTCGCGCCGATGCCGCCCCGGGGCTTCATCGGGCTCAAGCTCGACAGCAAGGACGGCGTCGTCGTCGTCAGCGGCGTCACCCCCAAGAGCCCCGCCGAGGGCGTCGTGCTGCCCGGGGACGTCGTCGTGAGCGTCGCCGGGCAAGAGGTCGGCGGCGAGGTGGATCGGGCGCGGAAGCTCGCGGCGGGCCCTCCGGGCGAGGCCCTGAACCTCACCGTGCACCGGGGCGACAAGACCCTCGAGCTCACGCTCACCCGGGCGACCATCGAGGCCGGGCGCTGAACGAGAGCGGCCCTCCCGCGCGCCCTTTGGTGAGTTACAAGCCTGTGCAGGTGGAGAAGCCTCTATGCGCCTTGTCTTCGTGACCCTGCCGGCCTCCGACGCCGAGGCGATGCTGCTGCTGCTCCTGCGGGAGCGGCTGGTCGCTGGCGGCTCGATCATCCCGACGGTGCACTCCCGGTACTGGTGGAACGGCGAGATCGTCGCCGAGCAAGAGGCCGCCCTGTTCATGGAGACCTCCTCCGAGCGTGTGGAGGAGGCCGTCACCCGGCTCAAGGCCCTCCACCCCTACGCCTGCCCTCGGGTCGTCGTCCTGCGCGCCCATGAGGGCCCCGCCGACTACTTCCGCTGGATCCGCGACGAGACCCGCGAGGTCTGAGGAGCATCGATGCCCGCGAGCGCCCAAGGTCTGCTCCAGTTCGTGCACGCCGCCCCGAGCCCCCACCACTGCGCCGCCGAGGCCGCGCGGCTCCTGCAGGCGGCGGGCTTCGTCGTAATGGACGAGTCCCAGCCCTTCGAGACCCTGCCCGTGGGCCACAAGGGCCTCGTCGTGCGCGGCGGGGCGCTCATCGCCTGGATCCTCGGCGAAGACGCCCCGGAGCGCGCCGGGTTCAACCTCGTCGGCGCCCACACCGACTCCCCCAACCTGCGCCTCAAGCCCAACCCTGAGCTGCGCCGTGAGGGCTGGCAGCAGTGGGGCGTGGAGGTCTACGGCGGGGCGCTCCTGCACACCTGGTTCGACCGTGACCTCAGCGTCGCCGGGCTCGTCGCCCACCGCGCCCCGGGCGGAGGCGTCACCACCTCGCTCCTGCGGGTGGATCGCCCCATCGCCCGGGTGCCGAACCTCGCCATTCACCTCAACCGCGGCGTGAACGACGAGGGCTTTAAGGTCAACGCCCAGCAGCACCTCCCGCCGGTCTTGGGCCTCACCCAAGACGCCCACCACGACGGCCCCGGCGCCCTGCAGCGCCTCGTCGCCGAGCAGCTCGACGTCGCCCCCGACGACCTCCTCGGCTGGGATCTCGGGCTCTTTGAGGTCAACCCGCCGACGCTTGGCGGGCTCAGCGAGGAGCTCATCTTCGCCCCGCGCCTCGACAACCAGGCGAGCGCCTACATGGCCGTCGAGGCGCTCTTGGACCTCAACCACGACAAGGCGGGCCCCGGCCGCCGCACGGCGGTCATCGCGCTCTACGACCACGAGGAGTGCGGCAGCCTCACCACGAGCGGCGCCGACTCCGCGCTCCTGGAGGGCCTCTTGGAGCGCCTCGCCCTGGCCCACCCCCAGGCCAGCGCCGCGCCGGGCCCGCTCTCCCGGGCGGCGAGCCTGAGCCTGCTCGTCTCCGCGGACATGGCCCACGGCGTTCACCCGAACTACGCCGACCGCCACGAGCCCCAGCACAAGCCCGCGGTGAACGGCGGCCCGGTCATCAAGATCAACAGCAACAACCGCTACGCCACCACGGGCCACACCGCCGCGATCTTCGCCGCGGCCTGCGCTGAAGAGGCCGTGCCCGTGCAGCGCTTCGTCACCCGCAGCGACCTGCCCTGCGGCACGACCATCGGCCCCATCGCCTCGGCGCGCCTGGCGATCCCCACCGTAGACGTGGGCAACCCCATGCTCTCGATGCACAGCGCCCGGGAGCTCTGCGGCGCCAGAGACGTCGAGCCCATGAGCCGGGTGATGGCGCGGCTCCTGCGGCGTTAACGAGCGCCCGGCAGCACCTTGAGCCGCGGCGGCGCCCCGCCGTTGGGGCTCGCCGCCTCGTCCGGCAGCTCCCGGCGCATGGAGTAGACCACGCCCACCATGCCCCAGAACAGCCAGGCGACGGTGACGCGCTGGATGAACGAGTTGCTCAAGAAGTTCGTGACGCTGGTCACCGCGGTGAGCGCGACGATGAACCGGCCGAAGCCCGCGGCGAAGGGGTCCGTGGCGCGGCGGTGCAGCTCAAGGCCCTGGCGCGCGGCGAGGAGCTGCATCGAGAGGTAGCTCACCAGGGCGATGGGCCCGAGCTGGAACAGGAGGCTCAGGTAGTCGTTGTGGGGGTCGAGGTCCTCGGACTTCTTCGTGGAGCGGTAGAGGTCGGCGTAGACGTCGGTGAGCTCGTAGTGGCCGCCGAGGCCACGTCCCAGCACGAGGTCGAGCGGCGCGCTGCGCAGGTATTGGGCGAAGGACGAGGTCCAGATGCCGAAGCGCCCGCTGCCGACGGTGCGTTTGTCGACCCCCTCGTCGGTGCCCAAGAGCACGACGACGTCGTAGAAGCGGTCCTGCAGGGAGGTGTTCGTGAGCAAGAGCAGCACGCCCGCGCCCAAGGCCCCCAAGAGCAGGTTGTAGCGCCGCTCCATGAGCAGGTAGATCACCACGAAGACCGAGAAGCCCGTGAGCGCCGTGCGCACGAAGGTGAAGTACAAGCACAAGAGCCCGGCGGCCTGCACCCCCAACAAGGCGAAGCGCCAGGCCCGGGACTGGACGTTCATCACCCAGAAGAAGATGAGCGCGTTCAGGAACAGCAAGAACAGCGCGTGGTTGTGCAGGTTGTTGTAGCCGCCGTGCAGCCGGTAGTAGCCCTGCAAGAAGAACTGGAAGCGCTGCCCCGTGGCGAGGTGGTAGACCGACAGGCTCAAGGAGACCATGCCCGCCGCCGTGATGAGCTGCAGGAAGCGCCTGCGGAGCTGATCGGTGTTCACCAAGGAGGCGACGAGGAACATCAAGAGCAGAGGGCTGATGTACTTCGCGAGGATCTCCGCGGCGTCACGCACGTTGAGGCTACGCACCGCGGCGAGCACGAGCACGGCGAAGTAGACCATCAGGGGCGTGAAGCCCGCCTGGCGCTCGACCCGGCGCAGCTCGATGAAGAAGTAGGCCGCCGCGAGAGCCGCCACACCTCCGCCGTAGAGCTCCAGGAGGTTCAGGCCGCCCACGGCGCCGCCGACGCTCCACAAGAGATCGATGACCACACGCCCCGCGAAGATGAGCAGGATCGACCAAGCCGGCCGGGCGAAGAAGAAGGTCGCCGCCACCACACCCGCGACGATGCCCACCGTGGCCGCGGGCGGCAGGAGGATCACCGCGAAGGAGACCACACCGACGGCCACGGCGGCGAGCCCAACCCCCAAGACGTTGAGGCTGTCGGGGTCGATGAGGGGGGTTCGTGAGCTCGCGGACATCGGGTGTTGATTAACCTCCTGACCGCGAGGGCTTCCGCTGATCCATCATGAAGGCTACAGACTCCTGAAGCTGTGCCTCGGATCACCCCGCCTCCGCGGGGTCCCACGGAGACCTCCATGCGCGCCTTGGCGCTCCCCCTGCTGCTGAGCCTCCTCCTCACGCTCCTGGGCCTCCACGCCCCGGCGCGGGCCGCGGACACCTCGACCACGCCGACCCGTTCGCCGGTCTCCGCGAGCTACCGCGTCGGCGAAGGCGACGTGCTGCTCGTCGAGATCTACGGCGAGGAGGACATGAGCGGCCTCTTCGTCGTCGGCATCGGCGGGGTGCTGAACTACCCCATCGTGAACGACCTCCCGGTGAAGGGCCTCACCACCGCCGAGATCGCCGAGACCTTACGCAAGCGCCTTGAGCAGAACGTGCTCTACGACCCCCGCGTCGCGGTGCGGGTCGATCAGTGCCTCAGCCAGCAGGTCAACGTGCTCGGCGCGGTGAACAGCCCCGGCGAGTTCTTCTTGTGCGGCGACACCTCGGTCCTCGACATGCTGGCCCGTGCGGGCGGCGTGAAGGACGAGGCCGTGACCGAGCTCTGGCTCAAGCGCGGCGACGCCCCGGAGCTCAAGATCAACTACGACGAGCTGCTGAACCGCCAGGAGCAGAACATCATGCTCCAGGACGGCGACCGCCTCTATGTGCCCGCGGGCCTCGTGGTCTACGTCACCGGCGAGGTCAAAGACCCCGGATCCGTGCCCTTCCGCAAGGGCATGACCTACACCCAGGCGCTCAGCGAGGCCGGGGGCCTCACCGCCGTGGCCAAGCTGCGCAAGTCCTACCTCCTGCGCGACGGCAGCCGCGAGACCGTGCGCCTGCGTAAGATCCTGGAGGGCGGCAGCGGCGTCGTGGACCCGGTGCTCATGCCCAACGATCAGATCATCATCGAGGAGTCCTCCTTCTGAGGGAGGGGGAACAGCACCATGCGCAGACCTGACTTCTTCTTGCTGGGCCACCCCCGGAGCGGCTCCGGCCAGCTCAACGGCTACCTCGCCCGGCACCCCGACCTGTTCATGGCCAAGAAGGAGCTGCACTACTTCGGCTCCGATCTGGGCTACCACACGCCGCCGCGCACCGAGGCCAACTTCCTCTCCTTCTTTGAGGACTGCCCGCCCGAGGCCCGGGCCGGAGAGGCGTCCACCTGGTACCTGTTCTCTGAGCGGGCCGCTGAAGAGATCAAGGCGTTTAACCCCCAGTCGAAGGTGATCGCGCTCTTGCGGAACCCCGTGGACGTGCTGCACAGCCTGCACGCCCACTTCGTCTTCCGGGGCGACGAGGACATCCCCGACTTCGCCGAGGCCCTGGCCGCCGAGCCCGACCGCGCCGAGGGCCGCCGCCTGCCGCCTTACGCCATCCCCCGCCGGGGCCTGGAGTACAGCCGCCTCGTGCGCTACGCCGAGCAGCTCCAGCGCTACTTCGACGTGCTGGGCCGCGACCGGGTGCACGTCGTCATCAACGACGACTTCCGGAAAGACCCCCAGGAGGTCTTCCGGGGGGTCTGCCGCTTCTTGGGGGTGCGGGACAACTACCCCGGCTGGGAGGCCACCTTCGAGGAGGACGAGCGCGCCCGGAACGCCAACCGCACGGTCTACAGCCGCGCGCTGCAGGACTTCTTGATCCGCCCCGAGCAGCAAGCGGTCCTGGAGGCCGTGCGCCCCTCCGCCGTGCCCGGCTGGCGCTTCATCCTGCGGGCCCTGCGCCGGGTGAACATCAAGTACGTCGAGCGCGCCCCGATGGACCCGGCCCTGCGCGCCGAGCTCCAGGCCCGCTTCGCCCCGGAGGTGCGCGCGGTGAGTGAGCTTCTGGGCCGAGATCTGAGCCGCTGGTCCCAGCCCAAATGAGCGAGGGCGCCTCCCAGGCCCACGCGGACGCCGCCGAGGTGGCCCAAGGCTCGGGCGTGGTGCTGGGCGCGAACCTCATCAACCGCGCCGTGCGGCTGGTGAACAACTGGTTCTTGGCGGGCGCGCTCGGCCCCTTGGCCTACGGCCTCTACGAGCTCGCCCGCACCGTCGTCACGATCCTGGCGTCCTTCGCGCCGCTGGGCACGGACAAGGGCGTGGTGCTCTACGGGGCGCGCTACGACGCCGCCAAAGACGCCGCCGGGCTCAAGGGCACGGCCGCGGCGACCTTGTGGGTGAGCCTCGCCGCGGGCCTCGTCTTGACCGCGCTCTGCGCCTTGGGCCTGCTCCTCTTCGACGCCGACGCCCACACCCCGGGCCTCAGCCGGGCGATGTGGCTCTGTCTGCCCGCGGTGCCCATCTGGAGCCTCTTGCTCGGCGTGGTCGGCCTCTTGCGTGGCCTCAAGGACATGCGGGGGCAGTCCATCGCTTACCTCGTCGTGCTGCCCGTGGGCATGATGGTCACGTCTCTGGCCGCCGTGGCCTTGGGCTGGGGCCTCGACGGGGTGATCCTGGGCTTCGTGGCCTCGAACGCCTTGGCCTTGTTGATGGCCCTGCGCGTGGCCTGGCGCCGCCTGCGGCCGACCTGGCGCCAGCCCGTGCCGCCGCGTTTTGAGTGGGGCCCGCTCCTGCGGTTCTCGGTGCCCGAGGGGGTCAGCAGCACCCTGTTCCGGCTCAACCAGTGGACCGACACGCTCATGGTCGCGGCCATGGCCGGGGCGGCGGACCTCGGCCTCTACCGGGTGGCCGTCTCCTTGGCGATGGTGGGTGAGCTGCCCGGCGTGGCGATCAACACCATGTTTCAGCCCGTCGTGGCCGCGCTGTTTGTGGAGCAGGATCAGGCCCGGCTCAACGCCGTGGTGCGCACGGTGACCCGCTGGCTGATCCTCCTGGCCGCGCCGGTCTACCTGCCGGTGATCATCGCCCAGGACCTCATCATCGCCGTGTACGACGACGCCTACGCCGGGGCGGCGAGCTCCTTGGGCCTGCTCATGGCCGGGCAGGCCGTCTTTGTGGTGTGTACGCCCGTGGCGGCCTTGATCCCGATGAGCGGGCGCTCCAGGCTGAACCTCATCAACGGCCTCGCGGCGGCGGCGCTCAACGTCGGCCTGAACGCGCTGCTGATCCCACACTTCGGGGTGATGGGCGCCTCGGCGGCGACGGCGCTCTCCTTGATCCTGTGGTCCATCGCCCGGGTGGCGCAGGTGAAGTACCTGCTCGGCTGCCAGGCCTTCACGGCGCGGAGCCTCGGCCTCGGGGCCGTGGTGGTGGCGCTCGCCGTGGGCGGGCGGATGGTGGCGCAGGAGCTCGGGCTGTGGGCGCAGGGCGGCGTGGCGGTCGGCGCGACGCTCTTGTTCGTGGCGGTGGCGGCGCGCTTCGGCGTAGAGGCCGGGGATGAGGCCCTGGTCGGGCCGGCCTGGGGGCGGGTGAAGAAGAAGCTGGGGCGGCTGGGGGGGCGGTTGGGGCGTTAACGAGGCTGGTGGGCTGGCGACCGTGGCGGGATGGCGCGAAGCTCGTCAAACCGTGCGGAGAGCGCGGGCCATTGGGTGGCGACGGCCGTGATGAGCGCTTGATGTGCGGGGTCCAAGAGGATCTGGCGGATCACGGCGAGATGTGGGCGGCGGGGGGCGATCAAGTCTCTGAGTATGCTCGCAGCCTCCCCAATCGAGGGTTCCTGAGACCGGGAGAGCAGGCCCAGGAGAAAAGTCACCAACCGAAAGCGCTCACATCGCGCATCATAGAGCGCCTGGCGGTCGAGGTCACAAGCGTTGACCGTGTCCTCTCCACGATGCCGTACACCCTCCCGCCGATTCACAAACACAGACAGCCCCGTGACTGGATCGAAGCGGATGTGCTCCTCGGGGATGTCTACGGCTGGATCCAAGAGCGCGGCGCCCCCGTCCGCTGCGGCGGGGTTGAAGGGATCCAGATCGCTCTTGTGGTGATTGCAGGCGCCACAGATCAGGAGGAGGTTGCTCCACAGGTAAGTGCGCTCAGGGTAGATCGACCTCGGGCAGAAGTGCTCGACTTGTTTG
This sequence comes from Myxococcota bacterium, assembly GCA_023150845.1. Taxonomy (GTDB): domain Bacteria; phylum Myxococcota_A; class UBA796; order UBA796; family CAJQPC01; genus JADKFE01. Next base: position 41,926 of record JAKLKD010000056.1, on the reverse strand, counting down.
GCGCCAGCGCGCTCACACATCGCACACTTGCCCTCAAACATGACCTGGAGCGTGCTGAGCACCTCGGCGCTCGCGGACTTCTTGGTCGCCGCCGCCTTCGGGTCAGGTGTCCGAAAGCCCGACCAGACCGCATCGGTCTGAGTGAGCCTCTCCAGCTCAGCCAAGGTCTTCGGGCTCAAGGGCCGCCGCTCGACGGGGATCACCGCCCACCCCCGCGCAGAAGCGCCCAGGCCCGGTCCATCAGCTCCCGATCGTGGAGATCCTCTCCGCTGCGTCGTAGGCGTAAGTTGAGCTCCTCGCCGAGGGCCAGAAGCTCCCGCTCCTCGTCCGGGCTGCGGCTCACCTGGCTCAAGAGGGCCTGACGGCGCAGCATCTTGGCCTCTGTGTCGGTGTCGCGTGTGGACGAGAGGCCGAACAGCTCGCTGAGCAAGAGCTGGTCAGCGGTCTGCCCTTCGGGGTCCATCTGAACCTGCTCGACGGTGACCTTGCCCCCGTCGGAGCGCAGTCGGAACAGGCCGTTGGGGGTCGCCGACTGGGCGATGAAGGGGCTGTGGGTGGTGACGATGAACTGCACACGCGGGAACACCGCCCGGAGCTTGTCGCCGAGGCGGCGCTGCCAGCTCGGGTGCAGGTGGATGTCGGCCTCGTCGATGAGCACGACGCCCTCCAGTGTCTCCAGGGCGTCGAGCGGGTCCGCGTCGCCCTCCCCCATCGTTCCCAAAGGCATATGTAGGTGCGCCAGAAGGTCCAAGACGAGGCTCAAGAAGCTGCGGAACCCGTCGGAGAGGTCGTCCAAGGTGACCTGAGCGCCCAGACGATCCTCGTAGCGCACGTCATTGGACGTCACCAGCACCACACGAAGACCCTCCGACTCCAAGAGGGTGTTGAGAAGGGCGGTCAGGTGGATCCGACGCGCCTGCGAAGCCGCCCTACGTGCCTCATGCCGGGTCGGATCGTTCTCATTGTTAAACAGCGCACAGAGGAGCCGCTCACCATCGAGGAGCAGCGCGCTCGGATCAAACAGCGAGGCGTGACGAGAGAGCTCACGGGGCGTTCGCGCCACCAACGGTCGCGTCGCGCCGCGCCGTTCGCGGATGACACGCCGCGGTCCGTAGCCAAGGCCGCAGAGAGGGAGTTGGGGCAAGACAGACCAGGGGCCTCCACTGAACAAACTCCCCCTAGGGTTGTGCACCTGAATCGTGAGCTGGTCCTCATCTCCATCCTCACCCGGTGCGGCGCCATTCACGAAGAGAAGCGCGCGCGCATCGACCCGGCGCGGAGTAGCGGATGCCAATTCTTCGCCAGCCGTCGGTACAGGCGGTCTACCCGCTGGCGTCCAGCTCTGTAGATACGACAAGCTCGGCTCAATCTCCACCCGCTCCGCCCCGTGCCGCACCCACCGCGCCCGTTCCTCGGTGGTCAAGAGCTCTTGGCCCGTCCGCGGCCCCACGATCCCCAACGACATCGCCTGCAGCAACGACGACTTGCCCAGCCCGTTCTCGCCGAGGAGCACGAACCAGCCCGCGCAGCCGCCCCGCTCATCTCGCGGGAACTCCAGCGTGACGTCCTCAAAACACTTGAGGTTCTGAATGCGGATCTTGGTGAGGTACATCGGGGGTCAGCACCAGGCGGATGGGAGCGTGTTGATTATCACCCACCTCACCCCCCCACCAACAGCGCCTCCGTCGCCACTGGCCCCAGGCGCTCCTGCCGCCGCAGCACCGCGGCCTCGTAGACCTCGGGCTCGGCGAGGGTGGTGTTGGGGGGCAAGAGGTCGGTGAACAGCACGGCGTCGCCGCCGGGGAGCACGGTGAGGCCGGTCACGGCGCTCTCGTAGGGCCAGGTCAGGCAGGCGCCTAAGGCGTCCATCGCCGCGCTGCCCGCGCCGTGGGCCCACAAGAGGCAAGGCGCCTCGCCGCAGTCGACCACCCAGGTGAGCTGGCTGAGCGCCGGGCAGTCCTCGCGGGCCTGGGCCAAGGCGGCCTGGACCTCGGGCGGCGGCGGGGTGAGCGCCTCGGGGGCGGCGGGCGCGGCGGGCGCGTCACCGTCGGGGCCGCCGCCGAGGAGCAGGCCCACGAGCAGGCCCAAGAGCGAGCCGATGAGCAGGGACGGCCAGTGGGGGCGCACGATGGACCTCGGGGTCCCCCCTAGTCACCGAGCGGCGCACGCGGCGCAAGGCCGCCGGGCGGTTACGGTGATCCGCGCCGCGCGCCCCGGGCTCTGTCGCCCCGAGGAAGGTCCATGTCTCCACCCCGCCTGCTCTCCTTCGCCACCGCCTTGGGCGCCGCCGTCGGCGCGCTGTGGTGGGCGCTCTACGACCCGCGGGCCCTGTCCTTTGGGCTCTTGGTCGGGGCCCACGCCCTCCTGGGGCTGGGGCTGGGCGGCCTCGCCGTCGCCCTGCGCGCGCCGGGGGCGCTTGGGGTCTCCGCCGCCGTGGCGCTCGGGCTCATCGTCGCCCCGGCGAGCTTCGCCCCCGCCCAGCAGGCCGGGCTCATCGGCGGCAAGACGGGCTTCATCGCCATCGTGCTCGGCTGCGGCGCGCTGGCCCTCGCGGGGCTCGGCATCGGCGCGCTCGTGAACGTCGGTCGGCGCGGCGTGGCCTTGGCCTTGGCCGCGCTCTATGTGCCCTTGGGCCTCGGCCTGCACCAGGTCGGCGTCGCCCGCGCCCCGGTGAGCCGCTTCCCCACGGCGATGACCGCGCCGAGCTTCCCCCGGCCCCGCACCCTCATCTACGGCATCGACGGCGCGGACTTCCGGGTGATCGACCCGATGATCGCCCGGGGCGAGCTGCCGAACCTCAAGGCGCTCATCGACCGCGGCGCCCACGGCGAGCTCATCGCGCCCGAGCCCCTCGCCTCCCCTGTGGTGTGGACGACGATCTTCACCGGCCAGCTCCCCAAGACCCACGGCCTCACCGACTGGCTCGTCTCGGACGCCCGCAGCCGCGTCGTGCCGACCCTCTGGGAGATCTTCTCGGCGAACGACGCCCGCTCGGTGGTGGTGAACGTGCCTGGCTCTTGGCCTCCCCACGAGGTGCCCGGGGCGAAGGTGCTCGCCGGGTTCCCCCTGCCGGGCCTCGGCGGCGCCGACAAGGGCCACCTCACCGGCCTGTTCTTGACGAGCGGCGACGACACGAGCGGGGAGGTCACCACCCGGGCGCTCACGCCCCAAGGGGACGCCCTCGTCGGCGTCGTGAAGGTCGCCGCGCCGGAGCTCGGCGGGGCCGTGCCCACCCTCACCCACGCCGTGCTCGACGCCTTGGCCCGGGAGCACCTCATCCCCGTCGCTGGGGTTGAGCTGGCCTTGACCTTCCGCCGCGAGGGCGACGCCGTACACATCAGCGGCGCCTTTGACGAGAGCCCGGTGATCGTCCGCGCGGGCGACTGGTCACCCTGGCTCACCACCCGGGCCGGGGACGCCGACGCCGTGCTGCGGGTTCACGCCACCGAGGTCGGCGAGACCCTGCGGGTGTTCGTCAGCCCGACCTTCCCCTCGCCCACCAAGCCCCGGCACCCCTTCACCGCGGGCCTCACCGACCGCGCCGCCCTCGTCCTGGACGGCGCCCCCTACATCGTCGAGGGCCTCGGCTGGACCGCCCACCGCGACCCCCGCGTCGCCCCCCGGGTGCCGGAGATGGTGCTCGACGTGCAGGCGACCCAGCTCCAGGCCACGCGGACCTTGGTGCAGGGCCAGCTCGACGCCGGGCTGCCGCCGCACCTCACCGCCGTGGTGTTCACCGCCACGGATCGCCTCCAGCACAGCTTCTGGCACCTGCACGAGCCCTCGGCCTACAGCGGCTTCAGCGCCGCCCCCGGCACTGAAGGCCAAGACGTCATCGAGCGCGCGTACCGCGAGGCCGACGCGGGCCTCGGCGAGCTCCTGGCCCAGCTCGGCCCGGAGACCTTGGTGTTTGTCGTGAGTGACCACGGCGCGGACATCGCCGATGGTAAGGTCGAGCACGGCGAGGCCGGTCACCGGGCCCAAGGCGTGTGGTTCGCCGCGGGGCCCGGCGTCGCCGCGAACACCACCCGGCAGACGATGAACGCTGAAGACGTGGTGCCCACCCTGCTGCGCTGCGTCGGCGCCCCGGGGGCCGCGGACTTCGACGGCAAGCCCCGGGAGTTTGTGTGCCCCGAGGTGAGCCCGCCCGCGCCCATCGCCACCTACCTGAAGGAGGCCGGGAGCGGCCGCCAAGACGTCGGCCAAGAGCAGCAGGACCAGATTCAGGCCTTGGGCTACATGGAGGACGACGGCGAGCAGGCCGCGCCGAAGCCCCAGGCCGCGCCGAGCGGCGGCTGCGGAGGGTGGTGAGGGGGTGTGTCGCCGAGGCCCTCCCCCGCCCCAAAAAACGTCGCCAACGCCGGATCAGGCCTTCAAGTCCGTCTGACAACTTCTGTCGAGGGCGGAAGTGGGTCTGATCAAGCCCTCGTCGACTTTTGACGAGGCCGGAAGTGGATCTGATCAAGCCCTCGTCAACTCTCGACAAGGCCTGAAGTCGATCTGATCAAGCCCCCGTCAACTCTCGACAAGGCCTGAAGTGGGTCTGATCAAGCCCTCGTCGACTCTCGACGAGGCCGGAAGTGGGTCTGATCAAGCCCTCGTCGACTCTCGACGAGCCAAGTCGCAGCCCGGAGACGCCGCCGCACCCCCGGCGATGCCCACGCTCACACCCCTGGAGCGGATCCCAACGCCCTCCGACGAGCGCCCCTGGCCAGCGGCAGGCGGCCCCTCATCACAAGGAGTTACTCTCCCGGCGTGATGCTCCAACTCCTCCACGCCACCATCGATCTCGACGGCCACAAGGTCACCCGCCGCGACGGGGCCGAGTCGCTCACCCAGCTTGAGGTGGACGCGCTGCGGTATCTGGCGGCGCGGCGGGGCACGACGGTCTCTCGGGAGCGGCTGGAGCGGGACGTCTGGGGGTTCCGGCCCGGGGCGCGCTCCGAGGCCGTGCCCGTGGCGATGCGGCGGCTGCGCACGAAGCTCGGCGCCGACGGCCTCATCACCGTGCGGGGCGTCGGCTGGCGCCTGGGCGAGGCCCCCGTCGACGCGGCGGACCCGACGGTGCGCGCCGCGCCTGTGGCCAAGGTCGCCGTCTCCGCGACGCCCTTCGTCGGCCGTGAGGCCCTCCTGGCGGAGATCAGCGCCCGCTTTGAGGGCGGCTGGCGGGTGGTGACCCTCCGGGGCCCGGCCGGCGTCGGCAAGACCCGCGCCGCCTTGGAGGCCGCCCGCGCCTGGCCCGGTGAGCTCTTGCCCCTCGCCGTGGACCGCCTCGCGCCCTCCCCCGACGCCTGGCTCACGCTGCTCGCCGACCTGCTCTCCTTGGCCAACGCGAGCCCCGCCGGGCTCCACCGGGCCCTCGCCGCCAAGACCGCGCCGCTCCTGGTGATTGACGGCGCTGAGGCCGCCCTGGAGGTCGTCGCCGAGGGCCTCGCCGCCTTGCTCGCCGCGACGCCGGGGCTCCGGGCCCTGGTGAGCAGCCGGGCGCCCCTGGGGCTCGGCGAAGAGGCCGTGCTGGAGGTCGCGCCGCTCCCGCCGGACCTCGCCCGGCGCTTCTTCACCGAGCGCCTGCGCGCCGTGCACCCCGCCCCAGACGCCGAGACCGAGGCCATCGACGCCGTCGTCGCGCTCCTCGACGGCCTGCCCGCGGCCCTTGAGCTCTACGCCGCCCGGGGCGGCCTGGGCGTGGCGCCCCTCGTCGATGAGCTGCGGGCCGGGGTCCAGGACCGCCGCCTCGACGCCCGCCTCCAGCGGAGCTGGGACGCCTTGCCCGAGACCGAGCGTGAGGTGCTGCTTGCCTGCTCGGCCTTCGTGGGGCCCTTCCCCCTCGCCGCCGCCCAGGCCGCCGCCGGGTCCCGGGCCGACGCCTTGGCCTCGCTGCGCGCGGCGTCCTTGCTCCAGCTCGACACCCGCGGGGAGCTGCATCTCTTGGCCACCCTGCGGCGCTTCTGTGAGGCCCAGCCCGGGGTCGCCGAGGCGCGTATCCCGGCCTGGCGCTGGCTCGTGGCCCAAGGTGAGTCCCAGGCGGCGCGGCTGGTGACCTCCCCGGCCTCGGCGCTGAGCGCGCTCCGCGAGCTGCGGCCCCACCTCAGCGCCGTCGTCGCCTCGGGCCCCCCCGACCTCGCCGCCCGGGCGGGCGCCGCGACCTGCGCGGCCCTGGCGCTCACCGGCCCGAACTCCCTGCGTCAGGCGATTCACGACGCCGTGGACCCCGACGCCGCGCCCCCCGCCCAGCGCCGCCGCCTGCGACTCGACCGGGTGCGCACCCAGCGCCTCGCGGGGGTGCCCATCGCCGAGCTCTTGCCCACCTTAGACGACCTCCAGGGCGCCCAGGTCTCGCTGTTGCGGGGGGAGCTCGCCGTCGGCGCGGTGAACCCCGACGCGGCCATCGCCACCTTCAACCAGGCCATCGCCGAGGCCGAGGCTGAGGGCGACGTCGAGACCTGGCTCCTGGCCCTGCTCGGGCGCTGCGGCTCGGCGAGCCTCTTGGGGCGGCGGCCCGCGGCCGAGGCCCAGGCCGACCTCCAGCGCGCCCGGGCCTTGTGTGAGCAGCACAAGCTGCAGCTCCACCGCGCCGAGATTGAGCGTGTCGCCGGGCTCATCGCCCAGACGCACCGCGACGTGCCCCTCGCCCGGACCTGCTTCTCCCACGCCCTCGTCGAGGCCCAGGCCGCCGGGCTCTCTCGGCCCATCGGCAACCTCTGGAACTGCCTCGGCGACTCCTGGATGCTCGAGTCGCCCGCTGAGGCCCTGTCGTGCTTTCACCGGGCCGCTGAGCACGCCATCAGCCGCGGCGAGACGGCGATGCTCGCCGTCTTTCAGCTCAACATCGCGATCACCGCTCTGCTCGCCGACCAGCACGAGCTTGTGGGCCGGGCCCTGAACGAGTCACCACCCTCCACGAGCCCGCTCGTCAACCACGTCACGCGGCTGCTCCACGCCGCCCTCCTCATGCGAGACGGCGAAGAGCTCGACGCCAAGGTGCTCATCGGCGCCGTCGATCCCAGCCTGCTCGGCCGGGCGTTCAGCCCCAACGCCGCCGAGCACGGCGGCTACCTCATCCGCGCCTTCGCCGTCGAGGGGCACGTCGCCCGGCTCGCCTCCGACCCCGCCACCCACGCCCCGCCGCTGCGGGCGCTGCTCTCGGACGCGAAGGTTGAGCGAGGCCCCGAGGCACGCTCCTTGCTCGACTGCTTGTTGAACCGGCTGGAGCGAAAGCTGGCCGCCCTCCAGCCTTAGACGACCTGAAGCGCCGCGCGCCACCCCGCACCGGCCGCCGCCTACAGCGAACAAGAACGTTCGAGACGACCCGGGCGCTCCCCAGATAAGCTCCGGCGGCTTCACACCTGAGGGGGCGTCGTGCGCACCTTGGTCCTGCTCCTCGCGCTCAGCCCCCTGCTCGGCTGCGGGTCTGACGTCTACATCGGCAAGGTCACCGTCGACCGCGACAGCGACGGCTACGACGAGACCGTGGACTGCGACGACGCCCGGGTCACGGTGAACCCCGACGCGCCCGAGCTCTGCGACGGCCTCGACAACGACTGCGACGGCGTCGTCGACGACGAGCCTGAAGACGCCACCACCTTCTACGCCGACCTCGATCACGACGGCCACGGCGACCCCGCGGCGCCGATCCTCGCCTGCGACGCCCCCGCCGACGCCGTGCTCACCAACGACGACTGCGACGACGCCCAGGCCGAGGTCTTCCCCGGCAATGATGAGCGCTGCGACGGCCTCGACAACGACTGCGACGGCGACACCGACGAGGACGCTGAAGACGTGATCGCCGTCTACCTCGACGGCGACGGCGATGGTTACGGCGACGACAGCACCGAGGAGGTCGCCTGCGCCCCGGGCCCCGGCGAGGTCACCCAAGGTGGGGACTGCGACGACGACGACGCCCGGTTTTACCCCGGCGCCGAGGAGTCCGACTGCACCGACCCCAACGACTACAACTGTGACGGGTCTTCGGGCTACAACGACAACGACGCCGACGGCGTGCCCGCCTGCGAGGACTGCGACGACTCCAACGCCGCCGCCAACCCCAGCGCCACCGAGGTCTGCGACGCCCTAAACGTCGATGAGGACTGCGACGGCCAGGCTGACGACCTTGATTCCGCCGCCAGCGGCAAGAGCAAGGTCTACGAGGACGGCGACGGCGACGCCTACGGTGACTCCAGCACGAGCCTCACCGTCTGCGACGCCCCCAGCGGCTATGTCAGCGACAGCACCGACTGTGACGACACCAAAGCGAGCGTGAACCCCGGCGCCACCGAGGTCTGCGACGCCAGCAACACCGACGAAGACTGCGACGGCAAAGCCGACGACCTCGACTCCGCCGCCAGCGGCAAGACCACCGGCTACACCGACGACGACGGCGACACCTACGGCGACCCCTCCACCGGCACCACCGCCTGTGACCTGCCCGCGGGAGCCGTCTCCACCAACACCGACTGCGACGACACCGACGCCGCCATCAACCCCGCCGCCACCGAGGTCTGCGACGCCAGCGACACCGACGAGGACTGCGACGGCAAGACCGACGACAGCGACTCCAGCGCCACCGGCAAGACGAGCTGGTACCGCGACGCCGACAGCGACGCGTATGGCAGCTCTTCTTCCACGACCTCAGCCTGCGACCAGCCCAGCGGCTACGTCAGCCTGAGCACCGACTGCGACGACACGAAGTCGTCCATCAACCCTGGCGCCACGGAGGTCTGCGACAGCAGCAACACCGATGAGGACTGCGATGGGAACGCCGACGACAGCGACTCGAGCGTGAGCGCCAGCGGGAAGTCCACTTACTACCGCGACGCCGACTCGGACACCTACGGCTCGTCGACCTCCACCTCGTCGGCCTGCGACCTGCCCACCGGCTACGTCACGAACAGCACCGACTGTGACGACACCAAGTCGTCCATTAACCCCGGCGCTACCGAGGTCTGCGACGCCAGCAACACCGACGAGGACTGCGACGGAAAGGCCGACGACGCGGACTCCAGCGTCAGCGCCAGCGGAAAGACCACCTACTACCGCGACGCTGACTCCGACACCTACGGCAGCGCCACCAGCACCACCTCCGTCTGCGACCTCCCCTCGGGCTACGTCACCAACGACGACGACTGCAACGACGCCAGCGCGTCGGTGAGCCCCGCCGACGCTGAGGTCTGCGACGACGGCGTCGACAACGACTGTGACGGCTCCGACAAGGCCTGCCCCGGCATGGGCTACTCCGGCGTCTACGACGTCAACAGCGGCTACGACACCAAGATTTATGGCAGCCGCGCCTCGGACTCCTTGGCCGAGATACTCATCAGCGGCGACTTCAACGGCGACGGCCTGGGAGACCTCATCATCGCCGCCTCCAAGGCCTACTACTCCGCCAGCTACAAGGGCCAGGCCTTCGGGTACTACGGGCCCTTCACCGCGGGCGCCTACGAGCCCGCCTCAGCCGACGACTTTGGCTACTACGCCAACGACAGCTCCTCGTCCTCGTACTTCGGGAGCGCCGCGGAGAACATCGGGGACATCAACAACGACGGCCGCGACGACTACGTCATCCGCCGTGACAGCACCAACCTCGCCTACAGCATCTATCTGGGCGGAAGCACGACGGTCGGCGACTACAACACGGGCAAGATCGGCACCCTCAACTGCAACTGGGTCGCGACCGCAGGGGATTATGACGGCTCGGGCGGCGGCGCCGAGGTCCTCTGCTCAAACGTCATGACCTCAAGCTACGCGGGCTCCGTCGCCGTCCACGACCCCTACGGCAGCTCCGCCATGACCACCTTCACCGGCGAGGCCACCGGGAACTGGGCGGGCTACGACATCGATGGTGGCAAAGACGTCGATGGTGACGGCCTCGACGACGTGCTCATCGGCGCCCCGTTCAACGGCAGCTCCAGCGCGGGCGCCGCCTACATCATGTACGGCGGCGTGACCGGCAGCATCTCCTTGAGCTCCGCCGACGTGAAGATCACCGGCGAGGCCGCCAGCGACACATTCGGCGCGCTCTTGATGATGGTCGATGACGCCGACGGTGACGGACTCGACGACGTGATCGTGGCGGGCCCAGGCAATGACGGCGGCGGCGCCGACGCCGGGGCCGTCTACCTCTTCACCGCGCCCAGCTCAGGCAATGCCTCCGTCGTCGCCGAGGCGAAGATCGTCGGCTCCAAGGCCGGGGACGTGCTCACCGAGTCCGCCATGGACATGGGCGACGTGAACGGCGACGGCACCCAAGACCTCGTCATCGCGGGCTACATGCACTCCACCAGCTCCGTCACCTACTCCGGCGCGGTCTGGCTCATGTACGGGCCCATCAGCGGCAGCTACGACCTCACCACCGACGGCGACGCCCAGTGGACCAGCGCCTACGTCAATGACTGGATCGGCGCCAGCATGACGCTCGTCCCCGACGCCGACGGTGACGGCGACGTCGAGATCGCCATCGGGACCGCCTACCACGACTACGGCACGACCAGCACCAGCGCCAACCAGCGCGGCGCGGTCTGGATCTGGCCCGGGATGTGAGCCCGCCGTGTAGGCGGGGACGCGCAGCGCTCCCGAGTCTTCGCCTTGCCGACCCCGTAGAGAACCCGCTACGTTCTAGTCCTACACCTCAAGGAGAACGTATGCGCCGTCTTCTCACCGCTCTCTCGCTGCTCGGCCTGTTCACCGCCTGCTCGGAGAGCGTCAGCGGCACCGTGGACGGCGAGCCCGTGCGCGGCGCTCGGCAGTCGTACTACCACATCGAGACCTACGAGATCCCCTTCGTCGGGGAGTTCCCGCTGCTCATCCTGCTCACCTCCGACGTCGGCGGGAGCTGCGAGGTCTTCGACACGATCTACTCCAGCGCCACGGGCTCCTGCGAGGAGACCTGCGAAGACCTCGCCGAGGCCAACAGCGACATCCCCGGCGGCGCCCACTGGAACCTCATCTTCACCGCGATCCTCGATGACGACATCCTCGGCAAGTACGAGCTCACCGGCAGCGAGTTCGAGATCGAGGGCTTCAGCGCCGGCTACTCCGCTTGGAACGGCGCCGACCTCACCGACGAGGCCACCTGCGAGGACCAGTGTGAAGACGGCGACGGCATCTTTGACGGCCTCACCGGCCCCGACGACGGCGAGCTGATGCTTGAGGACTACGCCGAAGGTGAGGCCCTCGGCGGCCAGTTCAACCTGGACTTCGACGGCGACAACGCGCTGGAGGGCAGCTTCAGCGCGCAGCCCTGCGAGTCCCTCTCTGACCTGTTATGAGCGCGCTCAGAAGCTCAGGAAGAGGTTCATCGCCCCGATGTGATTAAACACCGTCGCGTCGGGGCGCGGCACCCACTGGTTGAGGTAACCCACCTCCACACGCACCCCTTGCATCGGCTGCAGCATCGGGCCGACGAACAGGCGGTTCTGGTCGAGGCCTTGGGGCGCGGTCCAGCCGGGCTCGTTGAGCTGCACAAACAGCTCATCCCAGGCCACGAGGCCCCAGTGCTCCCCCATCCGCAGCCCCGCGCGGCCGAAGAGGCGCAGGCGTAGGGCGAGGTCCTCGTCCGCCAAGAAGCGCTCCTCAAGACGCGGCCGGAACGACAGGCTCAGGCCCTCCACGGGGCTGCCGGTCACGATCGCCTGCTGCCAGATGCGCTGCTCGTGGGTGGTGTCCGCCTCGTCAAAGACCGTCGGCACCCAGGCGTAGCCCGCCCAGACCGTCGTGTGCTCACCGAGGGACCAGCCCAAGGCGGGCCGCACGATGTGCACCGTGCCCGTGGACCCGCGCCGATCATGCAGGTCGAGCCAGAGCCGCGGCCCCGTCGTGCCCTCGCTGAGCGACACCTGGTTGAACGAGCCGATCCACACGCCCTCCTCAGCGCGCACCGCGGAACCGAGCAGGAGGCCCATCGCCATGGCGGCGAGGGTCAGACAGAGGCGTAGCCATCGTCTTGCCATTTTTTCTTCTCGTTTGTTGTTGGAGAGCTATTCGTTGACGCCGAGAGACGCCAGCCACTCGCCTTGGCGGGCCTCGGCGCGCTGCTGCGCCTCGTGCAGCCGCGTCGTGATGGCCTCGACCGGCGCCTTCGTGAGCGCCAAGGCTGGCCCAGGGACGAGCCCGCCGCCGAGGGTGAGCGCCGCGAGCAGCGCCACACAGAGCAGCTCGCGGGGCCGGAGGTCCACGGCCGTCGCCGCGTCCCCCCGTGGGCGCCCAAAGATCGCGCCCTGGAAGAGTCGCCAGGTCCAGGCCGCCCCCAAGGCCGCCCCGACCGCGAGCAGCAGCGCCCAGCCCAGGTTCGCCCGGGCCGCGCCGAGGAGCACGAGGTGCTCGCCGATGAAACCCGAGGTGCCCGGCAGGCCGAGGCCCGCGACGCTGAGCAGCACAAAGAAGGTGCTCATCTTGGGCATCGTCGCCCAGAGCCCGCCGAGCTGATCCAGCTCGCTCGTCCGGGTGCGAAGCCACACAAACCCGGTCAACAAGAACACGCCCGTCGAGAGCAGGGCCATGTTGATGAGGCAGATCACCGCGCCCTGCACCCCCTGGGGGTTGAGCGAGGCGAGGCCCACGAGCGCGAAGCCGACGTGGGAGAGCCCCCCGAAGGCCAAGGCCCGGCGTAGGCTCGCCTGGCGCAGCGCGACGAGGGCGCCGTAGAGCAGCCCGCTCAGGCCGAGCACGGCGAGGAGCGGCGCGGCGAGCACGACGGCGTCCGGGGTCAGGGGCAGCACAAACCGGATGAGCCCATACACCCCGAGCTTAAAGCCGATGGTGAGCACACCGACGCCGAGGCTGCCCTCCTGCAAGAGCCCGGGCATCCACGAGTGGAACGGGAAGATCGGCGCCTTGAACCCGAAGCCGATGAGCATGAGCCCGAACAGCAAGAGCTGACGGCTGAGCGGGATGTCTAGGGCCTGGAGCTTCACCGGGTCGAAGCTGAGCCCCTGGCCGGTGAGCTCGCTGTGGGTCTGCCCGAACAACAAGAAGGACAGCAGCAGCACCCCGCCGCCGACCATCATCGTCATCACGAGCTTGTTCGCCGCGAAGCCCCGCTCCCGGCCTACGCCGTACATCGAGGTGAGCACGTGCAGGGGGATGAGGGTCATCTCCCAGAACATGAAGAAGAAGATGAGGTCCTGGGCGGTGTACACGCCCATGAGCGCCGTCTCTAAGGTGAAGATCGCGCCGACCCACACCTGGGGCATCCGCTGCTGCGGGCCCGCCCCGACGGCGATCACCCCGAGGGTGACCAGGGCCGTGAGCGCGAGCAGGGGCGCGGAGAGGCCATCGACGCCGAGCTGGGCCATCACACCGAGGGAGGGCATCCACTCATGCCGCTCGACGAGCTGCAGGCCGACGTGGTCCCGGTCGATCAAGAAGAGGGGCAGGCCCGCGAGCGCCAGCTCCAAGATCCCGCCGACGAGCGCAACCCAGCGCGCCTGGACCCCGTCCTTGGCGAAGAGCGCGAGCACGGCGAAGGTGATGGGCAAGATGAGCAGGAGGCTCAGCAAAGGGAAGCCGACGGTGTCGGCGGCCATCAGCTCGGCGGGGTTCATGGCGCCACCTCGGTGTGACTCGGGGACGGGGTGCCCACCTCGTCATCTTCGTCGTGGTCGTGGTCGTTGTTGTCGTCGTGGTCGTCCACCTCCTCCTCATGCTCCAGGGGGTCCACCTCAGCGCTCACCCGCTCCACGGACCGGGTCATCGTGTCGAGCCAGGGGTGGGCGTTGAGCCCCACGGCGAAGATGAGCGCGCAGAGCACCCCGGCGATGCCGATCTCCGCGGGCCGCAGGTCGAGCATCCCGCTGGGCAAGGTCTCCTGCGTCGGCGCCAAGAACGCCCGCTGGTAGGCGCCGAGCAGCACCCCGGCGATGAGCACCGTGCCGAGGCCGAGGCCCAAGGCCACGCCGTAGTGGTGCGCCTCCGCCGCCCCGTCGATGAGCAGGTGCAAGGCGTCGAAGCCCGAGGTGCCCGGCATGCCGATGCCCGCCAAGGTCACCACCAAGAACGCGAAGCTCAGCCGCGGCGCGACGGCCCACAGCCCGCCGAGGCGGTGCATGGCCACCTCGCCCACCCGCGCCTGCAAGAAGCCGGTCACGAAGTAGAGCCCGGCGATGGCGACGCCGAAGTTCAGCATCTCCAGGATCGCGCCCTCCAGCCCGGCGTGATTCAAGGAGAACAGGCCGAGCACGACGACGCCGGAGTGGGCCACGGCGGCATACGCGAGCACCCGGCGCAGGTCCGGCTGCACCAGGGCGAGGAGGCTGCCGTAGACGATCCCGGCCCCAGCGATGACGCTCAGGGCGGGCGCCCAGGCCGCCGCGGCGTCCGGGGCGAGGGGCAAGACGAAGCGCAGCATCCCCAAGGTGCCGATCTTCACGCCCAACAAGAAGACGTTGAGGCCGACCAGGGGCCCCTCCGCGACGACGTCGGAGAGCCAGCCGTGCCAAGGGAAGAGGGGGGCGCGTAAGGCCAGCGCTTGAAAAAGGAGCGTGAAGGCGACCATCCCCACGCGACCCCCTGAAGGGTTGAGCTCAAGCTCCGCGGCGTCGAAGGTCCAGACCCCGACACGCACGGCGTGATCCGCGGCGAGCATCACGGCGCCGACGGCGAACAAGACGAGAGAGAGCCCGAGGAACCGCGCGGCCCGGGCCGCGGCCTCGTCTCGGCGGGCGCCCGCGCCCCAGCCCCGGAGGAGCGTGAGCACGAGGGGCAGCTCCACCGCCGAGGCCACCCAGAAGACCGAGAGGTCCACGGCGCAGATGCGCAGCATGAGCGTGCTCAGCAGGCCCAGCACGCAGGCGGCCCAGCGGTCGGCCCGCTCCTTCTTCACGAGCTGGGCGTACACCGTCATCAAGAGCGCCAACAGCGCGGCGACGGGCAAGAACAGGACGCTGAGGCCATCGACGCCGAGGTGCAGGCTCACCGGCCCCAGGGCGGGGCCGAGCTCCTCAAACTGCAGGCCGGACTCGGCGTGGGAGAAGGTGGCGAGCACCCCCGCGGAGAGGCCCAGCTCGACGGCGAGGCCCGCGAGGCTCAGGGGCAACGACCAGCGCGGGCTCCGCAGCGTGAGGATGACGAGGGCGAGCGCCGCTGGCCAGATCCAGAGCACGCTGAGGATCGGGGCGTTGGAGAGCATGTCCATCACAGACCTCCCAAGGCCGGCAGCACGGCCAGGCCGAGGAGCACGAGGGCGAGCGCGGCCCAGGGTGAGGCGAGCACGGCCTCAACGTGGCGCAGGCGCGCGCCGAGGGTCTGGGTGAGCCGAGGCAGCCCCTCGCTCACCCCCTTGTCCATCAGCCGACGCTCGAAGGCGTGGGCCGCCCCGTGGGGGTGCCGGGGGCGCTCCTCGACGCTCAGCTCGGGGTTCACGGGCAGGCCCGAGGCCGCGTCTACGCCGCGGGCGTCAAAACGCGCCGCCAGCTCGGCGATCCGTAATGTTGGTTGTACGACCAACCAATTATGGAGCGCCTCCATGTCGAAGCGCCGCAGGGCCCAGGCGTAGAGCCGCGGGCGCTCAGCGAGCGTCGGGCTCGCCGCCGCCACGGGGCGGTCGAGGAGCTGGGCCAAGGCCGCCGGGGCGGTGAACATCTGCAGGCCGCGCACCAAGGCGTGCCCGACGAGGTGCCACAGCGCCAGCGGGGTGAGCCCCAGGCCGACGAGCACGAAGCCGACGCCGAGCTGGGCGGCGCCCGCGTGCACGAGGCTGCCCTTCACGTCCGTCGCCGCCTTGGCGATGAGCGTGGCGACAACCGCCGTCACGAGGCCGAGGATCACCGCCACCGCCGCCGCCGCCGGGGCGACGGCGAGGAGCGGCCCAGCGCGCATCGCCAAGAAGAGCCCAGCGTGGACCATGATCGCGCCGTAGAACAGCGCGCTCGACGGCGTGGGGCCTTCAACCGCCGCCCCCACCCAAGGCGTGAACGGCGCGAGCCCGGCCTTCACGACCCCCGGCAGCAAGAACGACAGCGCCAAGGCCGTCGCCGCGCCGGGGCTGAGCCGCGACGCCCCGGCCTCCATCACCGCCCAGTCCACAGAGCCGAAGGCCAGGTAGAGCCCGCCGAGGCCGATGGCGAAGCCGACGTCGCCCACCCGGTTGGTGAGCACGGCCCGCACCCCGCCGAGGCCGGCGCTCGGCCGCTCGGCGTGGAACGCGATGAGCAGGGCCGAGCAGAGCCCACCCAGCTCCCAGCCGACGAAGCTCAGCACGGCGTTGCCCGCCACGCCGAGGAGCGTCATGGCGAAGGCGAAGAGGTCGAGGAGCCCAAAGAACCGGGAGAAGCCGCGCTCCCGGTGCATGTAGTGCACGGAGAAGCGCGCCGCGGCGAGGCAGACCAAGGCCGAGAGCCCGGCGAAGACGAGGGCCGGGGCGTCGAGGTGCAGGCTCAGCTCGACCTTGTAGTCGCCGCTCGTGAGCCAGGGGGCGAGCACGAGGTGGCGGCCGCCTCCCCGGGCGACGGCGGCGGCGCCTTCGGCGATCCAGGTCAGGGTGGAGAGCGTGAGCGCGGCGAGGCTCACCCGGCTCACGACCCGCTCGGGCAGGGGCTCGCCGAGGGACGCCGGGACGCCGATCAGCGCGGCGGCGCCAAGCGGCGCGAGGAGCCCCGCGCTCAGGAGCAGGTCCATGGCGGAGAGCTCAGACATGGGCGCCTCCGCCGATGAGCGCCGGGGGCCAGAAGGCGTCGTGGTCGGGGATCCAGTCCAAGGAGCGCTCCACGGTGGGCGGCGGCCCCTCCGACGGTGTCCAGGGCACGAAGCCCCGCCCGGCGACGAAGCGGTGGATGCTGCCGTCGGCGGGGTCTACGGCGGCGGCGAGGATCCAGGCGCCGAGCACCAGCTCCGAGAGCTCGGGCTGGCGCAGCACGATCTCCGTGAGCTTCTGGGGGTTCGCCTCGACGATGAGCAGGAGCCGCACGGGCTCATGCACCTCGATCATCTGCTTGGGCAGCCCCGTGCGCAGGTCCGACGCGGCGCCCTCCATCACCCCGCAGAGGCCCATGACGTTGTGGGGGATCTTGGTGCCGCAGCCGTAGCGCTCGTTGTCCACCGTCGAGAAGTAGTACTCCAGGTTGATGCCCGCGCCCACGGGGCCCACCGCGGTGAGGATGCCCTCCAGCACGCGGCCTTCAGCGTCTGTCGTCGGGTCGTAGGAGATGAGGAAGGCCCGGCGGTCCAAGAACAGGCCCCGGGTCATCGAGCGGCGGCCGACGATGGCCAAGGCGTTCGTGGCGTGGCCTAGCTCAGGCCGGGCCTGGGTGATGTCCAGGGTGCGGTCGATCACATGCTGCAACGCAGCATTTTCACCCGGGCGCCGCGGGGCGGCCTCAAACTTGCGGCAGCGCTCCTGGGCCGAGCGCCGGGAGGCGTGCTCCAGGGCGGCCCGGGCGGCGCCGAAGGCCGCGGAGAACGCCGGGGGCAGGAGGTCGAGGTCGTAGTAGGTGATGGACTCATCCCCGGTGTTGTGCTCAGCGCCGATAAACCAGGTGGTCTCAGGGATGACGAGGCCCCGGGCGGCGAGGCGGCTGCGCACCTCGGGGCGGTTCGCCATCGCCGCGAACAGCCGGGCGTTCGGGCCGCCGTGCCGCCCGCTGCAGGCGCCGCAGTCGTACGCCGCGAGGTGGGGGTTGTTCCGGGAGATCGAGCCGTGCCCCATCCAGATCACCAGGGGCGAGAAGCCGCTGAGCAGGCCCACGTTCTTGAGGGTGCCCATCACGCGGTCGGTCTGCTCGTCGTCGGTGAAGCCGAGGCGGGGCGCCGCCGGGGTGCCCATGGGGCTCTGGGGAGGGGCCAAGAAGCTCAGCCGCGTCGGCGCCGTCGGCACGAGGCGCGCGGCCCCGACGTCTACTGCCCGGGCGAGGGTCGTGGGGTCCAAGGCGAGGCTCGCGACGGCGGCGACCGAGGCCGGGGCGAGGGCCTCGGAGGCGACGAGGCCGCCCCAGAGACCCCGGCGCACGTCCTGCCAGAGCTGCCCGAGGCGCTCCCAGCCGCGCAGGCCCGCCGCCCGCGCCGCCGCCACGGCGACGTCTTGGGCGCGCTCCTCGACGGCGAAGGGGGGGTCCTGCACCACGGGGCAGAGCGGGGTGAGCTTGTTGTCGTCGAGGCCCTTGTAGCGCATGGCGACGCCAAAGAACCCGGCCACGCCGTAGGTCTCGGCCCGGGGCTCCAGCTCCTCCAGGTGGCGGCGGATGCCCTCCTCGCGGTCGTCGATGCAGAAGGCGACCTGGAACGCCGCGTCGGGCACCCGGGACGGCGCCCGGCCCTGGTTGGCGTGCAGTCCGTGCAGCACCTCTTGCCGGAGGCGCCCCTCATACGCGAGCTGCCACACCATCGCCCGCTCCGCCCAAGGGAAGCCGAGGCGGGCCTCGGTCAAGGCGGCGCGGCCGTCCTCGCCCATCGCCAAGAGGCGGCGGGCGGAGATCCCGAGGCGCTGGCAGAGCCGGAACATCGGCCAGGCCGCCGTCTCCGCCCGGGGCTCGGCCAAGGCGCGGCGCGCCCCAGCGACCACCGGGGCGAGCACATGCCAGGCGCCGACCTCGTCCTCCTCGGCGTCGTGAACCCGGGCGGCGACGGCACGGGCGCGCACGGCGACAGTCTCGGGCAGGCCCTCGTGGAACAGGGCCCAGCGCACCATCACCTCCTCGGCGTGGCGCTGGAACGTCGCCTCCAAGGGCAAGAGCGGCCCCTCAAAGACAGCCTTGAGCGCGTCCTCGACCAGGGGGGTCATCACCGCGAGGCGCATCGCGAGCCACTGGCAGAGGTCGCTCGGGGCGCGGACGTGGGCGGGGTAACGCGGGTGAAGCTCACGCCAGCGCACCATCGCCGAGAAGCCCGGCAGCGCCAGAGCCTCCCGCAAGAGCACGCCGCCCCAGCGGTCTTGGGGCAGGCCGAGGCGGGTCAAGAGGCTAACGATGGCCTCGGCGGGGTCGTCGGGGAGCCCCTTCGGGGCCTCGGGGTCGGCCTCACGCCAGGCGCGCCAGAGCCCCTGCTCCCGTCCGACGAGGCCCCAGGCCGCGAGCCCCTCGTCCAAGAACGCCGACAGCCAGCGGATGAGCCGGGGGTGGGCCTTCTCGTAGAGGTCCTCGCCGCTCAGGCCGAGCACAAGCTCCCGCAGGCCGAGGGGCTGGCCGATCTCCCCGTAGACCAAGGCGGCGAGGGCCTGGGCGTCCTCCAAGGCGCTCTTCACCGTGCGGGACCAGACGTCCTCCTCCGGGGAGACGGCCCGGGGGTCGCCGAGGCCGTGCACCTTGAGGCAGACCCGCCACAAGGCGCTCACGGCCTGCTCCTCGGGGAGCGACTCCAGCACGCCCCGGCGGGTGTCCTCGTCAAGGCCCGGCACGAGGCGGATCTCGGCCTGCTCCTCGCTCAAGAGCCAGCGCAGCCGCGCCGGGGTCACGGGGTCACAGTCGCCCAAGAGCAGGGCGAGGAGCAGCTCCCGCCGGGTGAGCAGCTCCGCGCCGAGCTGCACGACGGCCTGGGGCTCAAGGCCCGGCCGGTCATCCAGGGCCTCATTCAGGTCGCTCAGCCGGATACGCCCCGAGCGAAAGTGCCCCAAGAACGCCGACTCCGTGAGCGTGCCCCGGGCGCCGGTCCGCGCGTTCGCGCTGCGGATCGCCCGCTCGAAGGGCAGGTGCTGCTCGCCGTGGAGGGTGTTGTGGTGAACGAACTCCGAGAGCGGCCCTTGGCCGGGGACGTAGTGCGCGAGGTGCGCGATCTCATGCAGGACATGCGCTTTGGGGTTCTCAGCGGACATGGTCCCTCCTCAGGGCGTCGCGACGGGGAACAGCGCGGCGAGGCGCAGCACCGTCGGCGCCATCAGGGACAGCGCGAGGTTGGGGAAGAGGCCGAGGCCCACGGTGAGCGCGACCAGCGGCGCGGCGGCGACGAGCTCGGTGAGGCCGAGATCCCCCATGCCCTCATGCTTCGCGGGACCCATAAACACCTGGGACACCGTGCGCAGGGCCGCGGCGGCGCCGATGAGCACACCCACCGACGCGAGGCCGACCCACAGGCCGAAGCGCTGGAAGCCCCCGGTCAGCGTGTGCAGCTCCGCCACGAAGCCGACGAAGCCCGGCAGGCCCATCGACGCGAGGAGCGCCACGATCATCAGCACGGAGAGCCGGGGGCTCGTCGTGATGAGCCCGCCGAGGCGCCCGAGGCTCTGGGTGTGCACCCGGCCATCGATGGCCCCGGCCAACAAGAACAGGGTCCCGGCGACGAGGCTGTGCGCGACCATCTGCAGGCTCGCGCCCGTGAGGCCGGCCTCGTTCATCGAGCCGAGGCCCACGAGCACAAAGCCCATGTGGCTCGCCGAGGAGCAGGCGATCATCGCCTTGAGGTCGGTCTGCCGCCAGGCCAACAAGGCGCCGTAGACGATGGAGATGACCCCCAAGGCCGAGAGCCCAGGCGCCATAGACGCCGCCGCCGCGGGCAAGGTCGTCGCCGCCAAGATGAGCCCGTAGGCGCCCATCTTGGAGAGCACCGCCGAGAGCACGAGGCTCACCGGGGCCGGGGCCTCGACGTAGGTGATCGGCAGCCAGCCGTGCAGGGGGAAGGCCGGGAGCTTCACCCCGAAGCCCAAGAACAGCCCGGCGAGCACCGCCTGCTGCACCGGCAGCGGCAGGGCCTGGGCGCCCTGGGCCAAGGCGTCCATGCCGAAGGTGCCCTGGTGCGCTGAGGCGAAGAGCGTCAGGAGCGCCACGAGCATGAACACCGAGCCGCCCATCGTGTAGAGCAAGAAGGTGAGGCTCGCGCGGCCCCGCTTCGGGCCGCCCCAGAGGTTGATCAAGAAGAACAGCGGGATGAGCGTCAGCTCCCAGAACAAGTAGAACAGCGACCAATCCCGGGCCAAGAAGACCCCGAAGACGCCCGTCTCCAGGGCCAACATCCAGGCGTGGTAGCTGCGCACGTTGGTCTGAATCGACCCCGAGGCCAAGAGCGCGACCAACATCATGCCCGCGGTGAGCACGATGAGCGGCGCGGACAGGCCGCCGATGGCGATGGCGTAGGCGAGCCCGGTCTCCGGCGTCCACGGCGCCTGCTCGACGAGCTGGGAGGCCGGGCCGCTGGGCTCAAAGCGCCACAGCGCCAGCAGGCTGAGCCCGAAGGCCAGGCCCGCGTGGGCCAAGGCCACGGACCGGGCGAGGTGGGCGGCCCGCGCAGGCAAGAGGGCGAGCAGGAGCGCCCCGATGATGGGCGTCCAAAGGAGCAGGCTTAAGAGGTGCATGGTCAGGCCCGGCGGCGGGCGGCCAGGGGATGCGACGAGTGAGGCGCGTGCTGGTCCAGCCCGGCGGTGCTCAGGTGCACGCCCAGACGCTCCAGCTCCTCGGCGAGCTCATGCATCCGCTCTTGGGTCGTGTGGTCCACCACCCGGGCTGAGGAGAAGTCCACGACGACCTGCCGGGCGCCGCCCTCCACCTGACGCATCACCATCGAGCGCACGGCGATGACGTTTGAGAACACCGCCGCGTCCGTGACCCTCACCGTCACCTGCTCACCCTCGGCCGCCGACTGCAACGCGGGGCGGAAGAGGCTCTTGAGCGGGGCGCCGTGGTAGACGTGCAGGGCGGCCTTCGTGACCACACCGACGCCGACGCCGACGAGCAGGTCCGTCGCCAAGGTCACGAGCAGGGTGGTGAGGAACACCACGAGCTGGTCCCAGCCGATCTGCCAGGTCTTGCGGAACTCCAGGGGCGAGGCCAGGCGCAGGCCGGTGTAGATCAGCATCGCGGCGAGGGCGGCCAGGGGGATGCGCTGGAGCAGCCAGGGCAGGAGCGCCACGAAGAACAGCAAGAAGCCGCCGTGGAAGAAGTTGGCCCAGCGGCTCTTGGCCCCGTTGTTGATGTTGGCGGACGAACGCACGATCTCGGAGATCATCGGCAGGCCGCCGATGGCCGCGGCGATGACGTTGCAGACGCCGACGACGAGCAGGTCGCGGTCGAGGTCGCTGGGGCGGCGCTCAGGGTCCAAGGCGTCCACGGCCTTCGTGCTCAGGAGCGACTCAATCGTCCCCACCAAAGAGAACATCACGACGTACTTCCAGGTGATCGGGCTCCACACCGCCGAGAAGTCGGGGAAGGTCACCGCGGAGAGCAGGCTCTTGGGCAGGGTCACCAAGAAGTTCGGCCCCACCTTGTAGTCGTGGGCCAAGAAGCTGTAGGTGTGCTCGTGGCCGAGGTCAAACATCATCCCCAAGGGGATCGCCATGGCGATGACCACCATCGGGCCCGGCACCTTCTTCGTGAAGGCGAAGGGCAGCTTGGGCAGGCCGAAGAGCACGACGAGGCTCAGGGCGCCGATGAGCGCGATCTCCGGGTTCAGCGTCGCGAGGCTGTGGGGGATCTCGGCGAGGAGGTGCAGGGGCTCTTTGCCCTCGGGGCTCACGCCCAGGGCGGTGTGGACCTGCTTGGAGCAGATGATCACGCCGATGGCGGCCAACATGCCGTGCACCACCGAGGCCGGGAACGCGACGCCGAGGCGCCCCGCCTTCATGAGCCCAAAGACGATCTGAATCGCCCCGGCGATGACGCCGACGGCCAAGGCCCGGCGGTACCCGGCGACGGGGTCCCCGGCGCCAAGCTCGGTGACCGCGCCCAAGGCGATGACGATGAGCCCGGCGGCGGGGCCCTTGATGGTGAGCCGGGCGCTGCCCAGGAGCGAGCCGAGCACGCCGCCGATGATGGCCGTGAACACGCCGCCGACGGGGGGGAAGCCCGAGGCCATGGCGATGCCGAGGCACAGCGGCAGGGCGATCAAGAAGACGAGGAAGCCCGCGAGCAGGTCATCCCGCCAGTGGGCGGAGAGCTCGCCGAGGGCGGAGGCCGGGGGCGGCGGCTGGGCCGGGCTCGAAGGGTGCAGGTGTACGTTGGGCGGCAGGTTCGAGGACATGGGTTCCTTCCGACGCGCGACGGGAAGCGCGGTTGACGGGGTCTGACTCCAGGCGAGAGGCGCGGCCAGAGAGCCTCAGCGGAGGCGCTTCGGGCCTAAACAGCCAAGCCAGGGAGGAGCGGACCCAGCGCACGCCTCATTCGTGCGCAAGGAGCACCAGCTCCTCGCCGTCAGACGGTCGGAGGACCTCGATCAAAACGCCCAGGGGACCAAGCCCGGGCACCCAAGAAGCTGCGGACGTCGAAGACCGCACCACGCCGAGGCACCGCGTGCTCGGCCATCGCCGCGATGAGCACCACGGTCGGGCGGCGAGAGGGGGACGGCGGCGGGTCGGAGGCCAAGGCGTGCCGGGACTCGGTCTCGGTCTTGCCCCCGGCGGGGGCCTCGCGGGCGCCCCCGAGCTCTTGGTGCTCTACGAGCGCCGGGGCCTCCAGCAGCTCCTCGACGTCGCCGGTGATGCCATACCCGACGGTCTCAACCTGCGCCCGCGCCCCGAGACCATCAAAGGTCCAGCCTGACCAGAAGGCCAGGATGACCCAGATGGGCAGGAGCAGGGGATGGCGCAAGGCCGAGAACACCGAGAAGCTCACTCCAGAGGCACAAAACCCGACCTCATCTTCGAACACGCGACCCGCGTGGGCCTAGCCCTTGCGAGATCAGCGACGAACGAAAGACCCGGTCGGGTTTCTGTTCCCAGTCAATCTGACGACGGCGGGGCGACTTGTCAAGGCCCTTCTCTGTCATGACAATTGCTTCACCCCGCCCTGGCGACAGGCGCGGGGCGCGCTCGGGGGGTCACTCCTCGACTTCAGGCTCGGTAGAGATGCCTTGCTCGTCGATCTTCTCGCCGTTGAGGCGGCGCAAGAAGATGTCGCGGCGGTCGTTCTTGTGCAGATCGTAGACGAAGCGCAGGCTCGTGAGGTCGGCGCCTTTGGCCCCGACGACGCCGACGAGGCGCCACTCGCCGTTCACCCACTCGACCGACATGCTGCGGTCACGCTTCGTGCGTTTGTGGGTCATGAGC
Organism: Myxococcota bacterium; assembly: GCA_023150845.1. Taxonomy (GTDB): domain Bacteria; phylum Myxococcota_A; class UBA796; order UBA796; family CAJQPC01; genus JADKFE01. The sequence goes on along the minus strand of JAKLKD010000056.1, from coordinate 18,036 downwards.
ACATGGTACATCGTCGGGATCTTGGGATCTTGGCGGATCGCGCCGATGTCGGAGAAGCCCTCGACGACGTTCTCCAACCAAGAGATCGAGGTGCCCGCGGCCTCGCCGTGGGCGCCCACCTGCAGAAGCTCAGCGGGCGTGCAGCTCCCGACCATCTTCTCTTCGTAGAGGTTGTAGCAGGACACCATCGCCAAGGCCGCGACGCGGTCCTTCTTGACCAAGGCGTCGTTGAAGCGGGTCATGAGCGCGATGACCTCGTCCTGCTTGGGGGCCTTGGGGGGCCGCTCGCTGGGGCGCTCGGCGCTGCCGCCACGCTCCTCTCCGGCGGGCATCGGCACGGGGCAGGCGCCGATGGGCAGGCTCACGTCGCCCTCGATCACCGGGGCCCCGGCCTCGTCTACGGTGACCTTCACCTCTCGGGTGAGCGCCCGATCGGCGAGGCAGGCGCCCCAAGGGGAGGGCGCGGAGAAGCTCAAGGTCACCGGCACCACCCAGGCGTCGCCCTGCTTGACCGGGCCGCCGACCTTGGCGCTGCCACCTTCACCCAAGAGCACACACCAGCCCTTGTCGGTGTCGGCGGTCAAGAAGCGCTGGTTCTGGTAGGTCGGCGAGATGCGCAGGGCCTCCCCCGCGGCGGGGTTCTCGGAGAAGGCGAGGTCCTTCTGCTGGAGGCACTCCGCGTCGAACATGCCGCCGCGCACCCAACGTGAGCGCCCGAGGAGCTCGACGCCGACGCGCCCGGTCGGGACCGCCTCGGCGACCTTGGCGCGCACGGCCTCGGTCACCTGATCATCGGTGAGGGTGGGCCCGCAGGCCCCGAGGGTGAAGGCGAAGAGGACGAGGGCACGGGGGCTTTGCATGGTCGCTCCTGACGTTGACCTCTGCGCCTATCGGATCCTGCCAGGGATGTCCAAAGATCCGAGGTGAGCACTTTGCTAAGCTGCACGCGGAGCGAGCGTATGGCCCAGGTGTTTGTTCTACACGGCGATCTCACGGAGCTGGCCTGCGACGCCTGGCTCCTGCCGACGGACTACCGGCTCGGCGTCGTGTGGTACTGGCGTGAGCGCCCGGCGCTGCAAGGCGTGCGGTGGGATGAGGTGCAGGCCGCGCGCCCCGAGGGCTGGGGGGAGCCCGGCGGCGTGGTCACGACACCCCTCGCCGGGGTGCCCCCCGAGGCGCCGACCCCTTGGCTCACCCGGGTCGGCGCCCCGTCTCGCGCCCCGACGGACCGCCTCTACGGGGCCGTCGCCGCCTTCGTCTCCCAGGCCGCCGCCGCCGCGCGGCTGCGTGGACCGCGCCATGGCCGCGAGCGCCCGCTCCTCGGCCTGCCCCTCGTCGGCACGGGCTTCGGCGGCAAGTCCCGCTGGAAGGGAGAGGTCGCCGCCGGGCTCTTGTTGGCCCTCGCCGCCATGGCCCAGCAGGAGCAGGTCGATCTCGCCCTAGTGCTCAAGGATGGCCGCGCCTACGCCGCCGTGCAGGCCCTCCGTCGGGGTCACCCCGAGCTCTGGCCCGAGCTCGACGACGACGAGCGCGCCGCCGCCCACCGCCTGGGCCGCCTCGCCGCCGCCGGGGAGCTCGTCGTGTTTATGGGCGCCGGGGCCGGGGTCGGCGCGGGCCTGCCGCTGTGGGGCGGGCTGCTCAGCGAGCTCGCCGCCGAGGCGGGGATGCCCCAGGAGGTGATCACCCGCTTGGGCGCCCTCAACGTGCTCGACCGCGCCCGGGTCGTCGCCCGGCGCCTGGAGGAGGCCGGGGGCCCGAGCCTCGGCATGCGGGTCGCGGCGCTCTTGGAGCGGCCCCAGTACGGCCTCGCCCACGGCCTCATCGCCAGCCTGCCGACCCGGGAGTTCATCACCACAAACTACGACACCTGCTTTGAGCAGGCCTGCGCCGCCGCCGAGGCCCCGGTGAGCGCCTTGCCCCTCGCGCTCCCGCCGCCGGGCGGGCGCTGGCTGCTCAAGCTCCACGGCTGCGTCCGGGCCCCAGAGACAATCGTGCTCACCCGGGACGACTACCTGCGCTACGCCGAGGATCGCGCCGCGCTCCAGGGGGTCGTGCAGGCCCTGCTCATCACCCGGCACCTGCTCTTCGTGGGCTTCTCTCTGGACGACGACAACTTCCACCGCGTCGCCGACTCCGTGCGCCGGGTCTTCGCGAAGGTCACCGAGGGCGCCCGGCCGAGCTTCGGCGCCGCGCTCTTGCCCCAGAAGAGCGAGTTCGCCGAGGCGCTCTGGGGCTCGGAGATCGAGTGGTTGTCCATGGGGGACAAACGCCGCCCCGGCGCCGCCGATCTGCGCGCCGCCGGTCGCCGGGTGGAGATCTTCCTCGACCACCTCGCCTGCGTCGCCGCGCGCTCGGCGGACCACCTGCTCGACGCCACCTACGACGGCGCGCTGACCGACGCGGAGCGCCGGGTGCGTGACCAGCTCTTGCCCCTCGTGGCGCTCCTCGACGCCGATCCTTCCCTCAACGAGGGCCCCGTCGGCGACGCCCTGAACCAGCTCCTCAGCCGCCTGGGCGACCCCAACGCCAGGCGCCGGGTGTCCGAGACCTGAGCCCTCAGGGCGCCCCACCCGCCGCGCGCGCCGCGTACTCCGGCCAGAGCTCCTCTCGCCCGGCGGCGATGAGCGTCTCCCGGACCTGCTCCGGTCGAGTCTTGTACCAGCCGATGCCGCCGCAGGTCCCGCAGGGGCTCACCTCGTCGAAACGCCCCTGGATGTGGGCGAGGCGGCGTTTTGTGGCGAGGGCCCCGCCCCACAAGGCCCGGAACGAGGACTCGTGCAGGGGCCCGAGGTCGAGGTGCCCGGCGAGGTCGGCGCAGCACATCATCAGGTGGCCGTCGTGGCGGATCACCGGGGTCACCCACAGGCCGGGGCAAGGCTGGCGCGGGGCCGGGGTGAGCGCCGTGGACTGCCAGGGGCGGTCCTGCCAGACCTTCACGTGCACGTGGCCGCGGTCCTCCTCGGCGACGCCGTCCCGGGCCGTCGCAGCCTCGTAGAGCTGATCCGCCGCGAGCTGCCCCGGGCCGCCCGCGCCCACGGAGAGCCGCTTCACCATGATCTCGCTGTAGCCCCGGCCGCCGCCTTGGCAGCGCAGGAGGTCCGACCAGTACCCGACGAAGGCGCCGAGCTCGTGGTGGTTGCCCTCCTGCACCACAAACTGGAGCTGCACGTTGAGCCGGACGTCGGCGAAGGGGAGCTGGGCCCGGCGCATGATGAGGTGCCGCACGTTGCGCCGCACCCGCGCCAAGGCGTCTTGGCCCTTCACGCGGTGGTAGGTCTCCGGGGTGTGGGCGTCCAGGGTGCAGACGAAGAGGATCGGCAGCTCAGGCCGCCGGGCGTAGACCTCCACGAGCCGGTCCATGCGCGCCGGGGTGAGCACGATGGCGTTGGTGTCTACGCGCAGGTAGCCCACGCGCCCGGCGAGGTGGTCTTGGGCCAGGGCGAGCATGTCCTCAAGCTGCGGGTGCAAGGAGGGATCGCCCAACCACTGAAAGATGACGTGGTCAAAGCGGCAGTCCTCGGCCTCCAGCGAGCGCAGGATCGCCGCGTAACGCCCGAGGTCCATCAGCCCCTTGGGCACGGCGTGAACCTGCGCCCAGCCCTCATGGTGGGGCGCGCACATCGAGCAGGAGAGGTTGCAGCGATCGGTCGGCTCGATCTGCAGCACCCCGAAGGTGTCAGGCCGAAGGTCCAGAGCGTCTCCTCAATGCGGGGGAGCGGTTGCGCCCGGGCGGTCGCTGTGACAGGTTAGCGTGCCGAGGAGGTCCGATGCGCCTGATTCTCTCCTGCGCCGCCCTGGTCGCGCTCAACGCCTGCGCCAACCCCTGCGCCGACATGTGTAAGGAGATCGCCGCTTACGCTGAGGAGTGCGGCTACACCGTGCCCGACGGCGAGCCCCAGGCGTGCATCGAGGCGAGCCCCCGCTCGGCCTTCACCGCCGAGGAGCTCGAGGTCTGCCGCGGCGCTGCCGACGATCTCCGCGAGGAGTGGACCTGCGAGGACGTCGGCGACTACTTCGACGAGCCCGCCGCGGAGTGAGCGCGCGCCGCGCGTCCCGAGGCGATCGGGGGGGCGGCGTGAGGATCACCGCGGAGGTTCACAGATCCTCTGAAGCGCGTTATTGACGTGTCCAGAGAGCCCTCGTCTTCAACTTGCGGTACACTGCCTCAGCCCTGAACTGAGGCGAGACCGCGCGAGGCTCTGACGCGAGTTAGAGTGAAGGCGGCTCGCTTCGCCCCGGGCGAAGAGCAGCAAGAGGTCGCTCGGATGGATTCCCAGGCCCAGCCCCCGCCCACGTTCCAGCCGGAGCTGTTCGGGAAGTATTACCTGATCGACCGCGTCGCCACGGGCGGCATGGCCGAGATCTTCAAGGCCAAGACCTACTCCACGGCGGGCTTTGAGAAGCTCCAGGTCATCAAACGAATCCTCGCGCACCTCAGCGACAACGAAGACTTCGTGTCGATGTTCATCGACGAGGCGAAGATCTCCGTCTCGTTACAGCACGCGAACCTCGTTCAGATTTATGATTTTGGGAAGATTCGCGACAACTACTACATCGCGATGGAGCTCGTCGAGGGCAAAGACGTCAAGCAGATCCTCCGCAAGCTCGCGCAGAAGCGCAAGCTGCTCCCCGAAGAGTTCGCGATCTTCATAGCGCACGAGGTCTGCAAGGGGCTCGATTACGCCCACAAAAAAACGAACCTCCAGGGGGAGCCCCTCGGCATCATCCACCGCGACATGTCGCCGTCCAACGTGCTCGTGTCCTACTCCGGTGAGGTGAAGATCGCGGACTTCGGCATCGCCAAGGCCGAGATGTCCACGTACAACACCAAGGACGGCGTGCTCAAGGGCAAGTTTGAGTACATGAGCCCCGAGCAGGCCCGGGGCGAAGACGTCACCCAGCAGTCGGACATCTTCTCCGTCGGCATCATCCTCTACGAGATGCTGACCGGGCGGCGCCTGTTCAAGACTGAGAACGAGATCAAGACCTTAGAGAAGATCAAGTCCGTCGCGATCCGCCCGCCCTCCTCGATGAACCCGAACATCCCCCAGCGCCTCGACGAGCTGGTGATGAAGGCGCTCTCGAAGGACCTCACGAGCCGCTACGCCGACGCCCGGGAGCTTCAACAAGACCTGCTGGAGTACATGTACCCCAGCACCCCCACGGCGATTCAGCGCAGCCTCGCGCTGTTCATGGACCAGCTCTTCGCCGACGACATCCAAGGCGAGCGGGACCGGCTGGAGGAGGGCTCCAAGATCACCAAGGCCCTCTACCTCCAGCAGCAGGAGCGTGAGGCCACCCGGCCGCCGCCCCCGGCGCCTGGGGAGTGGGAGGAGGGGCCCTCGTCGAGCGCGTCCCTGAACCCGCCGCCGCGCCGCTGGCCGCTCTTCGCGATGACGGCCTTGTCCTTGGCCCTGTTCATGGGACTCGGCTTCGCGATCTGGAAGCTCATGCAGCCCCCGGCGCCGCCCCAGGTGATCGAGGTGAAGGTGAGCCCCACGACCGGGGCCCTCGTGCTGCGCACCCAGGTCCCCGCGCGCTTCTTCTACGACGGCGAGCTCGTCGGCGAAGGCAAGACGGTCGTGGAGCGCGGCGATCTCACCCCCGGCGAGCACAAGCTGCGCGTCGAGGCCGACGGCTACGAGCCCTACGAGGAGCCCGTCACCGTCGCCGCGGGCGAGAAGCTGATCATCCCCATCAAGCTCACCGCCGTCGCCCCGACCGAGCCCGAGCGTGACGACAGCACGCCCCGGGCCTACTCCTCCATCGTCTTTGAGTCCGACCCCAAAGGCGCGACGGTGAGCGTGGACGGCCGCGAGCTCGGCACCACGCCCTACACCTGGGATCGTGCCGTCGTCGGCCGCGACTACCGGGTGCGCCTGCGCCTGAGCGGCTACGAGGACTCGAGCTTCAGCGCCGAGGCCCCCGACCAGGCCGGGGAGAGCCGCATCTTCAGCCGCAAGCTCTCCGTGGCGAGCGCCGCCCCGTCGAACCCCACGCCGCCCACCCCGCCGCCCAGCGCCGCGCCGGGCAAGGTGAGCGTGTCCTTGGCGGCCTCCAACCGCTGGGGCGAGGTCTACATCGACGGCAAGAAGGTCGGCACGACGCCGCTCTTCAACTACTCCTTGCCCGCCGGTCCCCACAAGATCGAGGTCAAGAACGCCGAGATCGGCCTCGACAAGTCCGAGACCGTCACCATCGTCGGCAACGAGACCAAGCGGGTGATCATCACCCTCGACTGAGCCCAGGCGCGCCGCTTTGGGCGCCGCCGGGCCCCGCTCAGGGCAGCGGGCCGAGGATGATCACGCCGTTGTCCTCGGGCTCACCACGGGTGAGCAGCACCGCCGTGGCCGCGCCGCCGCCCGCGACGATGGCGCCGACGCCGGTCCACAGCCACCACCGGCTGTTGTCCGACTCGATGTACTGAATCTGGAGCTCCTCGTTGGGGTCGAGGAGGAGCTGGGTGAGCACGGCGTTGGTGTCGAGGTCCAGGGGGGCGATGTCGATGCTCACGCGGTCGGGGCGCAGGTCACCGGCGTCGTTGACGTAGCCGGTGAGGCTCGGGATGAGATCGACCATGGCGGCGACGGGGTCGTCCCCGGCGTCGGCGACGAGCGCCTTGGAGAAGCTCTTGGTGCGCGGGGAGTAGAGCTGCACGGCGACCTTGTCCCCGCCGATCTCCCCGGCGAGGAGCACGAGGGTCGAGTCGGCGTGCTCACCGATGGAGCGGTAGAGCGGGTCGATCTGGGCCGAGCGGGCCAAGGTTGACTCGCCGGGCACACCGAGGGCCACCTGGGCGACGGGCACGGTGATGTCGAGCGTCTCCCCGGCCTTGAGCTCGACGGCGGTGTAGCTGCGGCGCCCACCCTCGGCGACGGCGAAGATGTGGTGGGTGCCCGCGGGCAGGCGCTCGGCGGAGAGCGGGCCGACGCCTAAGGGCCGCCCGTCCACGTTGATGCTCACCGGCACGGCGGCGTCGGCGCCGTTGAGGTTCAGGGTGCCGACGCCCGCGTCGAGGACCTCCTTCCGCACGCTGTCGAAGAGCGCGATGACCGGGGGCGGGTAGCTGATGGGGTCAAGCTCGCGGCCCGGATCGAGGATCACGACCTCACGGTAGGCGGCGCGGGCGGCGTCCTCCTCCCCCATGGCGTAGTGGGCGATGCCCAGGAGCAGGTACGCCTCGATGAGCTCCGTCGTCCGCCCGGTCGCGGCGATGCCCTCCCGCAGATCGACGGTGGCGCGCTGGAGGAGCGGGATGGCCTGGTCGGGCTGGGCGCGCTCGTAGAGCACGCGGCCCTCCTCAAGCTTCACCTTGCCGTCACGGAGCGCCATGTCGGCGATGATCAGCTCCTCGCGGCCCTTGATGCGGGCGCTCACCCGCTGGGGCTCGACCCAGGTGAGGGTGCCGCCGCGCTCGATGGCCTCGCCGATGGACACGGCGGCGGCCTCCCCGGCCGTCGCGTCGAGGCCCTCCACGTGTACGCCGACCACGGCGACCTCGGGGAGCTTGGCCGCGAGCGCCACCTGGCTGAGAGAGAGCGTCAGGGCGGAGAGCAGGATAGGCATCGGGGGTCCTTCACGCGCGTTTCTCGCCAAGCATAGCACCGAGAGGGCGAAGCCTTGACCTTCCTCACGCTCCTGGTCGCCCTCGCCCTCTCCCCGATGGCCCAGGCGACGTCTGCGGACGCCGACCGGCTCCTGCGCGCCGAGCGCGTCGGCGAGGCCCTGGAGGAGGCGCGGCGCTCCGTCGCGGCCGACCCCACCGACGTCGTCGCCCACGAGATCGTCATCGACGTGCTGCTCAACTTCGGCCTCGGCGCCGAGTCCGAGGCGCTCTACAAGGACTGGCTCAAGGGCCGCGAAGGTGACGCCTTGGCCTGGTACCTCCTGGGCCGCGCCACGCTCGACGCCAACCTCGCCCGGGCGGCGTACCTGCGCGCGGCGGAGATCGCGCCCCGTTATGGCCGAGCGCACATGGGCCTCGCGTCGGTGCACCGCGCCCGGGGTGAGCTCGACCAGGCCGAGCGCGCCTACCGCCTCGCCTTAAAGCTCGACCCGAACCTGCCCGAGGCCTGGATCGGCCTCGGCGCGGTGTGCATCGCCTTGGAGAAGCCCGACGAGGCGGTGAAGGTCGCCGAGGCGGCGATCAAGGCCGTGCCGACGGACCCCGAGGCTTACCTCGCCCTCGCCGAGCTGCGCCCCGAGCGCGCCGTGGAGATCCTCACCCAAGCCAGCCAGAAGGTGACCACCGACCCCCGGGTGTACGCCGTGCTCGCCCAAGAGCTCATGCGGGACGGGCGCTACACCGAGGCCCGGGCCCAGGTCGAGCGGGCGATCATCCTCGTGCCGGCCTCGCCCCAGGTGAACCTGCTCGCGATGCAGGTGAAGGAGCTCGAGTCCGGCGCCATCACCTGGTCTGGGGCCGAGCGCCTCGCCCGGGCCCGGGCCCTCGCTGAAGAGGCCCCGGTGGCCGCATTGGTCGAGCTGGACGAGCTCGCGAAGGCCCACCCCAGCTCCGCCTTGGTCGCCTTGGCCCAAGGACACGTCAAGAGCGCCCGCGGGGATCTCGCCGGGGCCGAGGCCGCCTTGGGCCGCGCCTTACGCCTCGCGCCGGACTCCCCCGACGCCCAGGCCGCGATGGGGCTCCTGCTCTTGGGCCGGAAGCAGGCGCGGGAGGCGAAGCCGCTCTTAGAGGCCGCATGGGCCCGGCGCCCCCAAGACGCCTCCTTGGGCATCTCCGTCGGCATGGCCCGGCTGGGCACCGACGGCGCCGACGCCGCGCTCACGACGCTCTTTGAGGTCGCCCGGCGCAGCCCCGCCGACCCGCGGCCGGTGATGGCCATCGTCTCGGTCTACAGCCAGCTCGGCCAGACCCAAGCCGCCTACAACGTGCTCGCCGAGGCCACCGCCCGGGTGCCCCACCCCACCCTGCTCGTCGCCCAGGCCGCCGCCGCGAAGGACCTCGGGCGGCTCCAGGAGGCCGTGGCGCTCTTGCGGCGGGTCTACGGCATCACCGGGGAGGCGCGCTACGACCGGCTCGCCTCCGAGCTTGAGGCGAAGATCCCCTGATGTCTTGGAGATTGACGAATGGCCCAGCGTGAGGGCTCGATCCTCTGCCCGTCTTGCCGCAAGCTCATCCACTCCTCGGAGCCGAGCTGCCCCTACTGCGGCGCGACGGCGCCGGGCCTCGTGCGCGCGCCGCGTAGCCTCGACGCCTTGATCGGCCCCGACGCCGACACCTCCCTCTGGCTCGTCGGGGCCGTGGCCGGGATGTACGTCCTGAGCCTCGTCCTCGACCCCAGCGCCGTGACGCGCACCCTGCAGAGCTTCTCGCTCTACACGGCCTTCGCGCCCTCGGGCGGGATCCTCTACACCTTGGGCATGACCGGCGGCATCGCCATCATCTTCGGGGGCTGGTGGACCGTGCTCACCTCCAGCTTCTTACACGCGAGCCTCGTGCACGTCGCCTTTGAGCTCATGTGGACCCGCAGCATCGGGCAGCTCGTCGCGAGCTACTTCGGCCCGGCCCGGCTCCTTGTGCTGTGGTTCGTGACCGGCGCCATCGGCCACACGCTCTACAACCTGCTGAGCGACCAGCCCCTCGTCGGCGCTGACGCCAACATCTGCGGGCTCCTGGGCGCCTTGATCGCCTTCGGGCGGCGCCGGGGCGGCGCGGGCGGCGCCGAGCTGATGAAGCGCATGACGGTGATCACCGCCTTGTTCTTGGGCATGCCGCTCCTCTTTGGCGCCTCGCTCAACACCGCGGACCTCGGCGGCTTCGCCACGGGCCTCGTCTTGGGCAGCGTGATGCCCATGGCCGACCAGGCCCGGGAGACCCGCGCCGTGCAGCTCACGGCCTTGGCCTTCATCGGGCTCACGGTCTTGGGCGTCATGGCCTCGGCGGTTCGTCTGGGCCCGATGATGTTGGGCGGTCCTTGAGCCCCTGGCGCTCCGGCCTGCGGAGGGGGCCTGAATCGGGATACGTTTGGCCTATGCTCACCGCCGCGCTGATCACGCTCCTCACCGCCTCTCCCGCCGCCCTCGCCCAAGACGACGACACCGGCGGCGCCGGGCCCGGCCTGCCGACGCGGCCGCTGCACGGGGCGGACAGCGACGAGGACACCTGGCCCGACTCCGTGGACTGCGCCATCGAGGATCCGACGATCTACCCGGGCTCGCCGGAGCTTTGTAACGGCCTCGATGATGACTGCGACGGCGTCGTGGACAACATCCCCGAGACCTGCGACGGCCTGGACAACGACTGCGACGGCGAGGTGGACGAGGCCGAGGAGTGCCGGTCCTGCGGAGGGGAGCCCGCCCTCGACACCGGCGCCGCCGCGCTCCTGTTTCCGCTGTGGTGGGGCCGCCGTCGCCGGAAGACCCTCGACAACCCCTGAACATCTGTTTAAATCGTCAAGACGTTCAGGCCGCTCTCCCCTCTCGCTCCGGCGCCTCACCATGCTCGTCCTCGGGATCGATCCCGGCTCCGTTCACACGGGCTACGCCCTCGTGGACCGAGATCGTGGGCGTTACCTCCTGCGCTCGGCGGGGGCGATTCACACGAACACCAAGGCCGACATCCCCAGCCGCCTGCTCACGATCTTCCAGGGCCTGCAGAGCCTGCTCACCCTGCACCAGCCCCAGGTCGTGTCGATCGAGGCCATCTTCAGGCACAAGTCCTCGGAGTCGGCCCTGCGGCTGGGCCAGGCCCGGGGCGTCGCGCTCCTCGCCGCCGCCCAGGCCGGGGTGCCCGTGTTTGAGTACAACAACATGACCGTGAAGAAGTCGGTGACCGGCTCCGGCAGCGCCGACAAGGTGCAGCTCGCGCGCATGGTGCGCCTGCTCGTCGGGGCCGATGAGTCCTTGACCGCTGATGCCACCGACGCCATCGGCATCGCCATCACCCACCTCGCCCACGCCAAACACCACGCCATCGTTCGGAGCCTCACATGATCGCGCGCCTCACCGGGGACGTCGTCGAGCGCCTGCCTGGCGCCGTCGTCCTGGACGTTCGGGGGGTCGGCTACCTCGTGCTCGTCGGGCCGCGCCTCGCCGGGGAGCTCACCGAGGGCGCGACGACGCTCTACATCTCCACCCAGGTCAGCGAAGACAGCTTCCGGCTGTTCGGGTTTGGCCGGGCGGCGGAGCGGCAGTGTTTTGAGCTGCTCACGACCATGCCCCGGGTGGGGCCGAAGCTCTCCCAGGCGCTCGTGGACCACCTCGGCCTGGAGGGCCTCGCCGCCGCCATCGACGCCGAGGACACCCGGGCCCTGGCCGCCGCGCCGGGGGTCGGCAAGAAGACCGCCGAGCGCCTCGTCCTGGAGCTGCGGGGCAAGATCCCCGTCGAGTTCCGCGCCGCCGCCGCCGCCGCGACGGCCGCCGCCGCCGAGGCCCCGCCCAAGACCAAAGACCACGACACCCTCGTCTTGGCCCTGGCGCAGCTCGGCTACCGCAAGTCTGAGATTGACCAGGCCCTCGCCGGGCTCGCCGCCCGGGGCCTCGACGGCGCGGACGTGCCGACGCGCCTCTCCCACTCCCTCAAGATCCTCTCTGGGGGTTGAGCGATGACGAACCGACTCGTAGACGCCGCGCCCAAAGACCCTGTCGATCCGGCGCTTCGCCCCAAGAACCTCGACGAGTACGTCGGCCAGGAGCGCATCAAGGCGAACCTCAAGGTCTACATCCGCGCGGCGCTGCAGCGCGGTGAGGCCCTGGACCACGTCATCTTCGCCGGGCCGCCGGGCCTGGGGAAGACGTCTTTGGCCTACATCATGGGCGAGGAGCTCGGCGTCGAGGTCAAGACGGCCTCGGGGCCGACGATCGAGCGCGGAGGTGACCTCGCCGCGCTGCTCAACAACCTCGAGGACCGCCAGATCCTCTTCATCGACGAGATCCACCGCCTCAACCGCGCCGTGGAGGAGGTGCTCTACCCGGCGATGGAGGACTACGAGATCGACGTGCTCATCGGCTCCGGACCCGGGGCGCAGTCGGTGAAGCTGCCGCTCAAGCGGTTCACGCTCATCGGGGCGACGACCCGCACGGGCCTGCTCAGCTCGCCGCTGCGGGCGCGCTTCGGCATCCAGTGCAGCATGGACTTCTACACCCCCGCCGAGCTGGAGCGCATCTTGGTGCGCTCGGCCCAGCGCCTCGGCGTCGAGATGACCGGCGAAGGCGCCCGGGAGCTCGCCGGGCGCTGCCGCGGCACGCCCCGGGTGGCGAACCGCCTGCTCAAGCGGGTGCGGGACTTCGCCCAGGTCGAGGGCAAAGGGGTCATCGACCTCCCGCTCACCAAGAGCGCCCTGGAGCGCCTGCAGGTGGACCGCTTCGGCCTCGACGGCATGGACATCCGCATCCTGCGCACCATCGCCGAGAAGTTTGACGGCGGGCCCGTGGGCCTCACCAACCTCGCCGCGGCCATCGGCGAGGAGCCCGACACCATCGAGGAGGTCTACGAGCCCTTCTTGATCCAGCACGGCTTCTTGCAGCGCACGAGCCGCGGGCGCGTCTTGGGTCGCCTGGGATATGAACATCTCGGCCTCACCTTCCGCCCCCTCGCCAAAGAGCAAGAGGAGCTGTTCTGAGATGAAGTGGTCCCCGCTCCTCTGCGCGCTGTGGTCCTTGGGCTGCGGCCCCAAGACGCACCTCCCGACGACGACGCTCACCCTGGGCGCGGAGTCGATCACCGTCGAGGTCGCGGACTCCCCCTCCGAGCGGCACAACGGGCTCATGTTCCGCGACGAGCTCGGCGCCGACATGGGCATGCTCTTCGTCTACCCCGATCCCCAGCCGCGCTCGTTCTGGATGGAGAACACGACGATCCCCCTCTCCATCGCGTATCTCGACGACAAGGGCGTGATCCTCAACATCGAGGACATGCGGCCGCTCACCCGCGACGGGGTGCGCTCCGAGGGCCCGGCGCTCTACGCCTTGGAGATGAACCGCGGCTGGTTCGAGTCCCACCAGATCAAGCCCGGTCAGGTCGTCACCGGCTTGCCCGCCGCCAGCAAAGAATAGGGCGGCGCCGCCCCGCGCTCGGGGCTACACTGGCCGACGGATGCGCGTAAACCCGCCCCAGCAGACCCTCGCAGCGCCCGTCTTCGCCGAAGGCGTCGGCCTCCACACGGGCGCCTGGTGCCGAGCGTCGGCGCGCCCGGCGCCGCCCCACCACGGCGTCCGTTTTGTGCGCACGGACCTCCCCGGCGCCCCGGAGCTGCCCGCCCGGGTGAGCCATGTGCGCGCGACGCTCTTGGCCACGACCTTGGGTGAAGGCGACGCCTCGGTGAGCACCGTCGAGCATCTGCTCGCCGCGCTCTACGCCTTGGGCATCGACAACGCCCGGATCGAGGTCGAGGGCCCGGAGCTGCCCGTGCTCGACGGCTCGGCGTGTGTGTGGACGGAGCGCGCGCTCTCCGCCGGGGTCGTCGCCCAAGACGCCGAGGCCGCGGTCCTGCGGGTCACCCGCCCGATGACGCTGACCGACGGCGACCGCCAGGTCAACCTGCGCCCCAACGACGAGGGCCTGCACCTCCAGGTGGCGGTGAACTTCGACCACCCCGCCATCGGGGAGCAGCGGGTGCGCCTCGCCGTGAGCCCGCAGACCTTCCAGGCGGAGCTGGCCTGGGCGCGCACCTTCGGGTTCTTGGAGGAGGTCGAGCGTATCCGCGCCGCGGGGCTCGCCCAGGGCGGCAGCCTCGACAACGCCGTGGTGTTCTGCCGGGCCCGGGGTGTGCTCAACCCCGAGGGCCTACGCGCCGCGGACGAGCCCGTGCGGCACAAGGCCCTCGATCTTCTGGGTGATCTCAGCCTGCTCGGCGCGCGGCTCTACGCCGAGGTGGAGGTGCGGCGCCCGGGGCACGGCATGACCCTGCAGGCCGTGCGCGCCCTGCTCGACGAGGCCGCGGCGCGCCCCTGAAGCGAGTGACCCCGCCAGGGGGACTGGCGGGGCCATCATGCCGAGAAGGTTTACTTCTTCGGGCCCGGCTTCGGGCGGGGGGACGGACGCCAACGCATGAGACCTCCAGCGGTTGATGACGTTCTGGGGAGCACCAGGAACAGTGTCAGCATGGTCTTGACTTCGCCCTCTGTCAAGCGTCGTCCCCCCTCAAATCTCACGTTCTCACGATCCTTCCCGGCGTGAGGCGGCCTCAGCGGGCGGCGCGCTCGGTTAAGACGGCGCCGATGAGCCTACGCTACGCCCGCGTCAACGACGGCGAGACGCCGACCCTGCCCCCTGGGCCGCCCTATGAGGCGCGGGGGCTCAGCCCTTGGGTGGGGCGATCCTTCACCTTGCCCTGCGGGGATCCCCGGCTGCCCACGATCTGCGCCGGTGGGCCCGCCCCGACCCCAGCGCTGGAGAACCTCGTCGGCCTCACCCGGGCCTGGGCCGAGCACCCCGAGTGGCTGAGCTTCATGGACCCCGACGCGCCCAACCACGAGGCGAAGACCTTAGAGCGCGCGCTCTACCTCCACCGCTGGGCCCCCTGGCTGCCGACGAAGGGCCGGGCCCTGGACCTCGGCGCCGGGGTGGGCCGCTTCACGAGCCTCTGGCTGGACCGCGGCGAGGAGGTGCTCGCTGTGGAGGCCGACGCCCGGTCCTTGGAGCGCCTGGTCTGGGGCGCCGCGGGCCGCCCGGGGCGCCTGGACCTGCGCTGGACGACGGCGGAGCGCCTCGGCGACGAGGGCCCCTTCGACCTCTGCTTCGCCGTGGAGCTCCTCAACTACGTCGAGGACCCGGCGGCCTGCCTCGCCCGAGCCGCGGCGAACCTCCGCCCCGGGGGCCTGCTCTTCGGCGCTGTCGAGGCCGAGCTGGGCTGGCTCATGGCCCCGGACGTGGCCCCGGGGAGCCTAGGCGCCTGGGGCGGCGACGGCCCGCTCCTCGTGCCCGGAGACCGCTTCGTGCGCACCTTCTCCGAGACCCAGGTCCGGGAGCTGCTCTCCGGCTGGACTCCGCTCCTGATCACGCCGAGCCATTACGTGCTCTCCGGCCCCTTTGAGCAGGCCGCCGGGCCCCTGGACCTCGACAAGCTCATCGCCTGGGAGGACCGTCTCGCGGCGCACCCGACCCTCGGGGCGCTCAATCGCGCCTGGACCTTTGTAGCGCGTCGGCCATAAGCACGATCCACGCAGGGTTTTTTTGTCGTTCTGAGCTTTGTCCGGCCCGCTCGAAAAAATGAGATCGACGCCCGTTAACGGACAGTTTGTGTCCGTTCTGCGCTGGATCAGGGGCCTGGACGGGTTACTTGTAGGTGTCGGCGACGCCCGCGCCTGAGGCTTGTCCCGGCTCCCTCTCCAACCCCTGCGGCGTCGCCGCAGGCGCGTCACGTCGCGCGCCTGCCGTCGCTGAGGGCCGCCAGCACCTCAACCACGCTCTTCGGTCGCCTCGGCGACCGGCCGCGCCGTCCTCGGCGCCCACCGCGACCGCTCCGCGAGAGCGCGCCGCTCCATCCACACGCCCAAGGAGGGAACATGACCACCCTGACCGCCTCGCTCCGCGTCACCGCGCCCCGCGGCCGGTCGATGCTCACCACGCGCCCCGCGCGCCGCGTCTCGGGTGACGCTCCGCGCTTCGATCTCCGCGACCGCGCGCTGAGCCGCGGGGAGCTGATCATCGCCGCGGGCGTCATCACGCTCAGCGCCGCGCTCAACACGCGGCTGTTTGAGCTCGTGTTCTGGCTGGCCTCGCTGGCCTGATCCGGCGCCCGCGAGCCCCGGAGGGTGCCCCACGGCGGGGCGCCCTCCGGCGGCGAGGGGGGCCCGGCGAGTCGCGCTTCACGACCCCCACTGCTGGTCTTTGCGCGCCTGGGTTATGATGAGGCGCCCCTGTCACGCCCCTCCTCGCACCCAGGCCCGTCGGCGCCATGTCATCGCTTGAGAAGACCCTGCATGACGTTGACTCCGAAGATGCCGGGGGGGTCGACGCCAACACCAACGTCCTGACCGTTGTGCACCACAGCCGTCCCGACGCGGTGGGGGTGCGCCGCGCCATCTCGCCGGGGCCCGCCGTGGTGCTCGGGCGCGGTCGGGGTGAGCTGGGGCCGGGAAACCTCGACGATCCCCTGCTCTCTCGGGCGCACTGTGAGGTCCGGCTCACGGATCAGGGCGTCGAGGCCCGGGACGCGGGCAGCCTCAACGGCTCCTTCGTCAACGGGCAGTCCTTCACCCGCGCCGCCCTCCGCGACGGGGACATCCTCGGCCTGGGCAATATCCTCCTGCTGCTGCACCGCGCGCCGCGGAGCTTCACCCCACGACCGCACCCGAGGCTGATCGGCGGCAGCGCGAAGCTCGCTCGGCTCCTCGACGACGTGGATCGGGTCGCCCCGCGCATGACGACGGTGCTCGTCCAGGGGGAGACCGGCGTCGGCAAAGAGCTCATCGCGCAAGAGGTCCACGTCGCCAGCGGGCGGCAAGGGCGCTTCGTGGCCGTGAACTGCGGCGCGATGCCCGAGGCGCTCCTGCTCTCGGAGCTCTTTGGCCACACCCGCGGCGCCTTCACCGGGGCCGACCGCGAGCGCACGGGGCTCGTCCAGGCCGCTGAGGGGGGCACACTCTTCCTCGACGAGATCGGCGAGGCCCCGCCGGGGCTGCAGGTCGCCCTGCTCCGCCTGCTCCAAGAGCAGGAGTACCGCCCCGTCGGCTCCAGCCAGGTGCACAAGTCCGACGTTCGTTTTGTGGCGGCCACCCACCGCGACCTCTCCGTGCTCGTGGCCCAGGGCCTCTTCCGCGAGGACCTCTTCGGGCGCCTGCGCTGGGCGCTGCACGTCCCCGCCTTACGCGAGCGCCCCGAGGACATCCCGCTCCTCGCCCGGCATTTTGTGCGCCAGCACGCCGGGCGCCCCTTGGACATCCACCGCAGCCTCATGCTCTTGATGCTGCGTTACCGCTGGCCGCGGAACGTCCGTGAGCTCGACGCCTGGATCGAGCGCCTCTGCGTCGAGCAGGCCGACGCCGACTGCCTGCGGCCCTCGGACTGGATTCAGCTCGCCGTGAGCGCCCAGGAGCAGAGCGCCCCGACGCCTGTGCCCGCCGCCGCTGTCCCGACGGTCCCCGACCGCAGCGTGAAGCCCAGCGCCGAGTCCTTACGCCAGCTCTTCTTCGCGGTGAACGGCAACGTGAAGGCCCTCGCGAGCCGCCTCGGCGTGTCGCGCAACACGCTCTACCGCTGGTTTAAAGAGTACGACATCGACCCCGACGCCTTACGCTCCGGCGGGGTCGGCGGGCTGGGCTGAGGCGCCACGCCGCGCCAGCCGCGCGCCCAAGGCCGCCGCCGCGCCCCAGCCGCTCGCCGCCAGGGCCCAGAGCCAGATCGAGCCCGGCCCCGCCTCTCCTTCGGGCTGTCCCACGGCCTCCTCCGCCCCGGAGCTGAGCGCGCCGTCCGTGCCCAGCCGCAGCCGCAGCTCCGGGCCGGGGCCCTCGGGGCGTCGCGCCTGGGCCGGGGCCGTCCACACCCCCGCGACGAGGAGCCGGGCGCTGAGCCGCTCCCCCGGCGGCGCGGGGTCGAGGAGCGCCGTGAACACCGCGTCCCCGGCCTTCACGTCCGGGGGCTGGCCGTCGTCTCGGGCGACGAAGCTCGTCGGGGCGTCGGCGGTCAGCTCGACGTTCACCTCGCCAGAGAGCCGCCCGCCGCGGTCCTCGACACGCACGATGAGGGGCTCGGCCAAGACCGCGCCCGACACCCACCACAGACCGACGACGGCGCCGTGAAGCACCGACTCAGACCGTCGCGATCTTGCCCAGCCCGACCTGGGGGATGCGCCGCATCACCGTAGACTTCACGATCTCGCTGAGCACCGTCGCGCCGCCCAACATCTCCATGAGCTCCTCGCGGCCTTCAGACTTGGAGAGCTTGCGGCGGATGAGGTCGGGGCGCATGTAGAACTTGAGGTAAGCCTTGGTGCGGTAGGCCCGGAGCTGCTCAGCGGTGAAGGTCTCCGTCTCAAGCTGGGGCAAGAGCCCGCCGCCGTTCACGGTGTACTCCCGCCAGAAGTCGCCGCTCACATAGCCGCGCTCTTGGCTGATCGTGTACAGATCCGTGCCCGG
>JAKLKD010000055.1 GCA_023150845.1 Myxococcota bacterium | reverse complement strand
GAGCCTCGCGCCTACGCCGCCGCCGCCGCCGCCAGAGCCCATGGACCTCGATGAGGACGACGAAGGGAGCTACGCCGAGGAGGCCGCCCGGGACGAGCCCATGGCGAAGAAGTCGATGAACGTCTTCCGGGGAGGCCCGCCGCCGATGCCGCTGGGGGCCTCGATGCCGCCGGGCGCGCCCCCTCCGCCGTCGATGGCGGCGCCGTCCCGCAGCCGAGGGTCCGTCGAGGGTGGCTTCGGCGGCGGCGGCGCGCCTCGGCCCCAGGCGCCGAAGCCCGCGCCGGTCGAGACCACCTACGATCCTGGCCTCCAAGGCATGGACTACGGCCGGATGCGGCTCCAGCCCCTCGACGCGCCCGTCGGCGCCCGGGGGCGGTTCATCACCCAGGGCCTTGAGGACGAGCTCATCGACGGCGGCGACGGGGCCTCGGCCCGGCTGCACGCGGCGCTGGCCGAGCAGGCCCAGGCCCGCGCGGCCCTGCGGCAGCTCGGCCTGCCCCAACATCACGCTGTCCCTGACGCCATCGAGGGCGTGTACGCCTCCTTCACCGCCGACGCGCCCCTCGACGTGCCGAGCGCCGCGCGGTTTAACGCCGTGGCGCTGCGGGAGGTGCCCCTGGAGCTCGCCGTGAGCTACCGCGCCGTGCCTCGGGAGGATCCCCGGGTGTTCCGCGTCGCCACGGCCCGGCTCACCGAGCGCCTCGCGCTCACCCCCGGGCCCATGGACGTGTTCGTGGCGGGCTCCTTGCTCTTGACCTTGCCCTGGCAAGGCGCGGCCGGGGGCGCCGAGGTGCGGGTGGACCTCGGACCCGACGACGCGCTCAAGCTCGCCCGGAACGTGCGTTATCGCGAAGAGACCGCGGGTCTGCTCCGAGGCGACCGCCGCCTCTTCACCCGAATCGAGGTGCGCCTCTCGTCGAGCCTGCCCCGGCCCGTGAGCGTCGAGCTTCTGGAGCGGGTGCCCGTGAGCCGGGACGACGGCGTGAAGGTGGAGCTCGTCGAGGCCACGCCGAGCCTAGAGGTCTACGAGGGGGAGCCCCGGGGCGCACGCCTCGAAGGGGGCCGCCGCCAGCGGGTGCAGGTGCCCGCGTCCGGCGAGGGCATGGCGGCGCTGGAGTACGCCGTCACCCTCTCCAACAAGCAAGAGCTGATGGGAGGCGACCGCCGTGGCTGAGCTCCTCACCCCCACCACCCTCGTCTTGGTCGAGCTGTTTGAGGACCGCGCGGCGATCACCCGCCGCGTGGCGCTGCCCGAGGCGCCCGGGCGCTACGAGCTCGTCGTCGAGGGCCTCTCGCCCTTGCTGCGTGAGGCGGGCCTGTCCTTCCCTGACGCCGACGCCCCGGTGACCGTCGAGGCCGTCTCCGTGCGGCGCTGGATGGAGCAGGAGCGCGTCGGCGCTGAGGAGGAGGACCGCCTCCGCGCCGAGGAGCGCGCGCTGCAGGCCGCCCTCGTCGCCCAGGCCACGACCCGACGCCAGGCCCAAGAGCGGGCGAGCCGCGCCGAGGCCCGGCTCAAGGCCGCGACCTCTTGGCTGCACGAGGCGATGCACGACGGGACGAGCGTCGATATCCTCATGCAATCGGTACAAGAAAACGCGACGGCCTGGCGGGAGCGTACGCTCCAGGCCCAGGCCGAGGTCCACAAAGAAGAGGACGCCCTCGCCGCGCTCGGGGAGGTCCAGCGCCGCCTCAAGGCCGCGCTCAACGGCCGCAGCCGCCTGCGGGCGACCCTGCGCCTCGGCGTGCTCACCCGCGGCCCCGGCCACCTCACCCTCCGTTACGTCGTGCCCTGCGCGCTCTGGCGCCCGGCCCACCGCGCCACCTTGCTCGGGGACCAGGTCCGCTGGGAGATCGGCGCCTACGCCTGGAACACGACGGGGGAGGACTGGCTCGGCGCGACTCTGCGGCTCTCGACGGCCCGGCCCGGGGAGCGCTCCACCCCGCCGAGCCTCAGCGACGACCCGCTCTCGGCGCGCCCCCGCGGCGCCGTCGTCGTCGAGGCCCGGGACGAGACGGTGCAGCTCGCCCGCCAAGGCGACGCCGTGAAGCGCTCTGAAGGCCTCGGCGTCGATGATGGCGGCGAGGTCCGGGTCTACGAGGCCGCCGAGCCCACGGACCTGCGCTCCGACGGCCGCCCGGTCACCTTGGCCCTGGAGACCTTCACCTCCCCCGCCCAGCGCCGCTGGGTGGCGCTCCCCGAGCGCAGCCCCCAGCTCTTTCTGCGCACCCGCCAACAGAACCACAGCCGCCGCCCCCTGCTCGCCGGGCCCGTGCGCCTCGTCCGGGACGGCGCCGCCGTCGGCCAGGTGCCCCTGCCCCTGGTGCCCGCCGGGGAGCCCTTCGACCTCGGCTGGGGCGGTCACGACGCCGTGCGGGTCACCCGCGACGTGCACCGGGAGTCGGAGACCTCACGGTTCACCGGGTCCCAGACCGTCAAGTTTAAGGTGACCCTGCGCGTGAGCCACTTCGGGTCCGAGGTCGTGAGCCTGGACGTGAAGGAGCGGGTGCCCGTGAGCGAGCTCAAGGAGGTCAAGGTGAGCGGCGTCACCGGCGCCCCGGCGCTGGACGAGCTCGACCGCGACGGTTTCGCCCGCTTCAGCCTCACGCTCAAGCCCGGCGAGCTGCGCACTCTGGAGCTCAGCTACGTCGTCGAGGCCCCGGGCAGCGTCACCTTACCCTGGTGACGCGCCCCGGCGCGGCTAACGGTCGCCCTTGCGGCGGTCTGGCGTCCAGTCGCCGATGCGGCCGTAGTCCTTGTTCGTGTACTCGCCGTTGAGCATGTCGCCGATGTAGTTCACGGCCATGTCCATCGGGTAGCCGTTGGAGCCATGCTGGGGGTCGCGGTTGGACTCGTCGGGGAAGCCCGCGTGCAGCTCGCCGTCGCCCTTCTTCGTGTCGACGCCGAAGATCGACTCCGGCATCGCGAAGTTGGCCAAGGCCGCGTGGAAGGCGGCGTTCCCGTCGGCGGTGTGGATGTACTTCGCCGGGTCGGCGTGGTTCATGAACGAGGTGACCTGCACGCCGGGGTCTTGCTCGTTCGCCCGGACCGTGCCCGCCCAGACGCCGTCCCCGCCTTGGCGGTCCGCGCCGCCCATGGGGGCGATGGCGTTGACGTAGTCGAGGCCCTGGGTGCCGCCGTGCTGGTTCGCGTAGTCGAGCACCGCGGCGCCGGACTGGCTGTAGCCCGAGGCCATGGTCGTCGTGCGCGCGTCGAGCTGCCCGAGGTACCGCGAGAGGTGCTCGGTGCCGTCCACCGGGGAGCCTTGGTTCCGCACGATGTTCTCGGCGGTGTTGGCGTAAGGCACGACGAGGCCGTAGGTCTCTTTGCCTTGCTCCCGGAGGAGCTCGCTCGCCCGCACGGAGCCCTCCCGCATCATCGAGGTGACGGCGCCGGCGCGGAAGTCGTTGGGGGCCTCGTCGCCGGTGAGCTCCAGGATCGAGGGCTTGATGTCGAGCTCTGTCGGCAGCACGTCCAAGAAGAACGCGGCCTTCTCGGGATCGGCGTTCGCCATGGCGATGTAGCTGTCGAGGATGCCCTCCTGGAAGGTCGTCCAGGTCTTCGAGTCCATCGCGGCGAAGAAGTCTTGGGTGGCACCGGCGCCATCTACGGTGCGCACGAGCTCAGCGAGGGCCTCGGGCTCCATCGCCGAGAAGTCTTGCTGGGCGTCTTCAGCGCTGATGTCGCCGGACTGCACGAGCTGATCGAGCACCCCGGCGTCGCTGAGCGTGCCCAGGAGCGTGGTGTCGTGCAGGCGCTTGAGCTTGCCGCCGTCGATGGCGTTCTGCCGCGCCCAGGCCTCGTCGGTGAGCGGGATGCCCAGGCCGCTGAACTGCTGGGTGAACTCAGTGGTGTTCTGCGGGATCTGCGTCCCGGCGGCGTACTTGTTGTCCGTGGTGTTCAGGGGCGCGGTGCTGTAGTAGCGCGAGTCCGAGTCTTCGGTGACGGCCTCGGCGCTGCCGTTCTGGATCCAGTTGTCGATCCAGCCGAGCCCGATGCCCGCGTCGAGGGTGTTGATGAAGCCCGCCGCGGCGTTGCCCACCGTGCTCGTCAGCGCGCCCCAGCCCTCGTCCAGGGTGTTGAGCGCGCCCTCCTTGAGGCTGCCTCCGGCGTTCTTGAGGCCGTCCCAGGCCGCCCCGGCCGCGTCGGTGACACCGCCGACGAGGGACCCGCCCGCGCCCTGTACGCCGCCCCAGAGCGCGCTGCCCGCGCCCTTCGCGCCGCCCCAGAGGGACTCGCCCATCGCGCCCCAGTCGCCGAAGTTTTTGGCGGCGTCGGTGACACCGCCCCAGAGCGAGCCCCCGGCGGCGCCGAGCCCGCTGAGGAGCTCCTCCCCCGCGCCGAGGGCCCCGGAGCCCAGAGACGCCGCGGCGTTCCAGGCGCCGCTCAAGAGGTCGCCGCCCACGTTGAGCAGGCCCTTGCCCGCGGCGGCGGCGGTGTCGACCACGCCGGTCACCGCGGCCTTGCCCGTGTTCCAGATGCCCTTCGCCGCGGCGGTGCCGACGTCGGCGACCTTGTTCACCGCGGCCTTGCCGAGGTCCAGCGCGCCCGCGCCGAGGTCCTTCGCGCCCTCCAGGGCCTTGTTCCCGAGGTCCTTCGCCCCGTCCCAGAGGTCGCCCAGGCCCCAGCGGTTCACCTCGGCCCCCGCGGCCTCCTGCACATCGACGGGCTCCCCGGCGGCGGCACGTTTGGCGCCCTCGTGGGCCTCGGCCTCGGCGGGGTCGGCCTTGCCGCCGTCGACGTCCTTGTTGCCGCCGCCGTTCCGTTGGCCCTGCTCGTAGTGAATGGCCTCATGCGCGACGTCCTCGTCCGTGGCGCCGCCGCCGAGGAGGATGACGTCCCCCTTGAGCGCCGAGCGGGCGTTGAGCCCCGTCAGCGCGGCTTCAGCCTCGGGGCCCCGGACGACCTTGAGCCCGGAGAGATCACCGCCGAGCGCGCCCTCCAGCTTGGACTGGTTGGGCAGGCTCTCCTTCTTGCCACCCGCGGCCTGGTCAAAGAGCGCGCCCGGGTCGGCGCCGGACTCGGCCCGCATGAGCGCGGCGAGGGCCTCATTCCCCACCACACCTTGGAGGCGCAGGGCCATGAGCGGATCGAGACCCGGCCCGAACTCACCGCCGCCAGCGCCCGTCGCCGACGGCGTGTCGAGGCCCTGCTGGGGGATAATGCCGGCGGACTGGGAGGTGCTGCGGGCCTGGGCCATCGCGGACATGCTGCGCTCGCTGCGGAGAGGTCTCTGCCTTCTTGGCGGAGTGACCGTCATGGGGGGTCTGCTCAGGATACACGGACCCCGCCAATTTGATCAAAAAAACCACCTCCGAATGCCAAAACCCGCATAACCCCAGAAAATGACTAGGGTTTGCTCCAGCGCCTCTGCGCCGCCACCAGCACGCCGCCGATCAGCTCGTCGTAGCTCATCCGATCGCGGGTCATGAGCACGAGGTCGCTCCAGCCCGGCTTGAGGCCCGGGATGGGGTTGCACTCCAAAAACACCGGCTCGCCCGCGTCGTTGAGCCGGAGGTCAACCCGGGCCACGTCTCGGCAGCCGAGCAGGCGGAAGGCCGCCCGGGCCGCGCCCTCGATGGCCTGGAGCTGGTCCGCGGGGAGCTGGGGCGTGGGCCGGATGTACATGTGCTCGGCGTAGTTGGGGTCGGTCTTGAGCTCGTGGGTGTACACGAAGGGCTCCGGGCCGGGCCGCACAGGCCCCAGCTCCGTGATGCCGAGCAGCTCCACGTCGTCGCCGTTGCCCCTCAGGCCGACGGTGACCTCCGCCCCGGTGACCAGCTCCTCGACGAGCACGGGGCAGCCATAGGTCTCGGTCAGCCAGCGCACCTTGGACCAGGCCGCGTCTTCGTCGGCGGCGAGGGGCCCGCCGCGGATGCCTTTGCTGCTGCCCTCGTCGTTGGGCTTGACGATGACGGGGAAACGGAGGCCCAAGGCCACGAGCTCAGCGCGGCTCGACACGACGCCGCCCCGGGCGACGCGCACCTCGCTGGACACGAGGCGCCGGGCCACGTCCTTGTCTAAACAGACGGCGAGGGTGAGCGGGTCGGAGTGGGTGTAGGGCACGCCGAGCAGCTCACAGACCGCGGCGGGGATGGCCTCGCGGCTGCGGCGGCCCTCGCCCTCGGCGATGTTGAACGCGGCGTCGAAGCCGCCCTCGTCGAGGCGCCAGGGCAGGCGGCGGTCGGCGATGACCGGCGTGGGCGTGTGGCCCAGGCGCTCCAAGGCGCCGCAGAGGCCGCGGATGGTCTCTTCCCCGTCGTGCTCGGCGTACTTGTCGATGGGCTCGCCGGGCAACAGCGCGCCAGGGGGGTTGTACAGGACGGCGAGCTTCACTCCGGCTCTCCGTCACGCTCGCGGCGCGCCTCGGCGACCTGGGCGCGGCGGGCGTAGTGCGGGTGATCCGCGGGGCGGATGCGCTGGGCGAGGCCCGAGGCGAGGTCAGACACCGAGGCGGACGGGCGGTCGTTCACCTCGACGTGGGTGCCGCCGTCGGGGTAGCTGAACATCGCCCCCTCAAAGTTGCGCAGCACGACCCGGCCGGGCGCGGCGCTCACGATGTAGTTGGGGCTGATGGGGATCTTGCCGCCGCCGCCGGGGGCGTCCACGACGTAGGTGGGCACGGCGAGGCCCGTGGTGTGGCCGCGCAGGCCCTCGATGAGCTCCATGCCCCGCCACACCGAGGTCCGCAGGTGGGCCGCGCCGATAACGGGGTCCGCCTGATACAGATAATAAGGACGGACCCGGATGCGCAGGAGCCCCTGGAAGAGCTTCTTGAGGGTGGGGAGGTCGTCGTTGATGCCGCGGAGCAGCACGGTCTGGTTGCCCAGGGGGATGCCGAGGCGCGCGAGGCGCTCACAGGCGGCGGCGGCCTCCTCGGTGAGCTCCCGGGGGTGGTTGAAGTGGGTGTTGATCCAGATCGGCCCGTGGCGGTCCAGGACCCGGAGCAACTCGTCGCCGATCCGCATCGGGAGCATCACCGGCTCGCGGGAGCCGATGCGCACAAACTCGACGTGGGGCACCGACTTGACCTGGCCCAGGATGTAGTCGAGCTGGTCTGGCGGCAGGGTGAGCGGGTCGCCGCCGGAGATGAGCACGTCGCGCACCTCCTCGTGGGCGCGCAGGTACGCGATGGCCTCGTCGATCTCCTCCCGGGAGCCCGCGGCGTCGCTGTGCTTCCAGTTGCGCTTGCGGATGCAGAAGCGGCAGTAGCTGGAGCAGAACGAGGTGACGACGAAGAGCACCCGGTCGGGGTAGCGGTGGGTGAGCCCGGGCGCGACCTGGTCCTCTTTCTCCGAGAGCGGGTCGGCGAGGCCCTCCTCGACGTCTTCGCTCGACGAGGGCACGATGAGGCGCCGGATGGGGTCGTAGGGGTCGGTGGGGTCGATGAGCGAGAAGTAGTAGGGCGAGATGGCCCAGCGGAACTGCTTGCCCAGGGCCGCGACGGCGTCCTGCTCCCCTTGGGGCAGGCCGAGCAGCTCACCGAGGCGCGCCGGGGTGCGGATGAGGTTCTTGAGCTGCCAGCGGACATCGTTCCAGTCCGAGGCGGGGACGTCGCGCCAGGGGCTCTGGGCGCGGCCCCAACGAATAGACGGAGGTTCATCCTTGGACACAGGGGCGTTCATCAGCGACTCCACCGCGGCGACGCGGCGCACCCTTTTGTAGACGAGGCCCTTACACGCGGGTGCGCAGGGGTTCTAGGGCCGACTTGGGGGCGGCCCCGTCTCCGGGGGTCGCTCAGATGAGCAGATGCGCCCTTATACACCGCCGCAGCGTGATCAGGCGAGCCATTCCCGCTCACATCGCGGGCTCGTCGTCATAGCTGTGCACCACAAAGATGACCCCTGGCGCGACGTAGCCCTTGGCGGTCATCTCATCGAGATCCCGGGGGTGGATGTGCTCGCAGCCGTGGGAGTAGCGCAAGGTCGCGAGCGCCACCGAGGGGGACGTGAGCGCGCGGGTGTCCGCCCAGTACTTGGTGTTCTGCTCCAGGTCGGGGATGGGGTGGACCATGTGGGTCTGGAGCCGCCCCGTGGCGAGGTCGCGCAGGTAGACGCGCAGGTGGCCGAAGTCATTCCCGGCGTAGGTCCGGGGCAGGCTGCCGTCGGGGTTGAGGTAGCCCGAGCGGGTCATCGGCGGCGGATCGCGGCGGATGAACTCCGAGCGGGGCCCCGTGGCGAAGCGCCAGACGCCGTCGCCCGCGCGGTACTGCACCTCGTCATCGACGAGCCGCAGCTCAGACCCGTAGGGCACATAGGAGCGGGGCCAGGTGCCTGAGGCGTGGGGGGAGATCTCCTCGATGCGGTAACGCCCCGCGGGGGTCTCGGAGTACCGCACGTTGGGGTTGGAGCTGCTGACCCGGTCGGCGCCCTCCTCGCCGCCGACCATGCCGTAGACGTCCAGGACCTTGCCCCCCTTGAGCACGTAGACCTTGAGCTGGTGGCGGCCCGGGTAGAAGTGAAGCTCGACGCGGCCGTCGTGGCCGCCGCCGGAGGTCGGGGCGCGCTCGTCGAGGGGCGTGAGCCCGAGCTTCTTGAGCAAGGGGTTGAGGGCCTGGGCGAGGCTCGTGTCGAAGAGGCCCGTGGCCGGGAGGTAGACGAGGGCCTGGGCGAGGCGGACGACCTCCTCGGTCTTGCCGCCGAAGGCGCCGTCCTCGGCCAGGGCGGGCCAGCCGAGCTTAAACCCCGTGGAGATGGCGTTCAGCGCCACCTGCAGGGCCTTCACCCGCGCCCGGTCCCCCGCGCCCTTGACGGCGATCACGGCGTCGGGGCGGATGCGGGCCCGGGGGTTGAGGTCCAGGGCGGGGCGGCCGGCCTCCCCCAAGGCGCGGTTCATCCGGCTCAGGGTGCGGCTGTCGAGGAGGCCCGTCGCCGGGAGCCCGAGGTTCTGCTGGACCTGCTTGAGCGCGGCGGTGGTCGCGGGGCCGAAGTCGCCGTCGATGGCGCAGGCCACGCCGAGCCAGGCGATGCGCTCCTGCAGCGCGACCACGTCCGCGCGGGGGGCGTAGAGCTCCTTCTCCCGCCCGCGGGGCGCTGGGGCGAGGAGCGTGCGGTTGACGAGCTGCGGCGCGCGCCCGGCGACGAGGTCCTCCAGGTAGCGGAGCGCCTGGGGGTCGAGCTGGGCGCGGTACCGCTCAATCGCGCCGCGCAGCTCCATCGCCTCGTTGGGGCTGATTCGGCCGTCCTCCAGCGCGATCTGGGCGGCGTGGTCAACGTCCTCGATGTCGAGATCCCCGTCCTGGGCGAAGAAGCGCAGGGACGAGAGGAGGCTCTCTTGCATAGGCGATGGGCTCACGGGTGAGGGGGTGGAGGGGGGATCTTCGCATAAACGCGGGCAGTTTGGGTTGATGCGAAGAGGAGAATCCCCTACTCTATGCGCCCTCGGGAGGTGCGTGTGGAGACCGTGATTGAGCTGATGAGCCCCCAGCCCATCTGCGTGACGATTGACACGCCGCTGCACGCTTGTGCGGTCAAGATGCGCCGCCACCACATACGCCACCTGCCGATGACCAACGGGGATGGCCGCGTCGTCGGCGTCGTCCGGGACCTCGACGTCTTCCGGCGTGGCGTGCTCGCCGGGGCGAGCGGTGAGCTGTGGATGCCGTTCCACGACGCCGACATCGACCTGGAGGCCGGCGACGTCGCCGAGCAGCCGCAGGTCATGGTGCACCCCGAGGATGACCTCGTGGGCACGCTGCGCGCCAAGCTCTCGACCTCTCAGGACTACGCGGTCGTCGTGGACGAGGACGGGCACCCCATGGGCATGCTCACCGAGCACGACGCGCTGCGGATGGCCCAGGCCTTAGACGGCCCGGTGAGCCCCTGGCTCAGCCACGACCCCGAGGGCATCGCCGCGGACGAGCAGGTCGCCGACGCCTGGGAGCGCATGGTGGTCCAGAGCCGCCGACACCTCCTGGTGCTGCAGGACGGGCGCCTGACCGGCGTCATCTCCTTGCGTGATCTCTCCGTCGGCATGGGCGCCTTCGGGCGTGACGCCCCGGTCGGGCAGATCTGGCGTGGAGAGCGGGTGCACACCTTGCGGGCCGGGCAGAGCTGCGGCGAGGCGGCGGCGCTGATGGTCGCCGAGCGTGTCGGCTGCCTGCCCCTGACCGACGACGCGGGCTTCCCCATCGGGATCCTCACCCGCACCGACCTCATCCGGGCGCTGGTCGATCACCTCGACCGAAACGACGGCGTGCTCTGAAGGCGGATCGGGCCGAGGCGCTCCGTGCGCGACGGCGCCCGCCGAGCTTGAGGCCTCGCTGAACAAGCTGCTCGCCGTCGCCCATGAAGACCTCCCGGTCGGGTGGGGACGAGCTCGCCTGGGTCGCCTCGCGGAGCGCCGGGGGCGGCGTGGCCAGGCCGAGCGCTCCCTCGGGGGCGACCCCATCGGGTCGCTCGTCAAGGCGCACCGGTACGCCGAGGCGCACTCCCTCGCCACCGCGGCGAGCTTCGGGAGCCCCGCCGCCGGGACGGCCGTTGTCGAGGTGATCCGGGGCCTCGACCGCCGGGGGCCCGCGCAGCTCGTGAGCCTGCTGCGTGATGTGCGAGCGCTCGCCGATCGTGCGACTCACGCTCACGCGGACGACCCCCCACAAGCGCTCAGCGCGCTCCCGCGAGGCCACAAGCTCGGCGGACGCCACCGCCGCGGACGGCCTTCGTGGCAAGTTGGAGGTCGAGGGTTCAATGGATGGGGAGACGTTCAAGCGTCTTCTCGACGAACAACTCGGCCCAACTCTCTGAAACGGCGATGGCGTCGTCATGGATAGGCTGCGCGCTCATCAGGTCGCAGGCGTCGAAGAGATCCTGTTCAAGTGGGGAGCCACCGCGTTCGATCTTCCGCCCTACTCCCCGGAATTCAACCTCATCGAGATTTGCTGGGCATGGATCAAGAGAACCATCCGAAAGGTCGCGCCGAGCTCCTTCACCCGGCTACGCGAGGTCATGACCAGCGCGTGGGCGAGCATCACCCCGGAGCTCTGCGCCGCGTGGACAAGGCACTGTGGCTATCGAATGGTATCAACTTGAGCTGGTGGGAGTGCAACTCCTTCATCCTCGATGACGAGATCGTAGTTTTTCTTGCCGTTCTGTTTGATGTGGGGTGCGTCGCCGCGGGGCTGGAGGCGTACGACGGTGTGGGTCTGCTCGCTCACGGCGACGAGGGTGACGAGCGCATCGGTGACTCCTATACTTTGGTAGCGCAAGGCTTCGATTGTGTGTCCAACGGCCAGCGAAATAATGTGCATATCGAAATTGTCGCCATGAGCGAAGAAATCAAAAGAAGAATCCTTGGTAGAACGAAGTGGTCGGTCCTGTAGTCTGGCCTCGAAAGGCTAACGATTGCATCTGCGTGCATCATAACACCAATCAGAAAGAAAAATATCGCGACCCGCAACGTCAGCTTTGCCCATCGGGACTCTGATTCATCAAACAACACAAAAACGATCAGACCGAACAACAATGTCGGGCCAGTGAAATTCGCATACATTACCGCCGCCGACACAAAGTCTAAGTGCTTTGCTCTAAGGGACTCATGAGCCACGGCAACACCCATCTGAGCAAGTACCAGCCGTTTTGTGAGTGCGGTCGAGAATGTCCCATAGCGAACTCGGATGCTTATGTCCCAGATTATGCCCAACAGGAGGCCAATGCCTCCATAGTTTAGAAGGCTCTTGGTGAATTCATGCATGAGGTGTGAAACACTCATTGCTGCTCCTCTGCGAATCTGCGCATGATATCGCTCTGGGTGTCTTTGAATTCCGCCTCGTGACGCTCAAACGGATGAACAGGATCTTGCATAACATCTGTGTTGCATAGATCATCCAACGATGTATGCCACAGACCTTCCTTATGCCCAAACTCATGACTTGCGGTGAACTTACCTTTTTCCAAAGTCCGGCCCTCCTCATTAACGGCCCAAACTCCCGCAACGACCATAAACGGAGTTCTTGGAATATTTATACCTCCATAAGTCGAGTTTTGGTCGTCACTGACGTGAATCCCACCTGGCGATATAACGAGGATAAATGGAGGCACTTCGCCACGCTGTTCCGCAAGCCGTAGAACGGTACTCATATCATCACTGTTGGGGAAGAAAAAGAGACTTGTAGCGTCAAACATTGCGGGGTCTGATAGAAGGCTTGCATCCATTGGTATCTCGGTGGCGTTCACAGAAATATTGGCCTTTGCCCGCGTCTCTACTACGCCTGCGATTTGTACATGCGCGTGAAGCGGTTGGGCGGCGTCGAATTCAGGATCTCCTGTATAAAATACAACAACGGCGACGTCATATGTCAACACAGGAACTTTGAAATCCCCATTCGGCTTGACTACTCCAGGCTCGCCAAACGGGTAGTATTGAGCTTGCCTTATCGCCTCCTCAGGTACTCCAATCGCCCGATCCGTGGAGGGGCCATCAGGGGGAACTAACCCCGATGGGTCCGAGTGTAATGCCGGACTATTTCGTAGTGCACGATACCGATTCCCCCCATCCCCGAGCCCAATCGGATCCGGCCTGTCCCACCGCCCCAGCCAAGGCGCATAGTACCTCGCCGAGTGGTATTGCAGCCCCGTCTCCTCGTCCCGCTCCTTACCGGTGTACCGATACCGCTTGCGGCTCACCTCGATCGCCGCGTCCTCAGCCCACCAGGCCGTCGTGCCGTAGGGGTGGTACTCCTCGTAGCTGATCACGCCGCCGTCGTCGTCCACCTCCAGCAAGGCGGAGCCGAGCTGGTCGTCGAGCTGGTAACGGAACCTCGGCGTCGGGGGTCTGACGCCAAGACATAGGTGACACTTTCACGCCAGGACATAGGTGACACTTCGGTCCTTCGGGAGCAGGTCTTCTCAGCAACCCACTGAGGAGAGGAGATGCCGTGGAAGGAGGCTGAGATGAGCAAGCTGAGAGAGGAGTTCATCCTTCGCGCGCTGGAGCCCGACGCGAACCTGTCGGAGCTGTGCCGGGAGTACGAGATCAGCCGAAAGACGGGCTACAAGTGGCTTCAACGCTTCAAGGAGGGCGGCATCGAGGGCCTTCGCGAGCGGACACGGCGTCCTCACAGCTCGCCCTTGAGCGCGTCGGGAGAGGCGGTTCTGCGGATCCTGGAGCTGCGCCGGTCGCACGCGCGGTGGGGTCCGAAGAAGCTCCATGCGGTGCTCGCGCGGCAGCTCAAGGCCGCGGAGGTGCCGAGCCAGCGCAGCATCGCGCGGATCTTGGAGCGAGCTGGGGTCAGCGTGTCGCGAGCTCGGAGGCCTGCGACGAACGCTCCTACGGTGCCGCCGAGGGCCGAGGCCACTTGCCCGAACATGCTGTGGACGGTGGACTTCAAGGGCTGGTGGCGGACGGGCGATGGCAGCCGGGCCGAGCCGCTGACGGTGCGCGACGCCTACAGCCGCTATGTGCTCTGCGCCGAGCTGATGACCACGACGACGGGGGAGGCCGCGCAACTGGTCTTCGAGCGGCTCTTTGAGAAGCATGGGCTGCCCGAGAGCATCCTTGTGGACAACGGCTCGCCATTCGTGTCCATGCGCTCGCCGGGCGGGCTGACGACCCTCTCGGCGTGGTGGGTGTCCCTCGGGATTCGTCTGGTGCGCAGTCGTCCGGCCTGCCCCCAAGACAATGGCGGACACGAACGAATGCACCTGGACATGCGCTTTGACGTGGAGGACGTCGCCACACACGATCTCGAGGGTCAGCGTGCTGCCTTGGAGCGGTGGCGCCATGAGTTCAACCACGTCCGCCCCCACGAGGCCTTGGCGATGAAGGTGCCCAGCGAGCTCTACAGTCGCTCCGAGCGGCCCTACCTTGGGCCGATACGGGCCTGGTACCCGCTCGGCGCTGAAGTGCGCTGTGTGAACAAGAAGGGCATGGCCAAGTTCCGAGGACGAAACGTGTATGTGAGCATGGCGCTTCGTGGTCAGAGCGTCGCGTTTGTTGATGACGCGGAAGGCGTTACCGAGATGTTCTTCTTCAACACCAGCCTCGGCCAGCTCGCGGCGGCGGCGTGAGGGCGGCTATGGACGCTGACGCCACCATGGACGCTATGGACGACCTCCCCTGCGGGTCGCTCGCCCACAGCGCCCACAGCGGCTTGGACAGGCTGGCGCCTGCCCACAGCGCCCACAGCCTCGGGGATGGAGATATAGGATCAAGTATGAATCAAACACAAACACTGGAGACCCCACGGTAGCTCACCTGTAACCCCGGAGCTTGGCTGAGCTGTCACCTAGAGTACCCCCCCAAAGTGTTACCTATGTCCTGACTGGCGCCCCCACATTCTCCGTCCACCGCGCCTTACGCTCCCCCACCCAGAGCCCCTCCTCAATGCCCGTGGTCTCCCCATCCCTCATCGCCCTCCTGCACCGCCTCTTCGCCGATCACCACGACGAGTTGGCGCAGGCCCTCCAGCGCCCAGATTGGGCGAAGGGCCTCATGCAGAAGCTCCAGCCGCACGAACGCACCGACCCCGCGCCTTGGTTCCGCGAGCTCGTCCAGCATGTGCAGCTTTTTAAGCGGCAGAGCGCGCTACTATACCTGCTCCGCGATCTACATCCTGCGCAGCTCCCCGACATCGACGCCGTAGCGGCGGAGCTTAGGCTGCACGGCACGGGCATCCTGTTAGCGTCGAGCCCACCGTCCAAGGGGACCAAGGAGGGGCAAGCGCCATGACGACCACACAGACCAAGCCACCACAGGCCGCCCCCAGTCGCCCCATCCGCGTGCTCCACCTCTCTAACCTGCACTTCGCGGCGGATGCAGCGTGGGACCAGATGCAGGTGCTCACCGAGCTGGTCAATGAGGTGACTGCCCTACGCCGTGAGCTCGGCCCGATCCACCGGGTCGTGATCACCGGGAACATCGCCAATTACGGCACCGCAAAAGACTATAAAGAGGCCGCCAAGTGGCTCAAGGGTCCGCTCGCCGAAGCCGCTCGGGTGCAGGCCAACCAGATCCGCATGGTCCCCGGCAACCATGACGTTGACCGGAAGAAGATCAACCTCGCGGTGAGTGGACTAGACGAGAAGGTGCTCAGCAAGGGCGGAGATTACATCATCGCTGAGTCGATGCGCGACGGACCTCTGCGAAAGATGCTCCTCGATCGGCAGGCCGCGTATCGCGAGTTCGCGAGAGACTTCAACCCTGTAGACGACGGGCCCGGCTGGCGGTCTGAAGAGGAGATCGAGGGCTGGGCCGTCCACTTCATCGGCCTCAACACGGCCTGGCTCGCTGGTAGCCACAAGAACGACCGCGGTGAGGTAGACGGCCACCGCCACCTCGCGCTGGGTGGCCCGCAATGGAATGCCCTGTTCCCTGCGGATCGCCCCGACCCCGACCTCACCATCGCCCTGATGCACCATCCTTGGGAAGACCTCACGGAGCAAGCCAGCCTCGCGCACCGGGATGCGACTTATCTCCGCTGCGGCGTCATCTTGCGGGGGCACCAGCACCGGGTGGAGACCCTCTCCGTAGAGCGTGACGGGCAGCCTGTGCTTGAGGCTACGGCGGGCGCCTGCTATGCCGACCCGCGCGAGGGGCGGACCCGCGGCTTCCAGCTCCTTGAGCTTGATCCGGGGGTAGGGCACGCCAAGATTCACCTGCGCAAGTGGCACAGCCCGTCGAAGTGCTGGATCTCCGATCGGGAACGGTATCCTAAGACCGCGCCAGACGGGATTGTGGAGTTGGCCCTGCGCCGCTCACCGAGAACGACTACGCTCCGTGCCACGAGCCTGCCAAGTTCGGTGACGGAGCCAGTCCCATCATGGGCGTTCTTCAAGCCGGTTGAACCTCCGGGGGGGGTTAAGTGCATCGTACTACCGCTCACCAAGAGGAAAAACATCTGGACTATTAATCGACCTCGAATACTTGGCGGCCCGTTCCAGCCGTCGGAGATAGGTCCAAGATCGTGCAGCGAAAGTACCTTATACGACGTGCTGGATAAGCTACTTACCCAGATCTCTCACAAGCACGCCAGACAAACACAAACACAATTCAAGTGTGGGGAATATGCCTGCGTGCTGTTGCTTGATGACGCCAAGCTACTCGAGGATCGTCGTGTGAGAGACGTTACCATTGCGCTGTCGAATAACTTTCGGTGTGTTGCTGTATCTTTCAATGATCGACCTGTGGGATTCACACTGTCCGAGGTAAATGCCGAAAAACATGTCTTGCATCTCCCAAGGCAACCCACTGCTGCGCACTGGAGAAAAGCCAAAGAAAAGCATGTCGCACTTCTGGGAGCGTGGGCAAACAAGGAAATAGCCACAGATGCTCTCCGAAAATGTATGGATATCGTCCTGTTTGTTGTTCGACAGCAACATGGGACAGACATTTGGGCGACCTCTTTCAGCGGTCGCACACACATCAAAACCAAAGACCTAATCGATGCCGTCGGTCAGGTCGCTACAAATCAGCCGCTCGTAATCTGGAACGATGCTCGATTCCGCACCGAGCACGAGCAACTCTCCAACGAACTCCCAACCTCCCAGGATACTGAAGCATGACCGCCATCGCTCCAGAGTGGTACATCTACCATGGTTCACACGAGACCAGAGCCGCGGATGAACGCATCAACCGATGGTTGGGCAGTCCGCCGCCGTGGAGGCGCCCGCTCGCTCCGTCACCCGAAACCGACACCACTCCGACGCTGGGTGAGGACGATCGAGCGCGTGGTGAGGCGTACGTTCTGGAGGATCAGCGAACGCTCGATAACATCAACGCGGCGTTGCTGCTGCGTAAGCCCATTCTTGTGCAAGGTAATCCAGGCATGGGCAAGTCGAGCTTGGCCTGGAGTATCGCCGCAACGCTAAACTTAGGCCCTCCACTGGTCTGGCCCATCAGTTCATCAAGCACTCTCTCTGAGGGCTTGTATCGCTACGAGGCCATCGCTCATCTCCAACACGCCTCTCGGACCGCATCCATACCGAACGGCGTAGAAGATGCCCCTTCGACGAACAGCGGCCCGGACAGGATAGGAGACTTCATCACACTTGGCCCCTTGGGAACGGCGCTCCTCCCCGCAAGCAGGCCTCGCGTTCTGCTCGTAGACGAGATCGACAAGGCGAGCTTCGATCTTCCCAACGACCTGCTCCATGTGCTTGAGGAGCGTCACTTCGTCATCCCTGAGCTGCTTCGTGCGGGTCAGTGGCCGATCGACGTGGTCACATGGGATAGCCGCAGCGGAGCTGTGTCCCATGCACGCCTCCATGATGCGTGGGTTCGCGCTTTCCAGTTCCCTGTGGTTGTCTTAACCTCGAACGGCGAGCGCGAATTCTCTGACGCATTTATGCGGCGTTGTGTAGTGCTCCAGATGCCGACGGTAGACGTTCTCACGCTGGCGAAGATCGCGTCACGACGGCTTGGTCGAGGGGTCTCTGAGGCGGAGGTGCAAAGGGTGATGGACAGGGGGCCTGAAGGTGCCAATCCGACGGACCTTGTTCTGGAGAAGCTGTACTTGACGGGAACGCATAACGTGGAGATGGAGCGGGCGGATCGCAGCCTTCGCAGAGGCGATGAGTCACAATGAGCGTGCGCCCGCCTCCTCCGAACATGGGCTGGGATACCCGCGCTCTGCTTGAGCGGCTGTGGCTTCAAGAACAGATTGGGCCGAGCGTCCAGAGAGCACCTGCTCATCCTGACGTGGAGTCTCAGCCTTCATCGCGGAGCCCCGAGGCAGACTCGGCGTCTGACCAATCGTCAGAGGCGGCCAAAGCGGCTAAACAGCCCCCCGTTCAGCGGCCACCCACCGACGTACAACAACCCCAGATTGGCCTCCCCGAGCGCACTTCATCCGAGCGAGTGGTGTGGTCGGACGTGGATGTTTACGTTAAGGCCTCGAACACAAGGAGGACCCGGAATAATTGGGCTCGGTCGGTCGCGGCGCTGTCGCCAAAGGTGCTGCGCGTGAGCGATCAGCCTGACATCGCCGCTCTCTGCCGGGACAGGGCTCGCGCTGGGCTGTGGTTTGACCACCGGGCTCAGCTACCCCGAAGAGTCTATCGGCTCGTGGTGCTGGTGGATGAGTCGCTCCAAATGACGCTGTTTCGGGAGAGGATCGAGCTTCTGCTACGCGCGCTCGGCCTGCCGAGCATGTTCGTCGATACGGTCATTCTGCGAGTTCTTCCTCGACGTGAGGGCACCTGGGCATTTCGGCCCGCGCACGCTCCAGACTTGGAGGCCCGCTTATGGCCGCCGCTGGGCAAGTCGGCCTCCACGGTCAGTTTGCTCGCCCGTCATCCTCACCCGTCGCTTGTTTTGCTGGTGACCGACGCGATGAATGACTCGATCTTAAGCGATAGCCTGTGGCGTCTCGTGAGTAGCCTCCCAGAAGGAAGCCAGATGGGCCTCCTGCACCCCTGGCCAGCCACAGAGTGGTCGCGGACCAGGATAGGGCGCTTATCGCCGTACTTTGCTCCATTGGAGGGCGCCCGATCCCGACGAGCGATCCCGGTGGTTGAGCTGACTCCTGAAGGGGTCTCGTCGTTGCGGAGCTGGGCGGCGACCGGTTCCTTAGTAGGCCTTCACGCCGTTACGCTCTCACAAGATGCCGTGACGCTCAAGCAGGTCATCGCGCGGCGTGCGCCTCTCGACTTCCAGAGGCGCGCTCAGATCGCGGTTGACCTGCTTCCCCCCGCTTCCGTGGAGGCCCTTGTCTGCGCTGCCTTGGTCCCTGGGCACGTTGACCAGCGTATGCTCTATCGGCTCGCGGAGAGCCTTGGAGGCTACGGTGGACTCCAACCGCATGAGCTTGCGCTCACCTTGACATCGGGATTTCTCACTTGGGCAAGCCCCGACGAGACGAGCCGACGCGATCCTGTGCTGCGATTTGTGTCCGATGACGCGAGGGAAGCGCTGTGGAGGTACGCACCGCCGCACATCGTGATGGGCGTGCTACGCGAGATCGTCACCATGTTGCTCGGTGACACAAGCGAGGAAGTGCGCGAGCAGATCGGTCGTTTGCGGATTCCAGTGCATAACATCGCGAAGGAAACAGAGTCAGGGTATCAAGGCGCTCAGGCACGAGCAGATGAGGTAGAGCGAGAGCGAGCGTCGGAGGGATACCTACTTCTGCTTCAACTGCTTAAGCGTATTGGGATCGCTGCCTCGGTCGCGTCGAGCGCGCCGGAGACGGTATTGGTTCCAGACTCGGAGCCCCCGCCTTATTCCGAGCCCCTCCAACACCCCATCCGTATACTTCACCTCTCCGACCTACACTTCTCAGCGAAGACAGCCTGGGACTCGGGTACGATGCTGGAGCGCCTCGCGGCGGACGTGGCGCGGCTGCGGGCCGAGGTCGGCGAGATACACCTTGTCGTCGTGACCGGCGATATCGCCAACTTCGGCACCGCCGAGGAGTACGCCCGAGCGACGGCGTGGCTCACCGGCCCACTCGCGACGGCGGCGAGCGTCACCCCAGCGCAGATCCGCGTCGTGCCGGGCAACCACGACGTTCACCGGGGGAGCATCACCAAGGCCGCGAACGTGCTCGCCAAGGGCCTGCTCTCCGAAGACGACCCCCAAGAAGCTATCGCCGAGGTGCTGGGCTCCGAGAACGAGCGGGCGCCGTTGTTGGAGCGCCAGTCCGCCTATCTCACCTTCGCCCAGACCTTCCACCCTGGCCTCACCGCGCCCTGGTGGTCCGAGCGAAACGAGATCCAGGGCCTCACCGTCCACCTCGCGGGCTTCAACTCGGCTTGGCTCTCGGCCTCAGACACTGACCGGGGCAACCTCATCGTGAGCCGTTGGCAATGCCACCAGCTCCTCGCCGGGTCCCACACCGCCGACCTCACCGTTGCGCTGCTGCACCACCCCTGGGACTACCTCCACGAGCGCGACCAAGAGTCCGAGGAGGAGATCCGCCGTCACTGCGGGGTCATTCTGCACGGGCACCTCCACGAGCAGAAGGCCCGCATCGCGAGCGACGGCGACCACCACGTGCTTCAGCTCGCTGCCGGAGCTTCTTACGCGGGCGCCAAGTGGTCGAACGCTTACCAGCTCTTAGAGCTCGACCCCATTCTTGGCGAGTCGCGTGTTCACTTCCGCGTCTGGGACGGCTTCGACTGGAGCCCTGACCGCAACCGCTACCAGATGGCTCCCGAAAGCGTGGCGACCTTGCCCATGCGCCGCTCCCCCAATCACCAACGCCGACGCTACGCGGCCTTGCTTCGAGGCCAGCTCGACAAGCTCCCCGACGTATTCCGTGTCGGCGGCGGCCCCAGCACAGTCGAGGCCGTTTACGTCGAGGTCATCCTCGCAACCCAAGAGCGAGAGCTGGCCATTGGCGATGAATCTCCCCATGCCCTAGGGCGGAAGGTGAGCGGCAAGTTCATCGGCGGAGTCGGGGACCTACACGGGCGCGTGCCCTTGTCGGTCTTGCTCGCCCACCCTCACCGCCGCTGGGGCCTCTTGGGTGACCCCGGTAGCGGCAAGACAACGCTCTTGCGCCACGTCGCGCTCGACCTTTTGCGGAATACGGACAGCCCCTTACCGATCTACCTCAAGGTAGCCGAGCTGGAGCAGGGCCTCCCCTCGGCCATCAGGTCGCTGTGTCAGTTGTTCGATGCTGCCGACCTTGCGTCGTTTGTGTTGGGTGAGGCCCAAGCCGGGCGAGCTGTCCTGCTGATCGACGGGCTCGATGAGGCCAAGGATCTCCGCGCCGCCCGGCGCTGGGTGGCGGGCGCCGCCGCCGAGCTAGGCGAGAGCCAGGTCATCGTCGCCAGCCGCCCCATCGGCTATGAGGAGCCCGCAGCGGACTTCTTCACGCTCGCGATCTGCCCCTTGGACGCCTTTGCGCAGGCCAATCTGCTCGCCCGCTGGGTCACCGACCGCGCCAAGGTCTCCGCCGCCTTGGAGCGCCTGAGCCGCACCCCGCGCTTGCTGCGTTTCGCCGAGAACCCGCTCCTGCTCACCCTCGTCGGCCTCCTCCTGCGGAGCGGCCAGGATGTGCCGAGCCGCCGGGGTGAGCTGTACGAGCGCGCCCTCAAGCTGCTGCTCACCCGCGACCACAACACCGAGGACGCCGCGCCCGTTGCGTCGATGCGAGAGCCGGAACTCACCGTGGAGCTCCTCGGCTGGGCCGCCCTGCGGCTACACGGGTTGGAGGGCGAGGCTTACCAGCGCGACGCCCTAATCGACGCCCTGGAGGCCAACGCCCGAACCGCCGCGCGCCTGCGCAAACACTGGACGAGCCCCGCCGCCTTCGTCGCCGAGGTCGCCGAGCGCACGGGCCTGCTCATCCCCGACACGGGCCGCGTCCGCGACGCCAAGGCCTACAGCTTTCCTCATCGGTTCTTCCGCGAGTTCTTTGCGGCGACTGCCCTAGAGAGGGACATGGTAGCTGTCGGAGGGGGGGCAAGGAGCGGCGCTGGCGAGCTGTCCCGCGTGCTCGCGGAGGGCAAGGCCCGCCCCGAGCGCTGGGCCGAGGTGCTCGCGTTGACCTGCGGTCGCTTGGGGCCGGGCGGGGCCGACGCCTTGGTGCAGCGCATCAGCAAGGAGGGCAACACGGCGCTCCTGCTGCGGGTGGTGGCCGACGCCGAGGGCATCAGCGCCGAGACGATACGAGGGACGCTCAAGCTGGAGTTGGGGTGGCGAATGAAGCAGCTCCAGGCCCGCCAGAAGGTGATCGAGGAGATCCCGGCCTTGGTGAAGGATCTGGCGGTGGCCGTGGGGCTACTGGAGCAGGTCGCGCGAAGCTCCACCTGCGGCCATGACCTGTTCTGGGTGCGCGAGGTTCTGCGGCGGATAGCACGCGGCAACGTGGTCGGTGGAGTGCTCGACGGCAGCGTCGAGGACGCCAAACGCGCGGCGAAGGGGGCGGCGGACAACGTGCTGAGCCACCTCGACGCGGGGAAGCGCGCGGCGCTGATGGCGCTGCTCAAGCCCTGGTGGCGCGAGATCCCGGCGGGGTCGTTTGAGATGGGTGGTGACGAGCGCGACGACGAGAAGCCCCAGCACCGCGTCACCCTCACCTCGGGCTTCCAGATGCTTGGCGTGCCGGTGACCTGGGCGATGTACCGCCTGTTCGACCCCGGCCACGACGCGGCGCGCTCCAACTTCGGAGGCAAGTTCCCGCCGGAGTCCCAAGATGAAGTGCCGGTCTACAACGTGAGCTGGTACGCCGCGGTGATGTTCGCGGAGTGGGTGGGCGCCCGGCTGCCGCTAGAGTCGGAGTGGGAGTACGCCTGCCGAGCGGGGACCAAGACGAGGTTCTGGAGCGGTGACGCCGACGCCGACCTCGCGCGGGTGGGGTGGACCGCCCAGAACAGCGCTGAGCACGCTCACCCCGTCGCGCAGAAGCCGACGAACGCCTGGGGCCTCCACGACGTTCACGGTAACGTGTGGGAGTGGTGCACCGACGCCTGGGACGAGAACGCCTACGCCGCCCGCGCCGACGGCCTGACCGTTGACCCTCAGCGCTCGACCTTCGCCTTCGGAGGTGGGCCGCCGGAGTCGGCAGAAACTGCCAACCGTGGCGCGTCGCGCGT
The DNA here is from genome assembly GCA_023150845.1 of Myxococcota bacterium. GTDB lineage: Bacteria > Myxococcota_A > UBA796 > UBA796 > CAJQPC01 > JADKFE01. Next base: position 7,377 of record JAKLKD010000055.1, on the reverse strand, counting down.
TGTTCGCGGCGGTTCCTGGCGCATCGAGCTCGGGTACGCGCGCTCCGCGCGCCGGATCTGTGAAGCGCCCTCGTTCACGGACTGGGACCTCGGCTTCCGCCTGTTGTTGTGCCCGCCCGAGCGGCCATAGCCCTCCCCAACCCATCTTCGTTACGCTCCCCCTCCCAGAGCCCCGCCTCAATGCCCGTGGTCTCCCCATCCATCATCGCCCTCCTGCACCGCCTCTTCGCCGACCGCCACGGCGAGCTGGCCCACGCCCTCCAGCGCCGAGAATGGGCGGCGGGCCTCGTGCAGAAGCTCCCCCCCCACGAGCGCACCGACCCCGACGCCTGGTTCCACCAGCTCACCCAGCGCGTGCAGCTTGAGAAGCAGGAGACCGCGCTGCTCGACCTGCTCCGCGAGCTTCGTGAGGAGCGGCGCCCAGAGATCGACGCCGTGGCCGTGGAGCTGGCGCAGCTATCGGACACCCCATCCGCGTCGAGCCCCCCGCCGAAGCGGACCAAGGCCCAACCAAGCACCAAGCCGACCACACGGGCCAAGCCACCACAGGCCGCCCCCTGGCACCCCGTCCGCGTGCTCCACCTCTCCGACCTGCACTTCTCGGCGAAGACGGCCTGGGACTCGGGCACGGTGTTCGGTCGCCTCGCGGCGGACGTGGCGAATCTGCGGGCCGAGGTCGGCGAGATCCACCTCGTCGTGGTGACCGGCGACGTCGCCAACTTCGGCACCGCAGACGAGTACGCCCAAGCGACGGCCTGGCTCACCGGCCCCCTCGCCACGGCGGCGGGGGTCACCCCAGCGCAGATCCGCGTCGTGCCCGGTAACCACGACGTTCACCGGGGGAGCATCACCCGAAGCGCTAGCCTGCTCGCCAAGGCGCTGCTCGCCGAAGACGACCCCCAACAAGCCATCGCCGAGGTGCTCTCCTCCGAGACCGAGCGCGCCCCGCTCCTCACCCGCCAAGCCGCCTACCTCACCTTCGCCCAGACCTTCCACCCCGGCCTCACCGTCCCCTGGTGGTCCGAGCGCCCCGAGATCCAGGGCCTCACCGTCCACCTCGCTGGCCTCAACTCCGCCTGGCTCTCGGCCTCCAACGGCGACTACGGCAACCTCGTCCTGAGCCGCTGGCAATGCAACCAGCTCCTCGCCGGGGCTGAGGGCGCCGACCTCACCATCGCCTTGATGCACCACCCCTGGGAAACCCTTCACGAGCACGACCAGGAGTCCGAAGAGGAGATCCGCCGCCGCTGCGGCGTCATCCTCAACGGCCACCTCCACCAGCAGAAGGCTCGCCTCGCCAGCGACCCCGACCGCGACGTGCTCCAGCTCGCCGCCGGGGCCTCCTACGCGGGCTCCAGGTGGGCGAACGCCTACCAGCTCCTAGAGCTCGACCCCATGCGCGGCGAGGCCCGCGTCCACTTCCGCGTCTGGGACGGCCACGACTGGATCCCCGACCGCAACCGCTACCAGAAGGCCCCCGACGGCGTGGCGACCCTGCCCCTGCGCCGCTCCCCGAACGCCCCGAAGCCCCCGCCCGACGACGACCACACTGAAGACATCACCGACGACCCCACGCCCGTCCGCACGCCACGCGAGCGCTACGCCGCCCTGCTCCAAGGCCAGCTCAACAAGCTCCCCGACGTGTTCCGCGTTGGCGGCGGCCCCCGTACCATCGAGGCCGTCTACGTCGAGGTCACCCTCGCGGCGCATGAGCGGGAGCTGGACTGCGGCGCCGACGCCCCCTACGCACAGGGCCGCAGGGTCAGCGGCAAGTTCATCGGCGGCGCGAACGACCTGCACGGTCGCGTGCCCCTGAGCCGCGTGCTCGCGCACAACCATCGCCGTTGGGGCCTGCTCGGCGAGCCCGGCGGCGGCAAGACGACGCTCTTGCGCCACGTCGCGACTGAGCTGCTGCGAGATGAGCGTGGTCCGTTGCCGATCTACCTCAAGGTCGCCGAACTGGAGCGGGGCCTCCCCGCGGCCATTACGACGCTATGCACGTCCTTCGCCACCACAGACCTGATGCCGTTCGTGCTGGGTGAGGCCCAAGCGGGGCGCGCGGTGTTGCTGATCGACGGGCTCGACGAGGCCGTAAACCTCCCCGCCGCCCGCAAATGGGTGGCGGGAGCCGCCGAGCTCGCTGGGCGCAGCCAGGTCATCGTCGCGAGCCGACCCATCGGGTACACCGAGCCCTCGGCGGTGTTTAGGACGCTCACCATCTGCCCCTTGGGCGACGCCGAGCAGACCGACCTGCTCACCCGCTGGGTGCCCGACCGCGCCAAGGTCACCGGCGCTCTGGTGCGCCTCAGCCGCAGCCCGCGCCTGCGCCGCCTCGCCGAGAACCCGCTCTTGCTCACCCTCGTCGGGCTCCTCCTCCGTGCAGGGCAAGACGTGCCGAGCCGACGCGGTGAGCTGTACGAGCGCGCCCTCAAGCTGCTCCTCACCCGCGGGCACAACGACGAGGACACCGCCCCCGGCGCGCCGATGCGGGAGCCCGACCTCACCCTGGAGCTCCTCGGCTGGGCCGCTCTGCGCCTGCACGGCTTAGAGGGGGAGGCGTACCGGCGCGACGCCCTGATCTCTGCCCTGGAGGCTGATGCCCGGAACGCCACGCGCTTGGGCAAACACTGGTCGAGCCCCGCCGCCTTCGTGGCTGAGGTAGCAGAGCGCACGGGCCTGCTCATCCCCGACACAGGCCGCGTGCGTGACGCCACGGCCTACAGCTTCCCCCACCGCACTTTCCGTGAGTTCTTGGCGGCGATGGCCTTGGAGCGAGACATGGGCGCCGTCGGGGCCGGGATGTCCAAGTCCCGCAAGAGCGAGCTGTCCCGCGTGTTCGCGGAGGGCAGGGCCCGCCCCGAGCGCTGGGCCGAGGTGCTCGCGTTGACCTGCGGTCGCTTGGGGCCCGGCGGGGCAGACGCCTTGGTGCGGCGCATCACGAAAGAGGGCAACCGGGCGCTGCTACTTCGGGTGGTCGCCGACGCCGAGGGGATCAGCGCCGGGACCGTGCGGGGGACGCTCAACCTAGAGCGGGGGTGGGAGTTGGAGCAACTCCAAGCCCGCCAGTGGGTGATCGAGGAAATCCCGGCCTTGGTGAAAGATCTGGCCGTGGCCGTGGGCTTGCTGGAGCCAGTCGCAAAGTCCAGCACCTGCGGCCATGACCTGTATTGGGTGCGGGAGGTGTTGCGACGCATTGAGCGCGGTGAGGTGAAGGGGGAGGTGCTCGACGGAAGCGTCGAGGACGCCAAGCGCGCGGCGAAAGGGGCGGCGGAAAACGTGCTCAGCCACCTCGACCTTGCGAAGCGCGCGGCGCTGCTGGCGCTGCTCCAGCCGTGGTGGCGTGAGATCCCGGCGGGGTCATTTGACATGGGTAGCGACGAGTATGACCCCGAGAAGCCTATCCATCGGGTCAGGTTCACCTCAGGCTTCCAGATGCTCGGCGTGCCGGTGACCTGGGAGATGTACCGCCTGTTTGACCCCGGCCACGACGCGGCGCGGGACACGTTCGACGGCAAGCTCCGAACCAACGCCCAAGACGAGGTACCGGTCTACAACGTGAGCTGGTACGCCGCTGTGATGTTCGCAGAGTGGGCGGGCGCGCGGCTTCCCTCGGAGCCTGAGTGGGAGTACGCTTGCCGAGCGGGGACCAAGACGAGGTTCTGGAGCGGTGACACGAACGAAGACCTCGCGCGGGTGGGTTGGATCGATCTGAACAGCGACGGGCACCCCCACCCCGTCGCGCAGAAGCCGAAGAACGCTTGGGGCCTCGACGACGTTCACGGAAACGTTTCGGAGTGGTGCGCTGATATCTATGACGCCGAAGCGTACGCCGCCCGCACTAACGGCCTGACCATTGACCCTCGGCGGTTTACCAAAGCCGTCCGCAAGGTCGTGCAGAAGTCGGCAGAATCTGCCGAGCGTAGTGCGTCGCGCGTTCTGCGCGGCGGCTCCTGGAACGACTGGCCCGAAGGCGCACGCTCCGCGCACCGGTTCAGACTCGAGCCCTCGTTCACGGACAGGGATGTTGGTCTCCGCCTGTTGTTGTGCCCGCCCGAGCGGCCCTAGGCCCCATCTCCTCCATCCACCCCACCTTACGCTCCCCCATCGAGAGCCCCGCCTCAATGCCCGTGGTCTCCCCATCCCTCGTCGCCCTCCTGCACCGCCTCTTCGCCGACCGCCACGGCGAGCTGGCCCAGGCCCTCCAACGCCGCGAGTGGGCGGCGCGCCTCGTGCAGAAGCTCCCGCCCCACGAGCGCACCGACCCCGACGCCTGGTTCCACCAGCTCACCCAGCGCGTGCAGCTTGAGAAGCGAGAGGCCGTGCTGCTCGACCTGCTCCGCGAGCTTCGTGAGGAGTGGCGCCCGGAGATCGACGCCGTGGCCGTGGAGCTGGCGCAGCGAGCAGACACCCCGACCGCGTCGAGCCCCCCGCCGAAGCGGACCAAGGCCGGGGCGAGCGCCAAGCCGACCACACAGGCTAAGCCGACACAGGCCGAGCCCTGGCGCCCCATCCGCGTGCTCCACCTCTCCGACCTGCACTTCTCGGCGAAGACGGCCTGGGACTCGGGCACGGTGCTCGGTCGCCTCGCGGCGGACGTGGCGCGGCTGCGGGCCGAGGTCGGCGAGATCCACCTCGTCGTGGTGACCGGCGACATCGCCAACGTCGGCACCGCCGACGAGTACGCCCAAGCGACGGCGTGGCTCACCGGCCCCCTCGCGACGGCGGCGGGGGTCACCCCAGCGCAGATCCGCGTCGTGCCCGGCAACCACGACGTTCACCGGGGGAGCATCAGCCGAAGTGCCCGGATTTTAGGGGATGGCCTGCTCCGCGACCCTGACCCCCAACAAAGCATCGCCGAGGTGCTCGGCTCCGAGACCGAGCGCGCCCCGCTCCTCGCCCGCCAAGCCGCCTACCTCACCTTCGCCCAGACCTTCCACCCCGGCCTCACCGTCCCCTGGTGGTCCGAGCGCCCCGAGATCCAGGGCCTCACCGTCCACCTCGCGGGCCTCAACTCCGCCTGGCTCTCGGCCTCCGACAACGACCGCGGCAGCCTCCTCCTAAGCCGCTGGCAATGCAACCAGCTCCTCGCCGGGTCCGACACCGCCGACCTCACGATCGCACTCCTGCACCACCCCTGGGACTATCTCCACGAGCACGACCAAGAGTCCGAAGAAGAGATCCGCCGCCGCTGCGGGGTCATCCTCAACGGCCACCTTCACCAGCAGAAGGCCCGCCTCGCTGGCGACCCCGACCGCGACGTGCTTCAGCTCGCCGCCGGGGCGTCCTATGCGGGCTCCAAGTGGGCGAACGCCTACCAGCTCCTTGAACTCGACCCCAACCGCGGCGAGGCCCGCGCCCACTTCTGCGTCTGGGACGGCCACGACTGGATCCCCGACCGCAACCGCTACCAGAAGGCGCCGAACGGCGTGGCGACCCTGCCGTTGCGCCGCTCGCCCAACGCCCCGAAGCCACCTGACGACGACTCGACCGAGGACATCACCGACGACCCCACGCCGGTCCGCACCGACCGCGAACGCTACGCCGCCCTGCTCCAAGGCCAGCTCGACAAGCTCCCCGACGTGTTTCGCATTGGCGGCGGCCCCCGCACCATCGAGGCCGTCTACGTCGAGGTCACCCTCGCGGCCCATGAGCGTGAGCTAGACTGCGGCGCCGACGCGCCCCACGCCCAAGGCCGCAAGGTGAGCGGCAGGTTCATCGGCGGCGTCGCAGACCTGCACGGGCGCGTGTCGCTGGAGCGTGTGCTCGCCCACGAACACCGTCGCTGGGGCTTGCTCGGCGAGCCCGGCGGCGGCAAGACGACGCTGTTGCGCCACGTCGCGATCGAGCTGCTCAACAAGCCCGGCGGCCCCCTGCCGATCTACCTCAAGGTCGCCGAGCTGGAGGATGGCCTCGCCTCGGCCATCAAGGCGCTGTGTAAGTCGTTCACCGCCGCCGACCTCGCGCCGTTTGTGTTGGGTGAGGCCCAGGCCGGGCGCGCGGTGCTGCTGATCGACGGGCTCGACGAGGCCGTGGACCTCCCCGCCGCCCGGAAGTGGGTGGCAGGCGCCGCCGATCTCGTCGGGCAGAGCCAGGTCATCGTCGCCAGCCGCCCCATCGGCTACACCGAGCCTGCCGCCGACTTCAACACGCTGACGATCTGCCCCTTGGGCGCCGCCGAACAGGCCGAACTGCTGAGCCGCTGGGCGCGCGACGCCGGGTACGCGGCGAGCGCCCTGGAGCGCCTGAGCCGCACGCCGCGACTGCGGCGACTCGCTGAGAATCCGCTCTTGCTCACCCTCGTCGGCCTCTTGCTCCGCGCCGGGCAAGACGTGCCGAGCCGTCGGGGCGAACTCTACGAGCGCGCTCTCAAGCTCCTTCTCACCCGCGCGAACAACACCGAGGACGCCGCCCCCGTCGCGCCGATGCGGGAGCCGGAGCTGACCCTTGAGCTCCTCGGCTGGGCCGCCCTGCGCCTGCACAGCCTTGAGGGGGAGGCGTACCACAGGGAGGCGCTCATCACCGCCCTGGAGGCTGACGCCCGGAACGCCGCTCGCCTGGGCAAACACTGGCCGAGCCCCGCCGCCTTCATCGCTGAAGTCGCCGAGCGCACGGGCCTCCTGATTCCCGATACAGGCCGCCTCCGCGACGCGACCGCCTTCAGCTTTCCTCACCGCACCTTCCGCGAGTTCTTGGCGGCGTCGGCCCTGGAGCGCGACATGGGCGCCGTCGGGGCGGGCGTGGCGCCGGGCGCGGGCGAGCTGTCCCGCGTGTTCGCGGAGGGCAAGGCTCGCCCCGAGCGCTGGGCCGAGGTCTTGGCCTTGACCTGCGGGCGCCTCGGGCCGGGCGGGGCGGATGCCTTGGTGCAGCGCATCACGAACGAGGGCAACACGGCGCTCCTGCTGCGGGTGGTAGCCGATGCTGAGGGGATCAGCGCCGAGACGGTACGGGGTACGCTCAAGCTGGAGGTTGGGTGGCAGCGGGCGCAGCTTGAGGCCCGCCAGAAGGTGATCGAAGAGATCCCGGCCTTGGTGAAGGATCTCGCCGTGGCCGTAGGCCTCTTGGAGCAGGTCGCCAAGTCCACCACCTGCGGACATGACCTGTTCTGGGTGCGTGAGGTGCTGCGGCGGATTGAGCGCGGCGAGGTGGCCGGTGGTGTGCTCGACGGCTCGGTGGAGGACGCCAAACGCGCGGCGAAGGGGGCGGCGGACAACGTGCTCAACCATCTGGACTTGGGGAGACGCGCGGGGCTACTGGCGCTGCTCAAGCCCTGGTGGCGACAGATCCCGGCAGGATCGTTCGTCATGGGCAGTAACGAGCACGACAACCAGCATCCCACTCACCGAGTGACCTTCACCTCAGGGTTCCAGATGCTCGGCG